>NZ_VPAL01000007.1:0-132667 GCF_013419245.1 Acinetobacter sp. YH12095
TTTGTTAGCTTGATGTGGTCTTTCATGGTTGTAATGCCACAACCAGTTTGTTGCATAATCTTGTACTTCATCCAAAGTATCAAATAAATGCTTGCTCAGCCAACTATAACGTATGGTCCGATTATAGCGTTCAATATACGCATTCTGCTGTGGCTTACCCGGTTGAATATATTCAATACGAATACCGTGCTCAGTAGCCCAGCGCACAAATTCGTGACTGATAAATTCGGGACCATTATCGCATCGGATCACTAACGGTTTTTCTCTGCACTCCAGCAATTGATTCAACGTACGAATAACCCTGATTGTGTGCAATGAGAACCCTGCTTCAATGGCTAGGCCTTCGCGGCGGTAATCATCAATCACATTCAATAATCGAAACTTGCGACCATCGGAAAGCTGATCATGCATAAAATCTAATGACTAAACCTGATTTTCTCGGATTGGTTCTTTCAATGGTTCAGGCGCATGCCGTTTTAGTCTTCTTCTCGGTTTAATACGCAGATTCAGTGCCAACTCACAGTAAATGCGGTAAACCCGCTTGTGATTCCAGCAGCAACTCTCAACATGCCGTAAATACGAGAAGCACAAACCAAAGCCCCAATCGGAATTTTCCTCAGTGAGTTCAATGAGCTGTTCAGCAATGAGAGCATTGTCATCGCTGAGTTTGGCTTGATAGCGGTAGCAGGTTTCACTAATGCCAAATGCTTTACAAGCCAAACGAATACTAATGGCATGCTGGGCAACTGCCTGTTGTGCCATCTTACGCCGGCAAGATGGCTTTACCCTTGCGCAGCAGTGCTGCTCATTGCCATCGCTTCCTGGATGATTTCGGCCTTTAATCGCTCTACCGCATACATCTTTTTAAGTCTGGTATTTTCGGCTTCTAGCTCTTTCAGTCGAGCCATTAATGATGTATCCATACCACCATATTTGGCACGCCATTTATAAAAGGTAGCATTACTCATGCCGTGTTCACGGCAAAGGGTCGCTACAGGTGTGCCAGATTCTGCCTGTTTCAAGATGGACATGATCTGACTGTCAGTAAATTTAGATGTTTTCATGCAGAATCTCCTGCTCGTATCTTAAGAGAAAATTCTACTTTTAGATCCTATTATTTTTAGGGGGGATTACCATCAATCACTTTCATTTTTTCAAAAATGAAAATAGGACGTTGACGCTTTAACAGTTGCTGCAGTGCTTCAGGATCATCCAGAGAATCAATTAATTCTTTTGCACGAACCACAGTAAGGACTTTATCCAGACTGCCACGACATACAGGAAAGAGACTGTGAGGTACAGATAACACCTGCTCACGGATTTTTTCCAGATCATCTTCTACATCCACCCAGGAAATCTGGTGACGTGGTGTCATAATCGAGGCCACCGAACGTTCGGCGAGGGTCAATACCCCACCGATCATATAACGTTCTTCATCAACAAAAGCTTCCTGTGCTTGCGCATGCTCTGCAGTTTGTAAGGTTTCAATACGGCCACCCATCATTTTAAGGATGGAATCCGCAGTACGATGACGTAGCGCAGCAAACCTTTAGCTTTTTTGAATTTTATTATGGAAAAATCTGAGCAATTAACACGTGAACTTGGCTTGGTATAGTTAATGGAAACGATTTTGTTTCCATATTCTATCAGAAGGATGGATAAAGCTGACCAGACTATAAAGACTGAAAAATTTCTCTTAACGTATGGATAAACCAGGTACGAGCCTCTAAATCATCATGGTGGTTGTACCAGTTGGCACTGACATTAAAGGTTTTAACCGTAAAAGGTAATTCAAAAATATTGACGTCACTATTACGTTCATAGACGCGTGCAGCACGTGAAGGTAGGGTCACCAGTAATTCCGAATTCGTCACGACATCCTGTAATACACTGAAATGTGGCACTTCCAGCATGATATTCCGTTTCAACCCAAGTTCTTTCAGCCTTTGATCAATTTCAATATGGCCGGTAGAAGATTTAATCGCAGCATGTTTCTCGTGTAAATACTGTTCTAAACTCAATTGATTCTGAATACGTGGATGCTGTTTATGAGCAATACACATATATCGTTCTTCAAATAAATTGCGTGATTCAATCTTGGGCATCACGGTATAGCTGCTATTAAACACAGCAACATCCAAGAAACCTTCAATCAGCCATGCTTCCACTTGATTTGAATGAATTTCTTCAATTTCAACTTTTATAAAAGGGGCTTCTTTAGATAGATATAGAATCAGTGAAGGTAATAAACAGATCTCACCTAAATCGGACAGACCAAGACGAAAGGTCCGAGTTGAAGTTTTGGGATCAAACTGTTGTGTCGCTGCAATGGCAGTTTCAATTTCAGCAACTGACTGACTAAAACTCGGATATAAAATCTGGGCCAACTTGGTGGGTTTGACGCCAAATTTGTCGCGTTCAAAGAGTGGATCATTAAGAAACTTACGTAAACGATTGAGATTGTAGGTCACAGAAGGCTGACTTAAATTAAGCCTTTCGGCTGCATGACTAATATTTTTTGTTTCGTAGATGACAATAAAAACTTTAATAAGACTCAGATCAATCAATTTTAATATTCCAATATCAATCAGGGAGGTTACCCTCCCTGAATCAATCTTTAAGCTTGTACAACCACAGCTTTTAATTTTTTCTGTTTCAGACGATAGTGAATCATTGAAACGCTAATCACTGCAATCATACATGGGATAGCCAGAGCAATAAAATTATAAGTGAGCGGTAAACTCAAACTCAGCAACCAACCACATAAAATTGGACCTAAAATTGCACCTAGACGCCCTACTCCTAAGGCCATACCTAAACCCGTCGCGCGAATATTGGATGAGTAAAATTGTGACATATAGGCCAATAATAAAATCTGCCCGCCAATAGAAGCTGCCCCTGCAACTGCGATACAGATATAAAGAACAAAAGTCGGTAGACTGTAGCTCAATAAGAACAAGGCAATTGCACCACTAGCAAATAATGTACATAACACCTTGGCCAAATTAAAACGATCTGCCAGATATCCACCAAAAATCGCACCTAACATACCACCAATATTGAGTGCAAAAAGGAAGACTAAACTGGTCGATAAATCATATCCCGCCTCAACCATGAGTTTTGGTAACCAGTTGCCTAAGGCATAGACCAGGATTAAAGCCATAAATACACTGGTCCAGAACAATAAAGTCACAGGACCACGATTCTCTGCAAATAAATCTTTCACTGGTGACTTAGATACAGCTTGATTCTCATGATGCAGGATAATCTGCGTCTGGTTGTTATACGTGATACTGCTATCAATTTGTTTAAGGATCTGAAAAGCTTGTTCGGTTTTTTTGCGTCGTACTAAATAATCAATAGATTCGGGTAGCAAATACCAGATCACCGGTAACAGCAATAGTGGTAAGCCTCCGATGATAAACATGATTTTCCAGCCAAATTGCGGCACTAACCACATTCCTAATAGTGCTGAACACATCCCACCCACTGCATAGCCACTAAACATCAGTGAAACGAGCGTTGCACGTAATTTTTTCGGTGCATATTCAGTCATCAGGGCAATCACATTCGGCATAACTCCGCCCAAGCCGAGACCCGCCAGAAAGCGAAAGATACCAAAGCTCTGTGGATTAGTTGCATAGCCACATAACAAGGTAAAACCACTGAACAAGAAGATACAAAGCGCGATGAGTTTTTTACGGCTAAACCCATAACTTTCTAACTTGTCACTCAAACTGCCAAAAATAATCGCACCAAACATCATGCCGAATAAGGCAACACTGCCAAGAAAACCCGCAGTGATAGTATCTATTTGCCATTCCTTCATGAGTTTTGGCAAGGCAACACCATAAATCACCAGATCGTAACCATCAAAAATAATAATTAAGGCACTCAGTAAAATCACACGCCAGTGAATTGCTTTCAATCTGGCCTGATCTATAATTTCATTCGCATTAATACTTTGCATAACTGACCTCCCTGGTCGAAACATTGTGCAATTTTTTTATTTTAATTTAGTAACTTAACCAGCCATTCTGATTTTATGCTGTAGTTCTTTTTGCAACGACGTTATAGCTGTTTCAATGTCTTGTTCAAGTGAGTGCTGCCATAACCAATCAAAGCGATGAGCTAAATGAGCGCCAATCTCCTCAAGACTCGGATATAGTGGTGAATAAAGTTCATAAATCTCACCCGATTCATGCGAGGTATGCTGAACTTTTACAGCACGCTCTAGACGTACTTCTTCATAAATTCCAGATACTAATTTGATGGTTTCACGCGTCAGCTGTCGATTAGCCAGCAAATTGGCCAGGATCAATGCATCCTCTAATCCTTGACCGGCACCGGCACCCTGATGCGGTAACATGGCATGTGCAGCGTCACCAATCACAATCACATTGTTTGTCTTATTTTTATAGGTCTCTAATGGCTGAATTTCATGCAGTGCCCAAAGCGTTGGAGCTTCAATTAAATTCAGTAATGCCTGACAACTATCACTCCAGTCCGCGAAATCTTCGAGCATCTCGTGTTTGGAAACGGATTTTGTCCAAGGCGTATTTTCAGGCAAGACAGTTTGCGTACGGTCAGACTTAAACGCGACAATATTGATTTCTTCCCCCTGACGAATCGGGAAGGTTAAGATGTGTTTGTCCTTACCCAAGAACATTTGCGGAACGTCAGCTAACTCTGGATCATTACCGAGTTCTTTGATGGCCTGCTGAAAATCCTTAAACTTAATAATGCCGCGATATGCCCATGTACCAGAAAATTGAGGCGTGACGCGTGGAAGATTATGAGAATCCAGAACATGATCGCGTACCACTGAACGGATACCATCGCAGCCAATTACATAATCGCATTCAACTTGTTGCCCATCAATAAAAGTAATTTTGGCTTGATCAGCAGTCGCATCAATCTGCTGTATACGTTTATTAAAATGTACGTTGGATAAAGGGACGAGAGGAATTAAAGTATCTAAAAAATCAGCACGATGAACAGAGGATTGACCTACTTTGGGAGCGACAGAAGCAGATAAATATTCATCGGTATAGCCGTTCCGCCACTGGAACCAGATATCGGTATAAGGAGCTTTTACCTTATCGGCAATAGTTTCGTATTCTTGACCTAGACCCAGTAAATGGATGGCTTCTACAGCATTTGCACCGAAAGAAATTCCCGCACCAATTTCTGAAAATTGTGGAGCAGATTCATAAAGATGGACGTCTAAGTGTTGATACTTTACCAATTGGGTCGTAAGTGCCAATCCTGCAATACCACCACCAATCACAGCAACTTTAATTTTATTGTCCATTTTAGTATTCCTTACTAATTTCCTTTGAATTCTTATCATTCTTCATTTTTTACTTTTAATCCAATTTATATTTTTTCACTTATAATATCTAAAATTCTGATATTAATAAGTAAGCATAATCCATCTTGATGGGATGATTCGAGAAGCCTTTGAGGAAGCTTCAAAACGAGGCTGTATCATGTCTAGGATACTGGGAGCAGTCCAATCTAGTGACCTAATTAATTTTTTTCAAATACCGATAAACAGCTTGCCGGCTGATATCAAATGCTTTTGCCAGCTCAACTTTGGATGAATACCTTCCTTCTTTCCAGTCTTTTTGTAACGCTTTGGCCTGATCGGGATTCAATTTATGTACACGACCTTTATATTTGCCCTGAGCTGCTGCAATTTTAATCCCTTCTTTCTGACGTTCTAAGATAATTTCTCGCTCAAATTGAGCAAAAGCACCCATGAGCTGCAACATCAGGTTATCCATAGGCGTAGCCTGAGCCGTGAAAGTAATGTTCTCTTTGACAAACTGGATGGCTACTCCTCTCTTTACGAGCTGATCAACTTCAGTAACTAAATCTTTCAGACTCCGGGCGAAACGATCCATGGAGTGAACAACAATCATGTCTCCTTCACGAACATAGCTCAGCATTTCCTGAAATTTCGGGCGAGCAGTATTTTTTCCAGAGGCCTTATCGATAAAAACCCTGTCGACTTCGACTCCTTCAAGTTGTCGTTCAATATTCTGGTCAACAGAGCTGACTCTGACATACCCGATCTTATGGGCACTGTTGCAAATAGAGATTTGAGTCGATGATGTTCCCTTTAAAAAGTACTTAGAGACCGAAAACCCTGTTGATTAGACACACTTCACCCTGAGGCTGACCATAATAAAATGACGATGCTTGTCCTTTACGTAGTGCACGCATGACTTCAATACCTTTAATTGTGGCATAAGCCGTCTTCATAGATTTGAATCCTAATGTGGCCCTGATGATCCGCTTTAGCTTGCCATGATCACATTCAATCACGTTATTTTTATACTTAATCTGCCTGTGCTCAAGGTCTGGTGGACATTTACCTTCCCGTTTTAACCGTGATAAAGCACGTCCATATGTGGGTGCTTTATCCGTGTTGATCACTTGTGGAATTTGCCACTTCTTCACATTATTTAAAATTTTTCCAAGAAAACAATATGCTGATTTGGTATTACGTCTAGAAGAAAGATAAAAAATCAATGGTATCGCCACGTTGATCGACTGCACGATACAGATAAGACCATCGTCCATTCACTTTTACATAGGTTTCATCAATATGCCACGAGCTCAGATCTGTAGGATTACGCCAATACCAGCGTAAACGTTTTTCTATTTCAGGAGCATAACGTTGAACCCAACGGTAAATAGTCGTGTGATCAACATTCACACCCCGTTCGGCCAGCATTTCCTACAGTTCACGATAGCTAATGCCATATTTACAATACCAGCGCACAGCCCAAAGAATGATTTCGCCCTGAAAATGCCGACCATGGAAAGGATTCATATGCTGCACCTTTAGCTAAAACAGTCTTCAGCTTACCATTCGTGGTTATTTGCAACAGTGCCCTTTTTATCTACCATGTTCTTATCGAATTCAGGTTAATTATCATGTAAATTTTAACTGGAATAAGATACTTAACAACTGAATTACATACGACTATTCACGAATTTTATTGGGGGAAATTTATGTCTAAATCATCTAGGGAGTTATTTTCACCGGATGTATTCGATCTCAAGTCGTTTATTTCTCCTTATATGATGATCATTCCTCCGACGATTTTTGCCTTGCTGATCTGGTGGACCAATCAAAGTTTTGGTTTTCTGTTTACCCATACCCTGGCAGAACTAATTTCCATCATTATTGCGCTTACAGCGCTGATCGTCACTGTGGTATCGCGGCATTTTACTAAAAATTATTTTGTGGTTTTCATAGCCATCGCTATTGGCTGGTGTGGCTTTATAGATTTATTCCACACCTTGCTCTACAAAGGCATGCAAATTTTTCCGGTAGATAGTGCTAATCAGGCCACGCAATTATGGATTGGCGCCCGCCTGTTGCAGGCCTTTGCCATGCTTGCCGCACCGTTCATGCTGACACGTATGATCAAGCTAGCCCCGTTAAATTTGTTTTTTGGTCTACTCAGTGTCGGAATTGTCAGTGCAGTGATGCTGGGTTTCTTCCCCACAGCCTTTATTGATGGGCAGGGCCTGACCTCTTTTAAAATTTATAGTGAATACCTGATTATCGCGGTGCTAGCAATGGCACTGGTACTGGTATGGCAGAGCCGTAAATATTTATCCACCCAACTGGTATTTGGTATCAGCTTGTCTATGCTGGCCATGATGGCCTCTGAATTTGCCTTTACCCAATATGTGTCTGTATATGCCGATGCCAATCTGCTGGGACATATTCTGAAAGTCTATTCCTACTGGTTTATTTATATGGCGCTGGTCGAGTCGACCATCAAAGAACCTTTCGGCATGTTGTCCAAGGCAGCCAGTACCTATGACACCATTCCGGATCCGACCTATATTGTCAGTTCCGACCATACCATTCAGCAGGTCAATCTGGCAGCAGCCAGGCTGCACGGCATTCCTGCGGCACAATTGACCAGGCGCTCTGTCCATGAACTGGTACATGACCCTCGTGTACTAGCCGCGGATTGTCCGGTCTGCTCCCGACTGCAGCAGACACCGCAAGAATTTTTAATTCAGTTGTCCTTGCCCGATCATAAAACGGTCGAATGTCATGTCGCGCCTTTTGCAAAACACCTGGACAAAAAACCGGTCTGGGTCATGGTGATGCACGATATTACAGACCGTCAGTTTTTACTGCAGAATCTGCAGCAACGTGTAAAAGAAGTGCGCTGTCTAAACGAGATTAATCAGCTTTGCAACAGTACACAAATCGCTATGACCGAGTTATTGAATAAAGCGATACAAATCATTCCTTCCGGCTTTTCTTCACCGGAGCGGATTCATCTGCAAATTAACAGTGACTGGGGTATTTGGGGGGAAGCACCTCCTGCTCAGGCTATTTGTTTACAGTCAGCTTTTGCCGATGACAGCCAGCAATTTGGCAGCTTGACTGTCTGGTATGATCCGTTGACACCGGCAGCAGATGCCGCTAATTTTCTGGATGAAGAACAGAGTTTAATCGATCATATCACCATTCAGATCACCCAAGTATATACTCGGTTACAGTCCCAGGATCGGGTGGCACGTTTAACCTATCTCTATCAGTTGCTTAGTGAAACCAATCGGGTCATTGCCCATAGCCAGAACCAGCAGGCATTGCTGACTGAGTTGCAGCAGGTGTTGCTGAACTTGGGTGGTTTTGCCAAAATTGTGATAGCACTTAAGGCTGATGATCAGGCTGACAGTCCACTAGTGATACAGTTCCATCATAATGTCAGTGCCAATATTTTACCGACGTTGCAGACTGTCTTGCAGCAGGAGCAGAATCCTCCGTTGAATCATGTGAAAAATACTGGCCCAGATGTGGATGTCTATAGCTATGCCTTGGTCAATGCTCCTGATGCGCATATTTCTCCAGAATACCGGGCGTGGAGACACTATTTAAAACAGGAACAGGTGCACCAGGCGGCATTGACTCCGTTGCTGTTTAATGGCCATTTCTGGGGGCTGATCGGGCTGTACACCACAGGTCGGGTAGAATTTGATCAGGAGCAAATTCAGCTGCTACAAAATCTCTCCAGAGATATTTCATCTGCACTGGAGCGTTTTTCCGCCGAACAACAGCGCAAAACTGCCGAATCTTATTCCCAGCAAATGGAACAACGTTTCCAGCAGGTGTTTTTGCAGTCTCCTGTGCCGATGCATATTATTTCCATACAGGATGAACGCATTCTTGCAGTCAATTTAGCCTATGAAAAATGGCTGGGATATCGCCTGGAAGATTTTCAAAATCAGGATGCCTGGCTGAAAAAAGTGGCGCCGAGTGCAGAGCAAAGACAGTTGATGCAACAGAACTGGGAAGAGGCATTGCAACTAGCAAAAAAAGGCAACCCGGTGCAATTTCCTGAAATTACGCTGTTAGCAAAAGATGGTAGTCAGCGCATTGCCCAGCGTACCATGTCGATTGTCGGCAATGATGTGATTCTGGTCTGGAATGATCTGACCGCAATCCGGGAAACGGAACAGGCATTACAAGACAGTGAGCAGCGCTTCCGAAGCATGGTAGAACATACCGTGGTCGGAGTGTATGTGCTGCGCGACAATCAGTATCTCTACGTCAATCCAAGTTATGCCAACATGCTTGGCTGGTCTGCTGCAGCGCTCATTGGACATGATATTCTGGAGTTTGCCGATGCAACGATAGACATCCTGGCACTGATTCACCAGGAGCAGGATCAAGCTTCGGAATATTTGGGCATGCCGCCTATCGTTGCGTTCCGTCATCAAAACGGTCAGATCCGGGAATTTGCCCTACATGCACGTTGCATCACTTGGGACGATGGCATGCCTGCCACGATTGTCATGGCACTAGATATTACCGAACAAAAGCAGGCACAGGACCAGATTACCCGACAGCTAGAACAGTTGGAAGCCACCATGTATGGCACCTTGCAGGCAGTATCTATCATGGTGGAATTACGCGATCCTTATACCGCGGGGCATGAGCGTCGTGTAGGGCTGATTGCTAGTGCCATTGCCAAAGAAATGGGCTGGGATGAAAAACGCTGCCTGCAGATGGAAGAAATTGGAATGGTACATGACATCGGCAAGATTTCCATTCCTTCTGAAATTCTGACTAAACCTACTCGTCTAACGCATCTGGAAATGGAAATGATGAAAGGCCATGCACAGGCGGGTTATGAGATTCTCAAGAATGTTCCTTTCAATATTCCAATTGCAGAAATCATTGGTCAGCATCATGAACGCATGGATGGAACGGGCTATCCTAATGGTTTGAAAGGGGAGGAGATTCATCCAGAGGCACGTATTTTAGCGGTAGCCGATGTGATTGAGTCAATGGCTACGCATCGCCCATATCGTGCTGCTTTGGGCATAGATGTTGCACTTTCTGAAGTTTTAAAAGGGCGTGGAACAATTTATGATACGGAAGTTTGTGATGCAGCAGTACGTTTAATCAAGGAAAAGGGATATGTGCTGCCAAGTTAAACAGGCTTGATCAGGCACTGTTGCAAATAGAGATTTGAGTCGATGATGTTCCCTTTAAAAAGTGCTTAGAGACCGAAAACCCTGTTGATTAGACACACTTCACCCTGAGGCTGACCATAATAAAATGACGATGCTTGTCCTTTACGTAGTGCACGCATGACTTCAATACCTTTAATTGTGGCATAAGCCGTCTTCATAGATTTGAATCCTAATGTGGCCCTGATGATTCGCTTTAACTTACCATGATCACATTCAATGACATTATTTTTATACTTAATCTGCCTGTGCTCAATATCTACTGGACATTTTCCTTCTCGCTTTAATCGTGATAAAGCATGGCCATAGGTCGCTGCTTTATCTGTATTGATGACCCGTGGAATTTGCCATTTTTTCACCGTATTGAAGATCTTTCCTAGAAAACTATAGGCTGATTTACTGTTCCGTCTAGCGGAAAGGTAAAAGTCAATTGTATGACCCCGTTGATCAACTGCACGATACAGGTAAGTCCATCGCCCCTTCACTTTGATATAAGTCTCATCCATATGCCATGAATGTAAATCTGTAGGATTACGCCAATACCAGCGTAACCGTTTTTCCATTTCTGGAGCATAACGCTGAACCCAACGATAAATTGTACTGTGATCCACATTTATGCCTCGTTCAGCGAGCATTTCTTTAAGTTCACGATAGCTGATGCCATATTTACAATACCAACGAACAGCCCAAAGAATGATTTCACCTTGAAAGTGCCGACCGTGGAAGGGATTCATCTGCTGTATCTCGAAATAAATAAGATATTTAGCTTATCATGTCAGCCTATTTGCAACAGTGCCGTTTTTCCTACCTGAGCTAGGTCATAATTGCTTCCTTTGCCAAATACGATTGATCCAATCAGCCACTCCACGGCAAAAAACTTGCTGACATTTTGGATGAATTATTGGATTACTAAGGTGGCTTTGAAGACTTAAGTCGCAAAATTGAAATTAGATATTTTTGCATAAACCCAAGTGTTAAATCATCATTACGATTCTTGCGTACTACACCATAGGCACGTGAAAAAGTAGAAAGCTTATATTTGTACGTCTTTCGTCAAAAGGCCAAACAGAAACCGTAGCCTCAGGCAACACCCCCTCTCATCATAAAATTATACCCGTCAGTAAAATACTCTTAGATTAAGAATATGTATGTTGGTTATTATTGTTGATTATCACAATAAATTAGTGACCAAAAATCAAAGTACCCCACCCTACTTTAAATTACGTCACACAAAATAAAAACTCTATATAACTGTTATATATAGAGTTTATTAAAGTACCAATTATGTTATTTAGTGTATTTTATGTCGGTGACTCTTGCCAAGGTTGGGGTCGCGAGTTCGAGTCTCGTTTCCCGCTCCAAATTCAAAAAAACCCTCATCGAAAGATGGGGGCTTTTTTATTGATTTTATATTATGTTATCCCCAATCATACTTTCTTTATTATCTTTTATTTCACAGTTTCGGGCCCCAAATACGACATATTCGTAGGTAGTTGCAAAAAATAAATGCATTAAAATCATTAGATTTCTTTAATCCAATAGAATCTCATCAGCCAATCAAGCATCTCATTATCGACCAACTGGCATAATTTCATAAATCCATTTTTTTGTGTTTTAATGGTGATATCACAATGTAAAACACAATATTATGGATTTAATATTCAAAAAACCTGAAGAAGTTGTTGCTTTATTATGTGAGAGGCTTCGTAAAGAACGTCTTTATCTGGAAATGACTCAGGCAGATGTTGCTGCGCGTGCGGGTATTGGTGTGAATACTGTATCTAATCTAGAAGCTGGTCGAAATGTTTCATTTGAAAATTTAGTACGTGTTGCCATGGTGCTCGGCCGATTAAAAGAATTAGAGGAACTTTTCAAACCACATTTAAATAGTGTAGATGACATGCTCCGCTATGAGAGTAATACGGCTCGCCAACGTATCAAAAGGAAATGAATCCATGCTCAAAAAACTTGATGTTTACTACAATGGATGGGGCGAATATTGGCTTTGGGGCACACTAGTTTCCTCAACTGCAATCACAGGTCGACCATTGATTGCTTTTGAATACAGCGCAGAAGCAATTAGTAAAGGTTTAGAGCTTTCATCTTACCTACTTCCGCTAAAAGGTGACCCATTAAGAAAGAACTTTCCTGCACATCAAATGGGATTACCAGGCCCTATATACGATGCCTTACCCGATGGCTGGGGCATGCTCCTGATGGATCGCTTATTTAAAAAAAATGGACTTAATCCAGCACGAGTTGGGCCTTTAGAACGCCTCACGTATATTAGTACACATGCAATGGGGGCATTATCCTTTGAACCTTCAGCATCCGAGTTAACATTAGCTGAAAATATTCCATTGCTAAGACTCGCTCAAGAAGTTCAGGAAGTTCTCAAAGGAGAAGGTGCCGAATTTTTACAGCATTTATTAATTATGGGCGGGTCTCCACAAGGTGCAAGGCCAAAAGCACTTGTTTATCGTGATCCTGTCACTAATGAATTCTCAACAGTTCACTCACATCAACATGAAGCTTGGCTGATCAAATTTCCCGCTCAGCAAGAGCATCCTGAAGTTTGTGCAATTGAAACTGTTTATGCAGAATGTTTGCGTCATTGTCATATTGACACCCCAGACACCCAATACTTCACTCTTCCGAATGGCCTAACTGCATTTGCCTCAAAAAGATTTGACCGCTGCGATGGCATGCGCATCCCTATGCAAAGTTTAGCTGCCTTTACAGGGGCTGATTTTAAATCACCTGGGAGTTTAGACTACAGCAACTTTCTTCGTGCTACACACTTTTGTACCAATGATATTCGCGAAAAAGCGATTGCATTCAAGCGCGCTGTTTTCAATGTGGTGTTCAATAATCGAGATGATCATTGCAAAAACTTTTCGTTTTTAATGTCTCAAAATGGACAATGGAAACTCGCCCCAGCCTACGACGTTACTTTCTGTGAAGGCCCAGGTGGATATCATCAAATGGATATTATGGGTGAAGCACTGGATATTACTCGGTCTGCCATTGTCAAACTGGGCATTCAGGAAGCAGAGCTTTCTATTCAAGAGGTTGATGAAATGATTAACTCAATTTGCGAAGTTGCCAGCCGATTTACGAAGATTGCTCATGATCTATTACCTGAACAAATTAGATCTGAAACTCTCCAAATGATCCAAAATAGGATTGAGCAGAATATTCATTTATTGAATTGAATATAAACCATCCGATTTAATCAAAAGCAATCTGGAAATACATATAAAATTTAATCAATAACAGATCAGTGATAAACCCCGAACCCAAGATGGTATATCCACTGCGGGCTTTGGTCATTATAAACAGACAAAGACAACTTACATCCCTCTTGCACTGCAAGCCCATACTCTAATGTTAGCTCCTTGAGTTGCGCAGGTGATAAACTCAACCAAGCATTATCAGGAGCTGGTTCAATATTAAAAGTGACACTTTTAACAGCTTGCTCATATTTTCCAGTCTGAATATTCAGTTCTACGGAATCTGGAAAATGCTGATAAATAGATAATTCATCATCCTCAACATCAAAGCTATATACTTCCTGATTTTGCATATCTCTTAGACATGTATCTTTATATAACTGTTCCGTTAGCAAAGCTGCATTCACCTGAATATTAGAAAAGAGTTGTTCACCTTCTGAAGCAAAAAAGTCCTGATTAAACTTTTGAATTTGTTCATCATCATATTTTGTAAAGTCGCAGGTATTGGCATTGAATCTAAGTCTGGCATCAACCACCAGTTCATTATTAGACCAAGGCAAAAGTTGCGATAAATCTTGCGATTTATATTGTTTTTTGGTGTCCACATAACCTTCATAACCAGGCCGATTAAATACCGCCTGCTTTTTTGGCTGAGTTCTATCTTTATTTGCACAGTATTTATAGTTAAATTGTGGATGAACCGTACCGGGTTTGTCGGAGACTTTTTTATTTAAGTTAGGCCACCTGACCTAACGGGTTAATCTTATCATAGTACATTGCTTCAAACTCAAAAGGTGATACATAACCCAGTGCACTGTGTACACGCTTTTTATTGAACCAATCTACCCAGTTTAGTGTCGCAAGTTGTACATCCGCTAAACCTTGCCAATCCGCTTTTAAATATTCAATCACCTCTGTTTTGTATAAGCCATTCACCGTTTCAGCCAAAGCATTATCGTATGAATCACCGGTCGTACCGACTGATGCTCGTAAATTTGCTGCTTCTAAACGATTGGTATAACGAATGGAAAGATATTGCACGCCTCTGTCACTATGATGAATCACGTTCTTTGGCATGCCTCGATCATGCAATGCTTGCTCCAGTGCATCGAGCACCATATCTGTATTCATACGTGTTGATACTTTCCATCCAACAATTGCTCGCGAGAACACATCAATAATAAAGGCGGTATAGACCCAGCCTGAATGAGTTTGAATATACGTGAAGTCAGCGACCTGAGAAGCACTGCTTCGCAAGGGTCAGGATGATCTGCATTAAAATTGCGTTTTACTAAGTCATCTGCTCGTTTTTGATCATCTCGGCTACGGGTGGTTTGTTTATTCTTACCACGCCAAACACCTTGTATACCTAGCTTCTGCATCAATCGAGCAACTGTACAACGTGCGATAACATAACCTTCACGTTTCAATTGTTGCCAGACCTTACGCACACCATATCGACCTAAACTTTCTTTCCAAATACGTTTGATTTGCTCTGCATGATGTAAATCATGCAGAGCACGTTTCGCTCGATGTTCTGGATTGTCAGCGAGATCTAAAGCCCGATAATAGGTCGAAGCTGCAATCGGTAAAATTCTACAAATCGCTTCAACACCATATCGATCTTTATTGTTCTGGATAAAATCCACCATTATTTGTGTGGGCGGTCGAGCTCCGCCTGGGCGAAAAAAGCGGCTGCTTTACGTAGAATTTCATTGGCACGTTTTAATTCTTTAATTTCACGTTCCATTTGCTTCATTTTTTCTTGGTCAGATATCTGTTGTACTTTGGCAGGATTTAGTTGATCCATATGCTTTAAATACCAAACACGCAATGTTTCAGGAGTACAACCCTTGCGCAGCATGCTGCTCAGGTGCAATAGCTGTGATTGCAGCCCAAGTAGAAGGATAATCTTTTTCAGATTCAATCAATAATTGAACCGCTCTTTCTCTGATTTCAGGGGTATATTTTGGTTTTGTCATTGGAACATTCTCTCAAGAAAGTTGGTCTCCGACAAACCCGGTACGGTTCACAAGTAAGCAACAAGCTCTTCAAGTCCCGCTTGTACAGGATGTTCCTGTGTTAAATGGGCAATACTCATCACCCCTTTCTGTGCGAGCGTTTGATATACTTTTTCAGCAACAGCACGAACCCGTACACTGTCTAAGTACTTCAGCATCTGATCACTAGGTTCAGTCTTGTTTTGTTGCTCTTCGACCTTACGCGTATCCATATGTTCTGTGGGACTTTTTAAAGCAAGACTTTCAGGCGAATTCAGCTGAATGGAACCCACGGCTAAATCTACTTGTACTTCTGTTTTTAAATCACACTCTGATTGCAACAACGCCACTGCATTTTTTTCTAATTCCGACAGAAACTGATCAATCAACCGGTTTTCCAATGCTGCACCACTTTCAATATAAGCTCTCAAACCTTCTTCTGTACGACGTCGGACTTGGAAAACTCGGCTACTTTCGCGTCCTAACTCACGCATTAACTGACCTAAATATTTACGTTGAGATTCGCTTAATTGTTGTGCAATAGGATGATTCAAAATACTGCGTAACTGCTCTCTAAACTCAGTAGAACGATCTTGATCCTGAAGTAATTGACAAAACCCATCAAAAGCACTGCCTGCATCACTTTGGGCAAGCAACTGCTCTTTTTCCATTAAGCTCAGCAATACTTCTCCACGTGAATAAGCACCACTAATCATATCTAGACGCAACTCTTTATCTCGTAGACGAATCTCATCTTCGACCCGTCTAAAATCGCCTGTAAGAATGGAAGCAAGTTGATAAATTTCTCGTATTCTTTCTTTTTGTTCTGATTCTTCTAATTGTGTAACAACACCCGCCAACAAAGCATCTATTTCATTTTGAATCACTAATTTTTTTTGTTCGAGCAACTCCACTCGTTCTTCAATATTTTCACTCAATGCGACCACAAAATCACGAACCGCATCCTGCACAATTCTTAAATGTGATGCTGTGGTATGGGTTGCTCGCTCATCCAAGCCCTGACAAAAACGTAATACGGTTTCGCTAATATCCGTTTTACTCAGCTTGCCATCTATTTCTCTGAGCCAGCCTGAATGAATCCAATGATTTAAATAATGCGCTGCATTATTTTCTGTCTGCCAAATACCCTGCTCACGACTAGATTTAATCAACTCATCCAAGACATTTCTTGCACGGCCATAAGGGACTTCATTTTGTTCTGCAAATAAGTCAACAATGAACGCTAAAATATGTGGTGCGTTATCTGCTCTTAATAATTTCCAAATTGAGTTTTCATGATATAAACGCCGATACTTGGCCTGTAACCCTAGAATATTCATGCCATTCCACATCATCTGTATGATGGTTATTTATTCTACAGTTATTTTTTAATCACCCAAGCAAATTACCAAGCAAGACGACACGAGTTGTCGCATAAAGTAAGATGATATAAACAATCACCTTACTTCATCGAAAAAAATAAAAAAACAAACCTTATCTAACTTCTTTGTGTACAGTGACAGTAACCTTAACCTACCTCTCCCCATACACCGTTGCAATCAAATGCTCCACCACTTGCGGCTCAGCCAAAGTCGAAGTATCTCCTAAACTATCCAATTCATTCGCTGCAATTTTCCGCAAAATACGGCGCATGATTTTACCTGAGCGGGTTTTAGGTAAAGCAGGTGCCCAATGCAGCGCATCAGGCGTTGCCACAGGCCCCAAAATTTTGCGAACCCAATTGACTAATTCTTCACGCAATTCCTCTGACTCGGGTGTACCAACTTGCAAAGTTACAAAGGTGCAAATCCCCTGTCCTTTAATCTCATGGGGCATACCCACCACTGCCGCTTCAGCCACAGCTTCATGCGCTACTAGGGCACTTTCAATTTCCGCAGTACCTAAACGGTGCCCCGAAATATTCAAGACATCATCCACACGCCCTGTAATCCAGTAATAGCCATCTTCATCACGGCGTGCACCATCTCCTGTAAAATACGCACCCGGATAGGTCGAAAAATACGCTTCAATAAAACGTGCAGGGTCGCCCCAAATACCGCGCATTTGCCCTGGCCATGAATCTTTCATAATTAAATTGCCTTCGGTCGCGCCTTCCAGTTCATTACCTTCGGCATCGACAATAGCAGGTTGCACGCCAAATAATGGGCGGGTTGCCGAACCGGGTTTCAGTGGCGTTGCACCCGGCAATGCTGAAATTAATATGCCCCCAGTTTCGGTTTGCCACCATGTATCTACAATTGGGCAACGTCCTTCACCTACTACGTTGTAATACCAGTTCCATGCTTCAGGATTAATTGGCTCACCGACTGAACCAAGTAAACGCAAGCTGCTGCGGTCACTTTCACGTACAAAACGATCTCCCTCTCGCATCATGGCGCGAATGGCAGTCGGCGCGGTATATAAAATGGTGATGTTGTGTTTATCAACAATATGCCCTGTGCGCGCCCAGCTTGGATAGTTCGGCACCCCTTCAAACATCACGGTAGATGTACCATTCGACAATGGCCCGTATAAGACATAAGAATGCCCTGTAATCCAGCCTACATCTGCGGTACACCAAAACACATCATCCTGTTTCAGGTCAAAGACTTCTCGGAACGTGCTATTCACATAGGTCAAATAACCGCCTGTGGTATGCAAAACACCTTTGGGTTTTCCAGTCGAACCCGAAGTATATAAAATGAATAATGGGTCTTCGGCATTCATCGGCTCGGGTGGGCAGATGTCATTGACCGACATAATTTCCATGTGATACCACACGTCGCGTTCAGGTAACATCTCAATAGGATTTCCTGTACGGTGCACCACAATCACATTTTGCACACAGTCGGTACCTGCTACTTTTAGAGCAGCATCAACATTGGCTTTTAAATAAATTGGCTTGCCACCACGCATGGCCGAGTCTGCAGTGACAATTAACTTGGCCTGACAGTCTTCAATTCGGCTAGCCAAAGCATCGGGAGAAAAACCACCAAAAACCACACAATGCACTGCACCAATCCGCGCGCAGGCTAGCATGGCAATCGCAGCTTCGGAAACCATTGGCATGTACAGCACCACCCGATCACCTTTTTGCACCCCGTTCTTTTTCAGCACGTTGGCAAAACGACAGGTTTCATCATGCAAAGAAGCAAAAGAAACCACTTTATGCCGAGATGGATGATCTCCTTCCCAAATAATTGCAGGTTTATGCGGATGTTCTTTTAAATGACGGTCTAAGCAATTGGCACTGACATTCAGTTGCCCATCGGCAAACCATTCAATTTTAAAATGCTCGGGGTCAAAGTTGGTATTTTTGACTTGGGTAAAAGGTTTAATCCAATCTAAGCGTTGGGCCTGCTCTGCCCAATAAGTATCAGGGTCATCTATAGATTGTTGATAGCGTTGAAAATATTCTGCCTCAGTGGTGCGGGCAGTCTTTTTAAATTCATCTGGAACAGGATATACGTCTTTCATCTGCTACTTCCTTGATGTTCTTGCATCTCATCACGAGATGTATGCCACGTTATTGATTATTATTTCTGCATATTCACAGTATGAACTTTCTTTTTTATGGCTCACCATTCGGCTTTAGTCGCATAAATTTTATACAAACAATAGCATGCCAAAGCGTTGATCGAATGCCATATTCTTGCATTCATACTTTCAGGTTTACATTCCACTGTACTGCGCATTGCATTATTTTTAAAGAAAATATCGTCTAATAACCGTGAGTATTAACATTTTTTTACGCAGCCAATCATTCATACCTGCGACCCTGTCTTACAGATAAAACCACATACAACTCGCAGTTTAAATGCTACAAAATAGTACGCTCATCACTTCTATCCAAGTTGTCTAAAATACTGGCAAGTAAGCATTGCTCATTAACCAAATTGAGTTTTTCAGGCAAAATAGTCGCTTCATTTTGAATTCGGAATTATCGTGGCAGAATCCAAACCCTCACTCAGTGAAGTTTCTGAAAACACCAGTCAGCTGTTGCAGGAAGCCACTGAAAAAACCACGCAAACCGTGATCAATCATACGGCCAAGTACAATGACGCCTACTCCACCATCGACAAAATTATGGAAGGATTTTGGGAACGTGTGCCGTATTTGATGATTGCAGCCGTGGTGCTGATTCTGTTTTGGCTGCTTGCCCGACTGTTTAAATGGTTTATTCGCAAGACCCTGAACAATCGTTCCTATACCCGACAAAATTTGGTTTTGGTGCTGAATCGGGTCGGTAGCTCTGCAATTATTTTCTTTGGTTTTCTAATTGCGATGGTGATTGCAATTCCAGGTTTTACCCCAAGCCAACTGATGAGTGCTTTAGGTCTAGGCTCCGTGGCAATTGGTTTTGCTTTTAAAGATATTTTCCAGAATTTATTATCGGGTGTGCTCATTTTGATTGGAGAACCATTTAAAATTGGTGATGACATCATCGTGAATAATATGGAAGGTACGGTAGAAGATATTCAGATTCGTGCCACCTTCCTGCGCTCTCCCGATGGGCGTCGAATCGTGATTCCAAATGCTACGGTGTATACCAGTGCCGTAACGGTCAATACGGCTTATACCCGTCGTCGTTGCGAGTTTGTGGTCGGTATTGGTTATGAAGATGACGTACAAAAAGCCAAAGATATTATTTTGGCCATTTTAGACCGTGACATAAAAATCTTGAGCCAACCTGCATTTAGCGTCAATGTCACTGCCTTGGCCGATTTTTCGATTAATTTAAATGTGCGTTGGTGGGTAAATACGACGGAAACCACCACTTCAGCATCCATCAGTGAAGTGCAGGAACGGGTGATTGCCGCGTTTGCCGAACATCACATTTCGATTCCTTATCCTGTGCAGGAAGTGAAAGTTTATCGTGGTGATGCAGCAGTCAATGAAGATGATTCAGCCCGCACTAAACAAACGCCCTAAAACATAAGCAATCACAGTTTCAGTACGAATAATACGGTTGCCCAAGTGCCGCGCTTGGCAGCCGTTTTTTTCGAGCAAATCAATTTCGTAGGGAATAAATCCACCTTCTGGGCCAATCACAATACTGCATGGATGTTGGATGGCATGTGGCATAGCTTGATCGGTATAAGGATGCGCCACATAAGCAGGACAATCGGCAGAAATCAAACTGGGTAAGACATCTTCCACAAAGGGTTTAAAGCGTTTATAAAGCTGAATCTCAGATGCAATGGTATCGCCTGCTTGTTCCAAACCCAAAGTTACATATTGATCGAGCTGCTGCAAAAATGGCGTTTGCCAATAGCTTTTATCAACCCGATAGCTGTGCAGTAAAATAATTTTTTCCACACCTAACGTCACGCTATCCATAATTAAACGACGCAATACTTTGGGGCGTGGTAAAGCCACAATCAGGGTCACAGGCAGTTTTTTCGGTACAGCTTCTTCATACAGGGCTTTGACTTGAATCCGCTGCTCACTAACGTCCACCACTTCGGTCAAATAACGCTTGCCACCGCGAATCCCGACTTTCAAGGTGTCACCGACTTGTACACCGACATGCGTGTGTAAATGCTGCACTTGGCGCTGGGCGCTAATAGACCACACTTCATTTGTGGTCTGCCGAGGGTCAAGCAAAACGATATTCATATTTAAAGATACTGATTAATCACGTGAATATGCTCAGTCAAAGAGCCACGATTTTTATACATAATCACTTGAGCATTTTGATTCAGCTGAGCACGCAACGCAGGTTCAAACAACAATTGCGTTAACGTATTTACAGCTTGTTCAGCATCTTCGACCACATACACGGCTTCTGCTGCAACAAACTCATCCACAATACTTTGAAAGTTAAAATAATTTTTGCCCAATACCGTGGCGACATTTAAGGCCAAAGGCTCTAAAATATTATGCCCACCGCCAGGTTCATTCAGCGAACCACCAACATAACAGGCCTGACTTAAGGCGTACCACAACCACATTTCACCCATGCTATCGGCTAAATACACTTGTGTTTCGGGTTGAATCGCTTCAGCCAAACTACGGCGCTGCATATTGAGTTGCAGTTTTTTCACCTGCACAGCCACTTCATCAAAACGCTCTGGATGGCGCGGCACAACAATACATAACAGTTCAGGATGCTGTGCGAAATAAGGTTTCAAAGCAGTCAATAATTGCTGTTCTTCAGGCGCATGGGTACTGGCAAGGGTGATAATTTTGCGATGTGCCAATTGCCATGTCTGTTGCAACTGCGCGGCTTGCTCTACAAAATCTTCTGGCGCAGTAATATCAAATTTAATATTACCCACCACGTTTGTACGCTCGGCAGGCATCCCCAATGCGATAAAACGCTGCTGTGTGGCAGAGTCTTGCGCCAAAAGTTGCTGCAAATTTTGCAACATGCCGCGAGTTAATCCTTTAACTTTGGCATAACCTTTGGCCGATTTTTCCGAAAGCCGCGCATTAATCAACAAACACGGGACTTGAAAATGCTGCGCCTGATCAATCAAATTAGGCCACAATTCTGTTTCGACCAGTGCCAATAATTTAGGCTGATATTTCTGATAAAACTCACGAATTAAATGCACCTGATCGGCAGGTAAATACACGGCTTGAAATAAATCTAAATACGGTGCTTTTAAAAATAATGATTTGGCGCGTGCCTGCCCCGTTTTGGTGGTATTGGTGACTAAAACGGGATGTCCCACTTTTAAATAATGTTCAATTAAAGGTTGTGCGGCATTAGTTTCCCCCACCGACACCACATGAAACCAAATGGCATGTAAATTTTTAGCAGGCTGAAATGGGCCAAAACGCTCAAGCAGTTCTTGTTGTAATTGCTCAGGATATTCGGCACGTTTACGAATACGTGACTGATAAATCGGTTTTAACAGCGCCAAGGCTGCGTTATACCAAAATGGAGTAGCCAAAAGATGCGCCCCAAAGAAAGATTATCGGCAAAATATAACAGAGCCACACGCGCATGTTAATTGCATGTGGCGCTATACTGGCTTTTATTCTACAGCGTGTTGTGTTTCCGCCAAAGTTGGATAATCGATATAGCCTTCTGCAACGGCTGTACCAATCATGTTTTCCAGCTTGAGTTCGTTTAAAGGTACATCTGCCAATAAACGCTCATACAAGTCTGGATTGGCAATATACGCCTTACCAAATGACACCGCATCGGCCTTGCCCGAAGCCAATAATTCCACGGCATCAGCACGACTTAAACGCATGTTCGCGATATATGGCACACCGCCTGAACGTACTTTCATTTCTTGGGAAATGCTGTCTTCGGCTAAATATTCGCGGGTAAAGAAAAAGGCGATTTTACGCTGCCCCAATTGCTGCATGACATAGCCAAAGGTTTCACGTGGATCATCATCTCCCATGTCGTGCTCATCGCCACGTGGTGCTAAATGCACACCGACTCGACCTGCGCCCCAGACTTCAATTAAGGCGTCCATCACTTCTAACAAGAAACGCGCACGATTTTCAACCGAACCACCGTATTCATCGTCACGTTGGTTGGTTTTGCTTTGCAGGAATTGATCAATCAAATAACCATTGGCTGCATGCAACTCTACCCCATCAAATCCTGCTTCTTTGGCACGGATGGCGGCTTGTTTATATTGCTCGGTAATGGTGTGGATTTCTGCAATTTCTAAGGCACGTGGCAACACATATTCACGTTTAGGACGCAACAAACTGACATAACCTGCTTGTTGTACCGCACTTGCCGATACTGGTGTTGCACCATTGAGTAAATCTGGATGTGAAACACGACCTACATGCCACAGTTGCGCCACAATCAAACCACCTTTGGCATGCACGGCATCGGTAACGAGTTTCCAACCCTGCACTTGAGCATCGGTAAACAATCCTGGGGTATTTAAATAACCATTGGCTTCTTCAGAAATTACCGTTGCTTCTGAAAGAATCAAACCTGCACTGGCACGCTGTGCATAATATTCTGCCATCATTGGCGTTGGAACACGGTCATCGCTGGCGCGGCTACGGGTTAAAGGTGCCATCACCACACGGTTTTTTAGATGCAGATCACCCAAAACTAAAGGAGAGTCTAATTCAGCCATTTTTGCCTCTAATCTCACAGTTAAAGTGAGTGTTTTAAATATTCGACATATTGCTGAATGAGTGCTTCATTACGAGAAAAATACGACCATTGTCCATATTTTTCTGCACGAATAAGACCTGCCTGTTGCAGTACCGATAAATGATTTGACATGGTCGATTGCGACACGTTGCCCAAACGCTCAATGTGTCCTGCACATACGCCACGCTTAAAGTCGCCACACTCATCTACCGACAAAAATTGTTCTGGTGCTTTTAACCATTCTAAAATTTGCCGACGGGTAGGATTGGCTAAGGCTTTAAAGATTAAATCGACATCCATCATTCAGACACATATTCGTAAATATAAGCCCAATTCAGCAGCTGCTTTTAATATATCGTATTTTTTCGATATTAATATCGTTTTTTTACGATTTATATAATTTTTTAAGCAACTTCACTGAATTGGGCAGGCTCATTAGGATCTTACAGACCGTAACTTATAGACCCTGCTTTAAACTGGCTTCAATAAACTTGTCTAAATCACCATCTAAAACCGCACCTGTATTTGAAGTTTCCACGCCTGTACGCAAGTCTTTAATACGTGAATCATCCAATACATAAGAGCGAATTTGGCTTCCCCAACCAATATCAGACTTCGAGTCTTCCAGTGCTTGAGCCGCCTCATTACGTTTACTCATTTCCAGTTCATACAACTTGGCACGTAACTGTTTCCACGCATGGTCACGGTTGGCGTGTTGCGAACGTTGGTTCTGACAAGCAACCACAATACCTGTAGGTGCGTGGGTTAAACGTACCGCAGAGTCGGTTTTATTAATGTGCTGACCACCTGCACCTGACGCACGGTAGGTATCGGTACGGACATCGGCAGGGTTAATATCAATTTCAATGTTGTCATCAACTTCTGGTGAAACAAACACCGCAGAGAATGACGTATGACGACGGTTACCTGAGTCAAATGGTGATTTACGCACTAAACGATGCACGCCCGATTCAGTACGCAACCAACCATACGCATATTCACCTTCAACGCGAATGGTCGCAGATTTAATCCCTGCTACATCACCATCCGACTCTTCCATCAATTCTGCTTTAAAGCCGTGACGTTCAATCCAGCGCATATACATACGCAACAGCATCGATGCCCAGTCTTGCGCTTCTGTACCACCCGAACCTGCCTGAATTTCGACATAGCATGGGTTTGGATCCATTGGATTGCTGAACATACGGCGGAATTCTAATTTCGCCAGTTCTTCTTCAGCAGAAGTCAATTCAGACTGCACATCCACCAATAAATCTTCATCATCGGCTTCAACGGCTAAGTCCAACATGGCTTGGGCATCTTCTAACTGTGTCGCCAAACCTTCTAGGACATGAATCACGTTTTCAAGCTCGCCCTTTTCTTTGGCCATGGCTTGCGCACGACTTTGATCATTCCAGATTGCAGGATCTTCTAACTCGCGGAGAACCTCTTCTAAACGCTCTTTTTTCAGATCGTAGTCAAAGATACCCCCGTAGTGTTTGACCACGTTCGTTCAAGTCTTTTAATTGGTTTAGATAAGGATTAATTTCCACGTAAATTCTCTCAATTAACAATGAAGCTCAATAGCCGATAATTGTAGCACAGACCTGTTCTGGCATTTCTACCCTGCTGCAAATTCCAGCATAACTTTTCAGCTTTTATCGGTTGAATGCTAAATGTGGTTAAAAATAAAGATCACTTTAAACTTTTAAAATGAGAGCCTGATGATATCCAACCTAAAAAATAGCATGCTCGATTAACACTGATGTTGTCTAAATGGCTGATCTACCGCCCTGATTTTTTCCTGACACATTCAGCTGAATCCAAGCTTAAAAACTGTGTATCGTAATTGCTTCAACCCGCCAAAATAAAACAAAGATGAAACAAGTTTGATGATTTAATGATCAACTTTAGTAAAATTCACAAAATACACATAGTTTTAATAAAACAAAACATTTAATTATTTCATTTTTATTTCAATCACTTAAACTCAAAATATTACACAAATTTACGCTTGTAACAAAGCGGCAACTTTCCTGTGATTGACGCTGATTTTTTTTCGCCTAGACTGAAAGTTGTAACAAAAAGTTTAACTGTTAACCAGATTTCAGAGGGGTACTTTCCATGAAAAAATTAGCAATCGCATCAGCCCTACTTTCAGCTTTGGCTATCACTGGTACTGCGAACGCATATCAAGCTGAAATTGGTGCATCAGCAGGACTGATTGATCCAGACAACGGCAGTTCAAGCGGTTCATTCGGTGTAGATGGTACTTATTACTTTAACCCTGTACAAACCCGTAATGCACCTTTGGCAGAAGCAGCGTTCCTTGATCGTGCTAGCAACGTAAATGCCAAATACCAATATGACGAAGTTGGCGACAATGAAGCGCATACTTACGGCGTAGGTGCAGAGTACTTTGTACCGAATTCAGACTTTTACTTAAGTGGTAATGTGAGCGGTCATGACTTGAAAGACAATGATGACCTAAACAATGATTTAACCACCTATGGTGCAGAAGTTGGTTATTTACCAGCACCAGGCTTGTTAATCGCAGCAGGTCTTAAAGGTTGGGATAATGACCGTGATGATGGTGTAGACCCGACTTTACGTGCTAAATACGTAACTACACTTTCGAATGGTAAAGACATCAACCTTGAAGCAGGTGCTGCTTTTGGTGATCTCGATGAATACAATCTTGCTGCGGATTACTTCATTGATAAAACGCTAAGTGTAGGTGTCGATTATTACAGCAACGATATCAACGATAATGATGAGTTTGGTGTGAGTGCACGTAAATTCTTTACACCACAAGTCAGTTTGGAAGGTCGTGTAGGCTTTGGTGAAGTTGGTAATGCTGACTACAACCGCTTTGGTGTCGCTGCGAAATATCGCTTCTAAGCTTAAGTCTAATTCCTTACTCAAATAGCACCCTTCTTCGGAAGGGTGCTTTTTTCCGCCAAATTAAACCGTTCTGAAATTACAATCGAAGATGATGAAGATTCGATCTCGGCAGACAACACAGGTTATGCACTGGAAGTGGGTTATTTACCAATCAATAGTTTGTTATTAGCAACTGGTGTTGCAAAAGAAAATATTGACCCAATCCAAGCAAGCCAAATCGGTTTTATCAACAGCTTTACAAATATTTGGACTGCTGAAGATGATACTATTGCAACACTTCGCGCAAAATATGTCACTCAAATTGGTAACTATTATACTAATTTTGAAGGTGCAACCTATTTTGCAGATGAAACAGTATATCGTCTAGGTGCAGACCTTTATATCGACCCAACTTTAAGCGTTGGTGTTTCTTTTGCAGATTCAACAGAAGAAGATTTTGATACTATCTTTAATGTACGTGCACAAAAATTCTTTACCCCAGCATTTGCTGTAGGTGTGAATTACACGACAACTGATGGTGCGGACTCTTACGGCATCAATGGTACATTCCGCTTCTAATCCCTTACATTAAAAGCAAAAAAATCCGCTCAAATTTGAGCGGATTTTTTTATTTGGATTACTGCTCCAAATGCACAATCTGCAACTGCAAACTCACATTGCCATTAAACACATTGCGCTCTAACTCATAAACCAAACGCACATCATCCCGCATCGGGTTAAATTCAAATTTATCTTTAGCACCAAACGCAATCGCATCAACCACTTGTCCATTGTCCAATGCCAAACGCAATTTTAAATGAGCGTCCTTCAACCATCTAAAATCAACCACTTTAAACCGTCCCTCAAACACAGGCTGCGGAAACTTTTGTCCCCACGGCGCCAAATGCTGTAATAAATCTACCGTGTGTAAATCAAAAGCTTCTTGCGGCAATTCACCATCTGTCCATAGCACAGCATGAAATAAATCCGCATCCATTTGCGCAATGATCTGTTCAAAGACCTGTTTAAATTCTGCAAAGTGCACCTTTTTTATGGTCAAACCTGCCGCAGCCGCATGTCCACCAAAATGACTAACCAAATGTGGATATTGTTCTGCAACCAATTCTATAGTGTCACGTATGTGAATCCCCTCAATTGAACGGGCAGAGCCTTTAATATGCTCACCATCTTCATCGGCAGCAAATACAATCGCAGGGCGATGAAACTGTTCCTTTAAGCGTCCTGCAACAATTCCAATTACACCTTGGTGCCAATGTTCTTCAAACATGATCAAGGCATGCGGTAAATCGCTTTGATCTAACTGCAGCTTTTCCAACTCTGCCAGCGCATCTTGTTTAATTTGCCCTTCAACCTGACGGCGTTCCTGATTCAAACTATTTAACTGACGCGCCAAAGCATAGGCACTTTGCATATCCGCCGACAGTAAACACTCGATTCCAATGTCCATGGTTTCCATGCGCCCTGCAGCATTAATGCGTGGCCCCAAGACAAAACCCAAATCCTGCGCTTTAAGCTGTGCGGGTTCACGTCCTGCCAAATCCAGCAATGCACTAATCCCAGGACGACATAAATTCTGCTGTATCCGTTTTAAGCCTGCATCCACCAAAATACGGTTGTTATAATCCAGACTAGCGACATCGGCATAGGTGCCCAAGGCCACCAAATCTAAATATTGCGTTAAATTTGCAGCAGATTTGCCCTGTTTTTTACGCTGACTGGATAAGTTGGCCAACACATAAAATGCCACGCCCACACCTGCCAAGGCTTTACTTGGGAAATCACAACCCAATTGATTCGGATTCACCACAGCCTCTGCATTTGGAGTGGCTTTTGTGGTGAGGTGGTGATCGGTAATGATGACCTGCATCCCCAAAGCTTGCGCACGCTCCACACCTGCATGACTGGAAATTCCGTTATCTACCGTAATTAATAGATCAGGTGCATAACGCTCAAAAGCCAAATCGGCAATGGCGGGGGTTAAGCCATAACCATATTTAAAACGGTCAGGTACTAAATACTGCACGTGTGCGCCCATTTCGCGCAATGCCAAAATCATAAGTGTGGTACTGGTCGCGCCATCGGCATCGTAATCGCCCACAATTACAATTTTTTTCTGCTGATCAATCGCCTGATCCATCAGCTGAATTGCTTCTGGTAGACCTTTCATGCTTGGAGCAAGCAAGTGCTTCAGTTTAAGTTCCAGCTCCTGCTCAGACGCAACGCCACGGCGCGCTAAAATTTGGGCAACAAATGTAGAGACGCCCTGAAAGTTTTCAGGGCGTGTAAGTAAAGGTCTTTGCTTTATTAGAATTTTTGACATAATTTCCAGTGATTTAAGGCATCAAGCGTTGTAGTTTCCACTCACCTTCAATTTTTTCATAAGCTAAGCGGTCATGCAAACGGTTCGGACGGCCTTGCCAAAATTCGTAATAATCAGGCTGCAAGCGGTAACCGCCCCAAAATATAGGTTTTTGCAATTCAGATTGATCGCCCACTTGGGCATGCAAGTCTTGGAAACGCGCCTGTAGTTCTTCACGGCTGGCAATCACACCACTTTGCGGAGTGCTAATATGCGCAGCGATTTGGTTGTCACGTGGGCGTTTGTGATAATACGCTGTCGATTCTTGCTCATCAATTTTTTCGACATAACCGCTGACACGAATCTGACGTTCCAGTTCAGGCCAGTAAAATAACAATTCAGCATAAGGATTGGCCGCTAAATCCAACCCTTTTTGACTGTCATAATTGGTATAAAAGTCATAGCCTGCTTCGGTGGCTCCACGCAGCAACACAGTACGCACATGCGGACGACCTTGCGCATTGGCAGTCGCCAATGACATCGCATACGGTTCATGCAGCTTGGCTTCTAAGGCATGGTTAAACCAATTCAAAAACTGAATATGCGGATTGGCACTGACCTGTGCTTCTAGCAATTCACCTTTTTGGTAACTTAAACGCAGCTCACTTAAATCTTTAATTAAATCACTCACGATTACCCCCTTTAGACGGCATGACGACGTACAGCATCTGCTAAATCTTTCGCCAATGCCTCCACTTCAGCCAAATCATCACCTTCCACCATGACACGAATCACAGGTTCAGTGCCCGATTTACGAATCAATAAACGTCCACGACCTTTCAGCTGTTCCGTGGCACGGTCAAACTCTTCCACCAAGGCAGGAACAGTATATGGGTCAAACATATTTGCTAAACGCACATTTTCCAGCACATTTGGCAACAGTTTAAAATCTGCCACCAATTCATGCAGGGCTTTATTTTGTTCGACCATCACCGTTAACACTTGTAAGGCAGCAATAATTGCATCACCTGTGGTGCTCTTGTCCAAAGTCAAAATATGCCCCGATGGCTCACCACCAATAACCCAGCCATTTTTTTCCAGACCTTGTAGCACGTAACGGTCACCGACATTGGCACGCAATAATGGTACTTGGGCTTTTTCCAACGCCAATTCCAATGCCATATTGCTCATTAACGTCCCGACAATACCTGCAGGTTTTTTCGAGCCTTGTGTAGCAAGAATATATAAAATGTGGTCGCCATCAATTTGCTTGCCTTGACTGTCCACCAAAATCACACGGTCTGCATCACCATCAAATGCAACCCCCAAGTCCGCCTGATGCTCAAGCACTGCTTTTTGCAAACTTTCAGGATGGGTTGAGCCGCAATTTTCGTTGATGTTTAAACCATTCGGTTCATTGTGAATGGCAATCACTTTCGCGCCTAATTCACGAAATACCGCAGGGCCAACATTGTAGGCAGCACCATTGGCGCAATCGACCACAATAGTGAGGTCATTTAAATCTAAATGATATGGAAAGGTCGATTTACAAAACTCGATGTAACGCCCATTGGCATCTTTTACACGAACACTTTTACCCAAGTTGGCTGTGTCTTCAATTTTTAACTCTTGATGTAATTCTTGGTTAATTTCTTCTTGTATCGTATCTGGAAGTTTTTTCCCTTCACCGGAGAAAAATTTAATCCCGTTATCAAAATACGGATTATGCGATGCTGAAATCACAATGCCTAAACTGGCATGCAAAGCGCGGGTTAAGTGCGCAATAGCGGGCGTCGGCAATGGGCCGAGCAAATGCACATAGACACCTGCGGCATTTAAACCCGCTTGTAATGCTGCTTCTAAAATATAGCCTGAAAGACGTGTATCTTTACCTAATACCACAATAGGTTTATTTTTTTTGGTGTGTTTTTTTAAAACTTTACCTGCTGCAAAACCTAGTTTTAATGCAAAATCAGGTGTAATTGGTAACTCTCCAAACTTCCCTCGAATGCCGTCTGTACCAAAATAACTCATATTGTTCTCACTTCTTAGGGGTGATCTTTATCATCACTTTTTTACTGCGAGTTACTTTACACCAAAAATGAAAAAGCCGTCACATTGATGACGGCTTTTATTTGAAAATGCTACTAAATATCAACCAACGCGATAGTTCATATTAACCAACGCGATAGTTCGGCGCTTCTTTAGTAATCGTCACATCATGCACGTGAGATTCCTGCATACCTGCTGCAGTAATTTTCACGAATTTAGCATTTTGGCGTAGATCTTCAATAGTTGAAGAACCTGTATAACCCATAGATGAACGTAAACCACCCATCATTTGATGCACGATGTTGCCCATTGGGCCTTTGTACGGTACACGACCTTCAATACCTTCTGGTACAAGTTTTTCTGCACCTGCTTTCGAGTCTTGGAAATAACGGTCTGCAGAACCTGTTGCACCTGCCATTGCACCCAATGAACCCATACCACGGTATGCTTTGTAGTAACGACCTTGGAAGAATTCAACTTCGCCCGGTGCTTCTTCAGTACCTGCAAGCAATGAACCGACCATAATGGTACTTGCACCTGCACCAATTGCTTTGGCCATATCACCAGAGAAGCGAATACCACCATCGGCAATTAATGGAATCTGTTCTTTCAATGCATTGGCAACAGCGTCAATTGCAGAGATTTGCGGCATACCAATACCTGCCACAATACGTGTGGTACAGATTGAACCCGGGCCAATCCCCACTTTCACTGCATCTGCACCTGCATCTAACAATGCCAAAGCAGCATCGCCAGTTGCAATGTTACCGCCAATTACTTGAACTTGTGGATAGTTAGCTTTTACCCAACGTACACGCTCAATTACGCCTGCAGAGTGACCGTGTGCAGTATCAACCACAATCGCATCGACACCTGCTTCAACCAATGCTTCTACACGGCTTGGTGTTTCTGCGCCTGTACCCACTGCAGCACCCACACGTAAACGACCTAAGTCATCTTTACAGCTGTTTGGATACAATTCTGCTTTACGGAAATCAGTGACCGTAATTAAGCCTTTTAATTCCTGCTGGTCATTCACCACCAAGACTTTTTCAATACGATGCTGTTGCAATAAAGCTTGAATGTTTTCTTTAGATTCGTCTTCGCGTACTGTCACTAAACGATCTTGACCTGTCATGATGTTGCTGACAGGTTGCTCAAGGTTGGTTTCAAAACGTGTATCACGTCCTGTCACAATACCGACAACTTTGCCATCTTTTACTACAGGTACACCGCTAATATTATTGGCTTGAGTCAGCGCAATCAATTCACGTACTGTAGTTTCTGGCGTTACGGTAATCGGGTCTTTCACCATACCCGCTTCAAATTTTTTCACACGGCGCACTTCGGCTGCTTGCGCAACGATGTCCATGTTTTTATGCAAAATACCAATACCACCGTTTTGCGCCATCGCAATTGCCATACGAGATTCAGTCACCGTATCCATTGCTGCTGAAACCAAAGGAATATTCAGGTCAATGCCGCGCGTAAAACGTGTCTTTAAGGAGACATCTTTTGGGAGAACAGTAGAATAGGCAGGGAGTAATAAGACATCATCGAAGGTTAACGCTTCTTGAACGATGGTCAGCATAACAGTCTCACTGGTAATTTCCGTGAGCCATTATAAACAAATCTGGGCACAAATTTCATTTGTTCTCTAAGAAATATTTTTTATTCTGCCCTTCTGGGGGATGCAGCATGAAAAAATCGGTAATTTTCATCTAAAAATTGAGGTTTTCACTCCTAGTTTGCTTTTTAGCCACGCAAGTTTAAAACTTGCGAGGTTTCATTTTTCAGGCAGATAAAGCCGCTTCAATCTGAATCATGATTTGGCTATCTACCCAAAATTGAGCCACAAAAAAAGCAAAGCCGCAGCTTTGCTTTTCCAATCTGGATTGCGATCAACAACTTAAAGCACCATTAAACCACTTGATCGAAGTCATCATCATTCACAGAAATGGCTGGATCGACTTGCACAAATGGAATCATGTTATGCGCACGACGTGCTTTATTGCATTGATCATCGGCAATTTGCACTTCTTTACAAGAGCTGCTGCGTAATTCATAAATCCCGCAGCTCACTTGCTGTCCAACTTCACCTTCTAAAGCGACACAACGCGGCTGACTCTGATTGGTACCACACATGCATGAATAGACTGCTGTTACTGGTTCCGTGTAGTGCTCAGGCATATTCATGCCTTCAGCCCAATAAAATGAAACACGGAAATAAGCGCAACACGCGCCGCAGCTTAAGCAGGCATCGGCTGTAGGTACTTGAGACAACATTCGTTAAGTTCTCGTCATTAAAAAAATCGTTTTTGGGCGAAAATCTTAAAAAAAGTTGTTTTTGCACTCAAGTTTTTTTTACAGTTTTTTCAGCTTTTTTGTCGCTTATTCAGGGCAGCTAAAAACGTGTTCATCCATCAAATCGACGCCACATTCCAATGTTTCAATCCAGTCTAGGAATTGGTTCACCTGTTCTTTGCCCACAAATGGCGTACCGTGTTGCGGCACAATCATTTCAACGTCCATGGTGCGTACCATATTCACCCAGAGGCGAATCACTTTATTGGAACACATATAGCGCTGATGGAAACCTTTCATCGCAGGAATATGCGCAGCAAAATCAGTCAATGGAATTGAAGCATCTTCCACCATTGACGCACCCATATCACCAGAAAATAAAATTTTGGCGATAGGATCATAAAACTGGAAATTACCAACAGAGTGTAAGAAATGCGCAGGCACAGCAATAATTTTAGACTCGCCCAAAGGAATTGCCTGACCTTCATCTGGCAGTTCCACCAAACGATCTAACCAGTTGCCTTTCATACGGTCGCTCATAAAAGATGAGCTTAAGTGCGGCAAGAAACGCGCCCACAATTTTGATGCTACGATTTTTGCTTCGGTATAGACCAACCAACGCGGCATTGAAGTGATGATGTCTGGGTCTTGGTGCGATGCCATGACATAGTCAAGATTGGTCAAACGGGTATATTTGTTTAATTCCATGGTCAGTGGTACATAGGTCAGGTCGCCACCTGGGTCTAGCACTGCGGCACGGTTATTATCAATGATCAGAAATTGGTTGGCCTGAACACCTTCACCTTTGACCAAACTGGTAAAACTAATACATTTATGTGTCCCATTATCAAATAAGACCTGCGATGTTGTACGGTCAAATGCCATAACCAATCCCCAATTTTTTCATTTTAAAAATAGATTTTCTATCATTGAATAACATATAGCTATTTATGGAAAGTTACAATAAATAAAATGGCTCAGATTATCTGAAATATCAGTGAATTGCAGTACCATTCACATAAATAAATCCCGAGCAGTTTGCTCAGGATTTATGCATTTTAATGAATAATTTAGAATAAATAATGTTGCGCCAAAGTCGACACACCAATAATTAGGAAAATCAGTGCACCAATTTTATGAATTAAAGCAATTGGCAATCGGGTCGCTAATTTATTGCCAATAAATACCGCAGGTGCATTGGCCAGCATCATCCCCAAAGTGGTTCCAAGCATGACCCAAAACACGCTGTCATAACGTGCGGCTAAAGCCACTGTGGCAATTTGAGTTTTATCGCCAATTTCTGCCAAAAAGAACAATACAAAGGTCGCGCCAAATACACCGTATTTTTGCCACTTGTTGATGCTTTCAGTTTCATCATCTAGCTGGTCTGGAATAAGCATCCAAATCGCCATGCCAATAAAACCTAAAGACAAAATCCACAATAAAATTTCTGGGCTAAGTACCGTGGTAATCCACTGCCCTAAAACTGCAGAAAGTCCGTGGTTAATGAGTGTTGCCAGTAAAATAGCAACCAAGATTGGAGCAGGTTTACGAAAACGTGCCGCGAGTAATAAAGCCAATAGTTGGGTTTTATCACCCATTTCGGCTAAGGCGACAATGGCAGTCGAGATGAGGAATTCATACATGATGTTTTTCTCTGGCTAGCACACATACCAATGACCTATCCCTCCTGCTAGCCAAAATCTGCAGAGTGATAAATCAAAGGTCTTGCCAACAAAAGAAAGCTTGAAAAAGCAGACTTGGTTCTTTGCTATGATGACCATGTTCTGTGGAACAAATATGTTGACCATCACCTTTTTACTGCATTCAGTTGAAACAGAAATTAGTAAAAAGCGGCTACTCCCCAATGAAGTACAGCTATTCTAAACGGAATACTGCGGTTAAGCAAATTTAGCCGAATAACGGCAGTGACAAAAAACCCTGCCGCAGCAGGGTTTTATAAAGCTTTTCTGAGTTTAGAGCAGCAAGCTACGAATATCTGCCAACAACTGGGTCAGTTTATGGGTAAAACGTGCTGCATCTGCGCCATTAATTACCCGATGGTCATACGACAATGACAATGGCAACATCAAGCGCGGATCAAAGCCTTCACCATTCCAGACAGGCTGCATGGTCGCTGGTGAAATACCCAAAATCGCAACCTGCGGCCAGTTCACCAACGGCGTAAATGCCGTACCGCCAATCGAACCTAAACTGGTGATGGTAAAGTTTGCACCTTGTAAATCTTTAGGCGACAACTTTTTATCACGCGCTTTTTGACTCAACTCACCCAGTTCAATCGCAATTTGTTTAATCGATTTCTGATCTGGATTACGTAGTACAGGCACGGTTAAACCATCGGGGGTTGCCACCGCAATGCCCATGTGGATTTCTTTACGCAGCAGCACAGACTTTTGATCGTCTGCCAGATGCGCAGCGAAATATGGCTCATCTTTCAGCAAATGCGCTACTGCTTTGGCAATGAACGCCAAAATGGTCAAGCTAACACCTTCTTTTTTGAAGTTAGCTTTCAATTCACTGCGCCACGCTTCTAGCTCAGTAATATCGGCCAAATCAAATTGCGTGACTTGTGGAATGTAATTGTTCAGGGACAATTGCGGAATTGACACTTGTTGTAAGCGCGTCAAACCTTTTTCTTCCACGCCACCAAATGCACTAAAATCAGGCAACTTTGGCAAACCTGTAACTTGCTGTGTTGTAGCAGCGACAGGAGCAGTCTGCGGCGCAGTAAGACGCGCTTTAACATAAGCCTTCAAGTCTTCTTTGAGTACACGCGCATGCGGGCCAGTGGCGTTTACATCGGCTAAAACAACACCTAACTCACGCGCCAGTTTACGCACAGCAGGGCCTGCATACACTTTTGCATTGGCTTCATTTTGCGCCTTGCTCAATTTGTCTACATTCGTATGTGCACTTGCTGCAACCGTTGTGGTTTGTGCTGTAGATGCAGCACTGACTGCTGGCGATGTACTTGGTGCAGAGGCAACTTGAGCTGCTGCAACTGCTGTTGGTGCAGCTGCGCTTGCAGTTACTATCGTCACTAAGGCATTGCCCTGCGCAACACTTTGTCCTAATTCTACATGAATCGCTTGAATCACGCCTGCAGTAGTACTTGGCACTTCTACCGTAGCCTTGTCTGATTCCACCACAATCAAACTTTGGTCAGCAGCAACTGTATCACCTACTTGTACCAAAATTTCTGCCACTGTGGCTTTATCGACCCCTAAATCAGGCACTGCGACTTCAACCTGTGCTGATGCTGTTGTTTGTGGTGCAGATGCAGTTGCTGCGCTCGCTGTTGCAGCAGCCGCTTCTGCTGATGCCACTTGAGGTGTTTCCACCTGTGTGACTGCAGCAGCGGCGGTTTTCACTTTCAGAATCACCACACCTTCTTTTACGGTATCACCCGTATTGATTTGGATAGCGGTAACTGTACCCGACACCGTACTTGGCACTTCTACTGTAGCTTTGTCCGACTCCACCACAATAATACTTTGATCAACATCAATCGCATCGCCGACTTGTACTAAAATTTCCCCAACAACGGCTTTTTCCACGCCAATGTCCGGTACTTGTACATCTACTTCTTGCGCAGTGTTTGATGTCGCTGAGCTTGGTGCTGCAGCGACCACTGGTTCAGCATCTTGCTTCGGTGCCGCGTCCACTTCGGCTTGCGGTGCAGCAACTTCTGTAGCAACTGCGGTTTGAGCTTCTGTTTCTAGCTCAATCAGCACCGCACCTTCAGTCACTTCATCGCCTTGTTGTACCAAAATACTTTTCACTACCCCTGCAGCGGTGCTGGGTACTTCAACAGAAGCTTTGTCTGATTCCAACAGGACAATGCTGTCATCAACTGCAATCGTGTCGCCAACTTTAACAAGAATATCTGCAACAGTGGCTTTATCGACACCAATATCAGGCGTTTGAATTTGCATGATCAGTGCTCCTCTTTGTAGTCAGCAACCGCTTGTACTTCAGGAACCGCTTGCGGTGCCCACGCGACAGGACGATCTGTATCTAACTCAAATGTCGAGATTGCATCTTTGACCAAACGCGCATCGACTTCGCCTTCATCAGCCAGTTTTTTCAAGGTGGCTACCACAATATGTGCTGCATCGACCCCAAAGTAGCTACGCAAGTTACCGCGGGTATCGGAACGACCATAACCATCGGTACCTAAGGCAACAAATGGACGATTGTCTGGCAAGTAACCGCGAATTTGCTCGCTATAGGCGCGCATGTGATCGGTAGCAGACACGACAATGCCATCCTTGCCACGTAACTGTTGTGAGATCCACGGCTCTTTGCTTTCTTCAGCCAATGGATGCAAACGGTTGTATTCTTCACACGCCATACCATCACGCGCCAATTCATTAAAACTGGTCACACTGTAGACATTCGAGTGAATTTGATACTCTTCACGCAAGATTTTCGCCGCTTTGATGACTTCACGCAAAATCACGCCTGAACCCAGCAATTGAACCGTGGCTTTTTCATCTTCCTGCAGCAAATACATACCGCGCTTAATGCCTTCTTCCACACCTTGTGGCATTTCAGGATGCTCGTAGTTTTCATTCATTACAGTGAGGTAATAGAACACGCGCTCCTGATTGACATACATGCGTTGCAAACCATCATGCACAATCACGGCAAGCTCATAACCAAAGCATGGGTCATAGGACACACAGTTTGGAATAGTATTGGCTAAAATATGCGAGTGACCATCTTGGTGTTGCAAGCCTTCACCATTGAGTGTGGTACGTCCTGCAGTGGCACCCAACAAGAAACCTTGCGCCTGTGCATCACCTGCCGCCCATGCAATATCCCCAATACGTTGGAAACCAAACATGGAGTAATACATATACATTGGGATCATTGGTAAGTTATTGGTCGAATAACTGGTACCCAAAGCTGCCCAAGCACTCATTGCACCTGCTTCGTTAATGCCTTCTTGCAGCATGTGACCGTCTTTGGCTTCACGATAATGCATCAATTGTTCTTGGTCTTCAGGGGTGTATTTTTGCCCATGTGCGGCATAAATACCCAGTTGACGGAACATGCCTTCTAAACCGAAAGTACGTGCTTCATCGGGTACAATGGGTACCACACGGTCTTTAATGGCTTTTTCTTTGAGCAGGGCAGAAATCAAACGCACCATCACCATAGTGGTCGATTGTTCTTTGCCACCTGAACCTGCCAAGACTGAATCGAAAACTGATAATTCAGGAATTTGTAAAGCTTCGCTGTCTTTACGACGCGCAGGCAAATAACCACCCAACGCTTCGCGACGCGCTTTCATATATTTCAATTCAGGCGAATTTTCACTTGGACGATAGAACGGCACTTCTTCAAGTTGCTCATCGCTAAATGGCAAGTTGAAGCGGTCACGTACATATTTTAAAGAATCCAACTGCATTTTTTTGATTTGGTGGGTTTTGTTCACCGCTTCAATTTCATCAGACAAACCATAACCTTTGACAGTTTTGGCTAAAATGACCGTTGGCTGACCTTTAGCTTTGGTCGCTTCAGCATACGCCGCAAATACTTTGTACGGATCGTGACCACCACGGTTCAGGTTATCAATATCTTCATCGCTTAAATCTTTGACCAATTCTTTGGCTTCAGGATATTTACCAAAGAATTTCTCACGAGCGTATGCACCACCTTTCACTTGCAAGCGCTGATAATCACCATCCACCGCTTCTTCCATAATGGCTCTTAATGCACCTGTGTCGTCTTTGTCTAATAAAGCATCCCAATGACGCCCCCAGACCACTTTAATCACGCGCCAACCTGCGCCACGGAATAACGACTCAAGTTCTTGAATGATTTTACCGTTACCGCGTACAGGGCCATCTAAACGCTGTAAGTTACAGTTCACCACCCAAATCAGGTTATCTAGCTTTTCACGACCTGCCAGTGAAATTGCACCCAAACTTTCTGGCTCATCCATTTCACCATCGCCTAGATATGCCCAGACTTTACGGTCTTCTTCTTTAATTAAACCGCGGTTCATTAAGTATTTTTGAATATGTGCCTGATAAATTGACATGATTGGACCCAGACCCATCGATACCGTTGGGAACTGCCAATAGTCAGGCATTAAATAAGGATGTGGATAGCTAGGTAAACCGTTACCGCCCACTTCACGGCGGAAATTATTCAATTGATCTTCGGTTAAACGCCCTTCTAAAAATGAACGAGCATAAATACCAGGTGCACAGTGACCTTGGTAGTAAATCATGTCACCGCCAAAATGATCACTATTGGCGCGGAAGAAATAGTTAAAACCAACATCATATAATGTGGCTGAAGATGCGAAACTTGCAAGGTGACCACCTAAATCATCACCTGTTTTATTGGCACGCAATACCATCGCCAACGCATTCCAGCGAATTAGGGCGCGAATACGACGCTCCATATCCTGATCGCCCGGCATGGCAGGTTGTTCTTCCACTGAAATGGTATTGAGGTAGGGAGTATTTAATCGCTGAATGGGTACATGCTTTGCAATTGCACGTTGGTACAGTTTTTCGAGTAAAAATGCTGCCCGTTCAGTACCCATATGTTGTAACACAGCATCAAAGGCGTCTTGCCATTCTTGGGTTTCTTGTGAGTCCGTATCACCGTAAAACGCCATAATTCACTATTCCTAAGCCTAATCGTATGCTTTATATGTATCATAATTTAGACTTTAGTAGATATGGCTAATCTTAAATGCGTATCCTGCATACTATTTAGAAAATAAATAATGATTGACACTTTCTTACAGCAAATAACAAAAAACCGCCAATTTAGGCGGTTTTTTATACAATAAAGCAGATACTGCGTGTTATTATTTTTTTAGGTGATAAGTTGATGTCTGAAATGTCTCACTAGATTTCGCTAAAAGCTAAAACGTGAGTATAAAGAAAAGCGACCTTTGCCGCTTTAATTTCATGTTTTAATTTGTAGTTCGCGTGTAGTTTACAGTGAGTGTGGCTAGAGCATGAATTTCTAGCCAAAACATTACGGCAACATTGCTAAATAGGTAGAAGGGTTCTTACGTTGACCATCTTTCACTACTTCATAATGTAAGTGAGGACCTGTACAACGACCTGTACAACCCACGTTGGCAATATGTTCGCCTGCATCTACACGGTCACCCACACGTGCAATTAAACGTGAAGCGTGTGCGTAGCGCGTGATATAACCATTACCGTGGTTAATTTCTACATATTGACCATAACCTGTGCCCCAGCCTGACTTGGTCACAATACCTGGGCCAGTCGCATAAATTGGAGTACCGCTTGGTGCAGCAAGGTCTAAGCCAGAATGGTTTTCAGCACGACCACTCATGACACGACCGCCATAGTTCGAGCTAATACGTGCATTTGGTAATGGATGTGACACTAACCAAGCATAAGGATTTGAAGAAGCAAAACGGGTGCTGGTATTGGTACCGTATTTTTTTGCTAAAGACGCATTGTTTAATTCTGTAGTCTTTTCACGAAGCTTAACGGTCATCTGCGTTTGTGCAGGAACATCAATGTCTTGTGTTTCTGTATAAGAACCTTGTGACAAGGTGCGGGTTAATTGCTCAATACGATCAGTCGATGAATTTTGAGAATCTAACTCAACTAAATCAGCAAATGCGACAGATGCTGCCGAAGCTGCCAGTGAAAACGCTAATAAAATACGGCGCGAATGCATAAAAAAACCTCTTAACTGTTCTTACTTGAAGTTCCTTGTGATCTCTTCCTTGATATCTACTGAAAGGAGCGCATAAGATTAGGGCATAAACATGAAGGAATGATGTATGTCCGAACCTGTGAATCTCTTTCAACAAACAAGAAAACACATAAAAACAGGAAACCTAACGTTTCTCTCAACCCAAGTTGCTGCATGGCAGAAACTTGGCAAACTTATTCAACCTTTACTGCCGCAACCAGAGCAATGGCAGGTGGTTTGTTATCAACAAGGTGTCTTAACCATTACTGGAACGAATCAAGCGATGGTCAGTCAACTTGCTTATTTGCAAAAGCAATACATTACTCAACTGTCACAACTGCATGAACTGAAAGACATACAAAAAATTCAAGTTCGTTTAAGAGTTGAATCTCAAACGCCCCCAAAAAGCGAAAAGCCTTTAAGAACACTTAGTCCAGAAACTCAAGATATGTTACGAGGTGCTGCTGACTTTGTGAGCGACCCTAAGCTTAGCCAAGCTTTGTTACGTTTGGCAAGCAATAAAAAATAATTGTTTGCAGAAAACACCAAAAACTCGTGCTCAAATTTGTGATGAAATTCACATATTATTGTTGTTACATTATAACGTAGTAAGAAAAGACAATGACTTATGTCACATGCACAAAAGTGATCGGGCAAGAATTTATGTCATCAAATGTTACAATTTCATAACTGCTTGGATCGCTCTGAACATTGCGTAATAACTGATTATTTAAGGCATGTCCTGATTTATAACCATCAAACTTGGCAATAATTTGATGTCCAAGCAAGTACAAATCCCCCACAGCATCTAAAATTTTATGCCGTACAAACTCGTCCGAGAAGCGCAAACCTTCTTCATTGACCACGCCTGTATCATCTACCCCAATGGCATTATCTAAACTCGCACCCAAAGCCAAATTATTGGCTTTTAAATAGTCCAAATCTTTCATAAAGCCAAAAGTACGTGCGCCACTGACTTCATAGACAAAGGTTTCTGTAGAAAAATCGATGGTGGCAGACTGATATTCTTTTTTAAAGGCAGGATGATCAAAGTCGATGGTGAAATTGAGCTGAAAACCTTCATGCGGACTGAACACCGCACGTTTATCGTCAATTAAAGCTTCTACAGGTTTTAAAATTTTGATGAACTTTTTCGCAGCATCCTGTTCTTTTAAACCACCCTGCATCAACAAATAAATAAAAGGCCCTGCACTGCCGTCCATAATGGGCACTTCAGAGGCAGACACTTCAATAATCAAGTTATCAATGCCCAACCCTGCAATTGCACTCATAACATGCTCAATAGTGCCAACTTTGGCATTATCCTGAACCAAATTCGAGCACATAAATGCTTCTTGAATCAGCATGGCATCGGCTGGAATATCGACAGGCGGATTTAAATCGATACGACGAAACACAATTCCCCCATCGGCATGATGCGGCACAAAGTTGATCAATACTTTTTGACCACTGTGCAGACCAATACCGCTCGCCTTGACGACACGTTGTAGGGTACGTTGTTTCAGCATGTTCTCAATTCATCTAAATTTTAAAACCGCTATACGTTAGCATATTTAGCCATTGATAAAAAACAAAAAAGGCAGTTTAAAACTGCCTTTTCCCGATCACACAATGAAATTGAGGATCTTGGCTTATTTACGCTGCTGATTTTTCAAATAGTCTTGAATACTCATTGGCGTTGGACGCGCAGAGCCTGATGTTGTTGTCGCACTAATTGCAGGCGCAGTTTCTGCCTGCTGACGCTGAATTGCAGGCACATCATCTTCTTCTACTGCCGCTGTTGGTGCTGCAGAAGTGGTTTGTGTCACGGTGCGTTTTGCAGGCTCTGGTGTATCGCCTGTGTTACGCGCTAAACCAGTAGCAATAACAGTCACGCTAATTTCGTCACGCGCTTCAGGATCAAATACCGTACCGTAGAATACTTGGGTTTGTTCGGTATCTGAAAGTTGATGAATCACGTCCATGATCTCTTCGATTTCACCGAAGGTCACATCATCACCACCCGTTACGTTAATCAACAAGCCTTTGGCATTGGCAATGGTTACGCTATCGAGCAATGGGCTACGAATCGCTTGTTCAGCCGCTTGACGCGCACGGTTTTCACCACGACCTGAACCAACACCCATCATCGCATAACCGCGCGTACTCATCGCAGTTTTCAAGTCAGCAAAGTCTAGGTTGATGTGACCTGGACGTACCACCAAATCAAAAATACTGCGTACACCGTTCAACAAAACGTCATCGGCTTTTTTATACGCATCTTTCATTGAAATGTCGCGGTAAACTTTCATTAAACGCTGGTTTGGAATAATGATTAAAGAGTCTACATGCTGTTCTAATGCCGCAATCCCTTTTTCCGCAGAAAGTAAGCGACGCTTACCCTCAAAGTTAAATGGCGTAGTCACCACACCAACAGTCAAAATGCCCATTTCTTTGGCAATTTCAGCCACAACTGGCGCAGCACCTGTACCTGTACCACCGCCCATCCCTGCAGTCACAAACACCATGTCTGTGCCTTCAAGTTGCTGACAGATCAGCTCGCGGCTTTCTTCCGCTGCAGTTTGACCCACTTGAGGATCACCGCCCGCGCCTAAACCACGTGTGCTTTGCTCACCTAGCTGGATTTTGAATTGCGAATTCATGCGATCCAATGCTTGTTTGTCCGTATTGGCACAAACAAATTTTACACCCTGAATATCCGACTCAAGCATGTGCTGCACAGCGTTACCACCTGCACCACCCACACCAAACACAGTGAAACGGGCTTGACCGTTGCTATCGGTTTGATCATCTATAAATTCAAATGAGGCCATGACCTTTAGATTTCCTAATACGTTATTGGCAGTCACTTAAGCCCGTATACTGCCTTGATCTTCATAAAAATTATTTTTAAGAATGCTGTTCAACTTCTGGCTTGTCAAGTACCAGTGATGATCCGTACAACTTCCTAACAATATTCCCAAAAAACTCAACTAAAAAATAGATTTTAACTTTTCGTTCAAGCCAGACCATGCCCGTCCGACACGCCCCCAAACCGATAAGGTTTCAGGGTCTTCATGTTCTACAATCGTGTCTTGAGTATAGTTTTGACTATAAAGCAATAAGCCTGAAGCTGTTGCATATTGTGAACGGCGTAAGGCGGCCTGATGCGGTTCATCGGCATAAACTTGTGAAGGATGATTCCCCAAGTGTGCCGAAACACCCAACATACGACGTACCAAGCTGATCATGCCTTCAATTTGTGAGGCATCACCCGCCAAAACCACACCATGATATAAACCATGAATGGCACCGCTCTTTTCGAGTTCCTGACGAATTTGTGCAAAAATTTCTTCATAACGCGCAATAATAATTTCCGCCAGTTCAATACGGCTAATGGTTTGCGGCCCATCAATGCCCTGAATCTGAATCATGTGATCAGGTTTGACCACTTTCATATCTACACAGCCATACAATAGCTTAATCCGTTCAGCTTCTTCAGTTGTGGTTTGTAACACCGCTGCAATATCGCGGGTGACATGCTCACCACCACGCTGCAAAGTGTGTGCCAAGGCCAAACGTCCATCTAAATAAACTGCAATACTGGTCGTACCTGCGCCAATATCTACCAGACACACACCGTATTCTTTTTCATCTTTAAGCAGACTGGCTTCTGCAGTGGCTAAATTTGACACCACCATTTTTTCGACACCAATATTGGCACCTTTTAAAGCACGGTCTAAATTCTGCATGGTGCTAATAGGCAACATCATCAATTGATAATGCCCCGTCATGCTATGTGCTGACATACGAATTGGGTTTTGTACCCATTCACCCGAATCATCTAAATCGAAACCGAGTGGTACTGCGCTCACCAAATAATGGTCTGAGGTGAGGTGACTGGCTTTGGCCAAGTCCAATGCGCGTACCACTTCACTGGTGGTAATGGTGTGATCACTACTTTCAATAGGTGTGCGACCTGAAGCATAAAAGCTTTTTAGCTCTGCACTAGGAATAGAAATCCATGCCGAATGCACACGGCATTCCGCCATATCTTCTGCTTCTTGCACGGCATTTTTAATTGCAGTAATCACTTTATCGAGACTGACAATTTTTCCTTTACTCATGCCTCGATTACGTGCGGTGGCCATACCAATGACTTGGATATTGTCTGGCGCATGGACCTTAGCAATCAAAACTGAAACTTTGTGCGTCCCAATGTCAATCGCAACAACCGAGGGAACAGCTTCACTCATTTATTCACTACCATTACCAGTATGTTTAATTTATGGCTTAATGCCTCTATTTTTTTAAAGCCCAATATTATGGCTTTGCTCTTATTCCCTCTGCAATGCTTGTGTCATCAATCGTTACAACAAAGTGACCATTTGCAATTTTTGGCGGAATTGAGTTTTTCCATTGAATGGCTAAACCATTGCGATAACGCAAATCGATGGCGGATATTTTAGACCATACAGGTTTCAAATCACTTTGTGCAAGATGCCCCAAGCGCTGCAGCTTACTCATGGTTTGATCTTTATCTACAATAACACGTAGACCTGAATCAAACTGCATAAACCACGTCATACGTTCTGTTAAATATAGTTCTTTTAAACGATCGTTGACGGGTAAGAATAATTGGTTAATTTCATTATAACGACGCATCATCATTTTAGATTGATGCGTTGGCCCGTGTAATAACGGTAAATGTTGATTATTTTGTGGCGTGACCTCGGTAAAGACTTCACCGCTGTCACTGAGCAAACGACCTGTCCCCCAACGTGCAATTGGATGACGCGGCATAACCCGCACACGAATAGCATTCGGCCACGCACGTGAAACCACCACTCGATCTACCCAAGACAACTCCAAAGCGGTATCGCGGATTTGCTCTAGGTCAGAGGTGAAATAGTTCTTGGTCATTACAGGGTTCACATGCGTCATCACTTGGCGGTGTTCCGCATCTGAACGTGTACCCACTACATCTAGCTTGGCAATTTGTGCATCGGTCATGACTTTGTATAGCCCGTACGCACCCACTGCCAACACGAGCACCGCAACGCACAGCATTACCCAACCGCCAAAATGAATCAGCTTTTCTTTGGCTGTTGGCGGTTTGTCATGAATCGAGGTAATCGCTGCCCGTTTACGGCGCAAGGATGCAGGAAGTTGAGCCATATTTAGTGTGCTTCACCTGTAAGGGTTTGTGCCAAAATTGCCACACACAGCTCATCAAAACTATAGCCGACTGCATTTGCCGCTTTCGGAACTAAAGAGTGGCTGGTCATTCCCGGCACGGTATTCACTTCCAATAGCCAGAAATTGCCGTTCTCATCTTGCATGGCATCAATACGACCCCAGCCACTTGCACCCACGGCTTGGAAGGCACGTAATGCCAAAGCTTGTAACTGTTGCTCTTCGGCAGTGCTTAAACCACACGGAATACCGTATTGCACATCATTACGTTGATATTTGGCTTCATAATCATAGAACGCCACATCTTTCGGTGGTTCTAAACGAATAGTCGGTAAAGCCTGACCATTTAACAGCACGATGGTAAATTCACGTCCTGTAATCCATTTTTCAGCCATAACAATAGCGTCATGTGCAGTTGCTTTCGCTACAGCATCGGCAAAGTCTTCTACTTTTTCGACTTTGCTCATGCCAATACTTGAACCTTCATGTACAGGCTTGATGATGAGTGGTAAACCCAATTCGGCAACCACGTCTTCAATATTGGAATCTTTGCTAACAATACGATATGGCGCAGTTGGCAAGTCAGAACCTTGCCAAATTTGCTTGGTCTTCACTTTGTCCATGCCAATGGCTGAACCTTGCACGCCCGTACCCGTGTATGGAATATTCAACCATTCCAAAACACCTTGAATTTGACCATCTTCACCACCGCGCCCGTGTAACACAATAAAGGCACGATCATAATTGACCAATTCGGTCACGCTACGTGTTTGTGGATCAAATGCTTCTGCATTGACCCCAGAACGTAGCAGTGCTTCGAGTACTGCTTGACCGCTGTCTAGAGAAACCTCACGCTCAGCAGATTTTCCACCCAATAACACGGCAACTTTGCCGAACTTTGAAGCATTTGACACGTTTATATCCTTAAACTTTAAACTGGTCGATCAAATTCAAACATCACAGGTTGTGATTATTTTAAATATAAATGGTTTTGTGCAAGCTCGATTGAAATCGCCCCCACATTACCTGCACCTTGGGTCAATAACAAGTCATTGGCCTGTAACACTTGTTTCACAATATTCGGTAGGTTGCCGTCATTTGGATCGACCAAAATTGGCTCAACCTGACCACGCAAACGAATACTGCGTGCCAAAGTACGGCTATCTGCGCCAACAATTGGTTTTTCACCCGCAGGATAAACATCGAGCAATAACAATTGATCGACTTGTGACAACACTTCCACAAAGTCATCAAAACAGTCACGGGTGCGACTAAAACGGTGTGGCTGGAACAACATCACCAAACGGCGATCAGGATGACTTTGACGCGCAGCTTTAATGGTGGCTTCCACTTCTTTCGGGTGATGTCCGTAGTCATCTACCAATTTCACATTGCCGTCTGCTACCGCAAACTCACCTTGTACTTGGAAACGACGACCGACACCGCTAAAGCCTTCTAAAGCACGGCAAATTGCACCATCAGAAACGCCTTCATCGGTGGCAATTCCAATTGCAGCCAAGGCATTCAATACGTTATGCAGCCCCGGTTGATTCACCGTCACGCGTAACGGTTCGCGGTCTTTACGCAGTACAGTAAAGTGTGTGCGCATACCGTCTTGATCAACATCAACGGCACGAATATCGTTGTCTTCATTAAAACCATAGGTCAATACAGGGCGCCCGATACGCGGCATGATTTCACGAATATTGGCATCATCACCACACACCACAGCCAAACCGTAGAATGGCAGTTTGTGCAAAAATTGAATAAAGGTATCTTTTAAGGTATCGAAACTACCACCATAGGTGTCCATGTGGTCGGCATCAATATTGGTCACCACAGCCGCCATTGGCTCTAGGAATAAGAACGATGCATCAGATTCATCGGCTTCTGCCACGATATAACGGCTAGCACCCAATGCTGCATTGACCCCAGTACGGTTTAGCAAACCACCAATCACGTAAGTTGGATCCATGTTTTCTTCGGCCAACATACAGGTGATTAAACTGGTAGTGGTGGTTTTACCATGTGTACCCGCGACTGCAATACCATGACGGTAACGCATCAACTCGCCCAGCATTTCAGCACGACGCACCACAGGAATACGGGTGTCAATTGCTGTTTTAATTTCTGGGTTTTCTGGGTCAATTGCAGTAGACACCACCAACACATTGGCGCCTTTAATATTCTCTGCCGCATGCCCAATATAAACCTTGATGCCGTTTTCTTCTAATTGCGCTGTGGTTTTTGAAGCTTTGATGTCTGAACCCGACACTTTATAGCCTTGGTTTTTCAAGACTTCGGCAATACCACACATCCCCGCGCCACCAATACCCACAAAATGAATGTGTTTGATACGGCGCATTTCAGGCACTTTGATTAATTTTTTCGCTTGATCAGCGGGTGTAGATGGAGACATATTTTACTCGAACAATGCTTGAATAAGACGAACCACGTGTTGAGTTGCATCAGGCTGCGCCTGCTGACGGGCTTTGACCGCCATTTCAGACAACAACTGACGATTCATTAACGGGGTTAATAATGTTGTTAAACTTTCAGGTGTCATGCTGGCTTGCGGACAGATTTTTGCTGCACCAAGATCGGCTAAAAACTTGGCATTGGCAGTTTGGTGATCATCCACCGCACTAGGCAATGGTACAAATACTGCTGCAACACCTGCAGTCGCGACCTCGGTTACCGTGAGTGCGCCCGCACGACAAATAATTAAATCGGCATCACTATAGGCTTTGGCCATATCTTCAATAAAAGGCTGTACCTCAACCTGTAAATGGTCAGGCTTGTGTGCATAACGTGCCTGCGTCGCTTCGGCATGGTTTTGCCCACATTGATGATAAACATCTAAAGCGACATTTAGTTGCTTTAACGCTTCAGGTACACATTCATTTAAGGCTTGTGCACCTAGTGAACCACCCACAATTAAAATACGAATTGGCAAGCCTGCTTTTTCACGTTCCTGATAGCGCCATGCAGGGCTTAAGGTCGCAGTGATTTCTTCACGAACAGGGTTGCCTGTGGTGACAATTTTGTTACTGTTTGGAAAGGTATTTGGGAAAGCCTGACACACGGTTTTTGCCACACGTGACAATTGAGTGTTGGTAAAACCCGCAACTGCATTTTGTTCGTGAATCAGCACAGGAATACCCAAAGCACGTGCTGCCAAGCCACCTGGCCCTGCCACATAACCACCAAAACCTGCAACAGCATCAACTTTTAATTGCTTCATGTAACGCACAGCACTGAGCGTTGCGCCTAAAATTTTAAATGGTGCAGCCAGTTTACGGATCAAACCGTTGCCACGTACACCTTGAATATTAATTTGGTAAATTGGGATATTATGATTTTTAAGCAGACGATTTTCCATGCCCGTTGGGGTCGCCAACCATGACACTTGAATCCCTTGTTGCTGTAATTGTTTTGCGACGGCCAAAGCGGGAAAAACATGTCCACCTGTACCTGCGGCCATCATCATGACATGTTTAGGCTGTTGTTGCTGTGCGTCAGTCACGGTTTAATTCTTCAACTCAAAATAAGGCAAATAAAAATCTTGTATAAGCTATCAATTGTAATCACAAACGCATGGGCTTGAAAGGTTATTTACTTTTTTTCACCAAGTGCTTGATTGTTTTTTTCTACAGATTTTCAAGTTTAAACTAGTTTTATTATTAATCTACGGAAAATGTTAAGTTTTATTCAATTTTACCTGCTTTGATTGATCTATTTTGCAAAGTGTTTAAGTTGTTTTTTGTATCCACGTCTCTAAAAACAAGGCCGCTTTCAAATAGAAAACGGCTTTTGTATTGATACAGTGAGCATAAAGCCCAAACTTAGTTGGGACGACCTGCTTCAAGTACGGTAAATAAATCATCGGCAATGGATGTACCAAACTGTGCATCAATTTCACGAATACACGTTGGACTGGTCACGTTGATTTCAGTGACATAGTTGCCAATCACATCTAATCCGACAAAAACCAAGCCTTTTTCACGTAAAAATGGCCCGACTTTGGCGGCAATGGCTTTGTCGTTTTCAGTCAATGGACGTGCTTCGCCTAAACCACCTGCAGCTAAGTTGCCACGCACTTCGCCATTTTGTGGAATTCGTGCCAAACAATAAGGCACAGGCTCACCATTAACCATGAGGATGCGTTTATCACCATCTACAATTTCTGGAATATAGCGCTGCGCCATGATTGGCTGAGTGCCGTTGTTGGTCAGAATTTCAATGGTTGAGCCAATATTGACCCCATCTTGGTACAAACGGAAAATTCCCATGCCGCCCATGCCATCGAGCGGTTTAACGATCACATCACCATGTTGCTGAATAAATTCACGAATCAGGCTTTGTTGTGAAGTGACCAATGTCGGAACTTGTAGTTCTGGGAATTGAGTCGCAAACAGCTTTTCATTACAGTCACGCAGGCTTTGCGGCTTGTTGATGATCCATGCGCCTTCGCGTTCAGCTTGCTCTAAAATATATGTGGTATAAACGAAATTCATGTCAAAAGGCGGGTCTTTACGCATGAGAATGACATCATAATCAGCTAAGGATTCTTTGCGTTTTTCGCCCAATTCGTAATAATGGTTATAATCTTCAAAGACTTTGAGCGATGTAATCAGACCAAATGCCTTGCCCTGATCAATATATAAGTCTTGCTGTAATGCATAGCCCAAGGTATGCCCACGACGGCTTGCCGCCCATAACATCGCCATGGTTGAGTCTTTTTTCAAATTGACACTTTCGATGGGATCCATCACAACAAGTACGCGCATATTTCGGTGCTCTTTTGAAGAATTGAATAAGCAAAAGTATAGCGGAGTTTGGCTTTGGTTTTGCTGCAATTTTCGTAACGCTTTATCCACGATCATCATGCACTTAGGAGTATGCGATGCAACAAGCAATTATTGGTTTTCATTTAGATGAAGAAAATGATTGGGTCGCAGATTTAGCCTGCGGTCACGGGCAGCATGTGCGGCATAATCCGCCGTGGCAAAACCGCCCGTGGGTAATCACAGAGCAAGGGCGCAAGGAAAAGTTGGGGGTGATGCTCGAGTGTAAGAAGTGTGAGGAGGAGACACCAATCTAAATCACTGTCTCCTTAGTGTCTCCGATACAATAATATTTCTCAATTAAATTTGTTACATCCAAAACAATTTAAAGGGGAAACTGAAATGCCAAAATTAACTAAAGAACTCGTAGTAAACTGGCATATTACAGAAGCATGCAACTACAAGTGTGATTATTGCTTCGCAAAATGGGATAGCGATAGTAAAGAGGTTTTGCACTCTCAAATAAAAATTGAAACTCTAATTGAGCAAATTGAAAACATTAGACATATATTAAACAAATCAAGTCAAACCGTTTATTTTGATCAATTACGTCTCAATTTAGTCGGAGGCGAGACTTTTCTTTATATGAAACAATTGAAAAATATTATCAATTTATCAAAAAAGTATAATTTCAGGCTTTCTGCGATTACTAATGGCAGTCTATTCAATGAAATTGATATGAAGTTTATTGCTCAGAATTTTTCGTCATTAGGTATTAGTGTAGATTCTATAAATGAATACACCAATTTAGCTATTGGACGTACATCTAAGCAAAATACCTTTAATCCGTCTCAAGTTTTAACAGCTATCAATAAAATTAAAAAGTATAACCCTATGATAGAAATAAAAATTAATACTGTCGTCAATAAGCTCAACGCATCTGAGGATTTAAGCTACTTTATTTCTCAAATCCAACCTAATAAATGGAAAATTTTTAAACTTTTACCTGTTTATTCAAATAAATTAGATATCACAGAGCAAGAGTTTCATCAATTTATTGAAAAACACTCAAGCTTCAAGTCTATTATCAGTTCAGAGAATAATAATGACATGACTGAATCATATTTAATGATTGATCCACTAGGACGTTTTTTTCAAAATGGTTACACGAGTGGGTATAAATATAGTTCTCCATTATGGCAAGTTTCAGCAGAAACTGCATTAAAGCAAATAAAATTTGATTCTCAAAAATTTGTCAATCGTTATAAAAAAATCTTTTAATTAAAAAGTTAGAAGAAGCTCTTAAACTCCATAAGAGCTTTTTTTTCATCCCAAGAACACTCTTGTTCTAATAACTTAAATTCCATAAATACAATATATTTTTTAAACTCATCAATTGTTTCCTGACTGATACTCTGATTCATCATGCGATGTCTAGCTTTTTGTACTCTTTTGTAAAAACTTTCCCCTCGATTTTTCACATCAAATTCAGAACAAAATTCTCTTAAATTACCTTTATAACATTGCTCTAGAAGAGTATTAAATTTATCGGTAACCTCTGTACTGCTGCCTACCACTTCGGCATTCCCCCTGTGATCGATTCATATAATATTGTGTAGATTTCACCACTTTGTCATAATCAATTTGAATAAGCTTATTTATCACACATTCACAATACTGTTCTGTTTCTAACAAGCTTAAATTGGATGTTTGGAATATTCTAGCCTCACATGCTTTTTCAAATTTTTGAATATTTTTATCCGTCCATGAATTATTATCTACCAAACTTTTATATCCCATAAAAGCTACTGGCAACCCTATTAATGTAGCCCAAATCCAATTTTTATACTTATGCTGTTTTTCTGTACCATAAAACATTAAATGAGATTGACAACCGCCACATTGGTAAAGACCTGTTTTTCGAGAGTCGATGATTAACCTGTTATCACGTCCACATTTCGGGCAACGTATATACGCATACTTTTCTAATTCAGACATAATAAAAATAAAAAAAGGGTGATAAAACACCCTATTTTATATAAAAAATAATGATTTAGATACCATACTTCACACGGTATGCTTCCATTTTCGCCAAGGCCTCTTTTTCACCTTTGACATCTAAATAATTCATTAAATCTTTCATGGTAATTAAAGCATGCACAGGAATTTCCAACTCTTTTTGCACTTCCTGAATCGCAGACAAATCGCCCTGACCTTTTTCTTGACGGTCTAAAGCGACCAATACACCCGCAATTTGTGCACCTGCATTTTTCAAAATGGTCACCACTTCACGAATAGCGGTACCCGCAGTGATCACATCATCAATAATCCATACTTTTTTACCCTCAACTGCAGCACCCACCAACACACCACCTTCACCATGGTCTTTGGCTTCTTTACGGTTAAAACCCCACGGCACACTTACGCCATGATTTTGTGATAATGCCACTGCTGTAGCTGCTACAAAAGGAATACCTTTATAAGCAGGCCCAAAAATAACATCTACGTTTTTGCATTTCATGAGTTGATCTGCATAGCCCGAAGCCAATAGGGATAAAGCTTCGCCATCATTCAACAAACCTGCATTAAAAAAATAAGGACTCACACGACCCGATTTTAAAGTAAACTCACCAAATTTAAGCACACCACGTGATAAGGCGAGTTCGATAAAAGCTTGCGGGTTAAATTGAGCTGGCGATGTCATGAGGTGCTCCAAATTAATACATTGAGGTAAGACCTGAGCATGATACCAAAGAGTAGCTATCCGAGTGATCAAAAAATTCTTCGAGTGGTTTCAATTAACGTCAATGGGTTGCGTTCATCGGTAAGCAAAGGCTTACTCGAATGGTTGGAAAAGTCTGAAGCAGACGTGATTTGCATGCAGGAAAGTCGCATCACACACGCCCAATGGACCGATAAATTTAAGCCAGAAGGCTGGCACACGCATCTTTTCCCTGCAGAACGCGCAGGCTACGCAGGGACAGCTATTTATAGCCGTTTGCCCTTTGTTTCTGTGCAAAATGGTTTAGGCTTTGAATTGGCCGATTCTCAGGGTCGCTTTATCAGTGCTGAATTTGATGTAGGACTGGATCACCCAATTTACATCTGTTCACTGTATTTGCCTTCTGGCTCTTCAGGTGAAGAAGCCCAAATGCGGAAAGATCACTTTTTAGAAGAGTATCAAAAAATTCTAAAACAGTGGCGTGAAGACAATAAATCGATCATTGTCTGTGGCGATTACAACATTGTGCATAAGCGCATTGATATTAAAAACTGGTCAGGTAACCAAAAGTCTTCAGGTTGCTTACCGCATGAACGTGCATGGTTAGATCATATTTATAATGACTTGGGCTATGTCGATACCTTCCGTGAAGTACGCCATGAAGCAGAGTTGTATTCTTGGTGGTCAAATCGCGGGCAAGCCCGTGCCAAGAACGTTGGTTGGCGGATTGATTATCATGCCTGTTCACCCGACTGGAAAGCACGCACTGTCAATGCTTGGGTGTATAAAGAAGAATGGTTTAGTGACCATGCTCCCGTGATTATTGATTATAAGATTTAGGGTCTATTGACATTTCATAAATGGTTTGCGCTGTAGGCTAAAACTGAGCAGATCAGGCATGAAACGCAGGGAATAGTGGGTCTATTGCCAAGTTTCATAACGCAATCTGAGAAAGTTTTAGCCACAGCCTGAGCAAAAACAAGCACTGCTTTGTTTGCAGCGCAAGGCGCAGCGAAGGACGAGCATATTTTTTTGCTGCTATTGCGTTATGTGCCAGTCATTTAGAATGGCTAAATTTCCTGTCCCATGCCTTATATCAGCTAAAAATATGCGTCGTCGCAAACATAGACGAATTGTCAATAGTCCCTTATTCACACAAATTTCACAGCCTACACGAGTGAACAGTTGTTCACTCAACTGAGGTTCAATTCGCACATAATCTGTCGACTTTGTGTATTTATCTTCAAGTCGATTCAGCGCATTATTGCATCACGGCAAAGGGACAGTCAGGATGACACAAAAGGATTGGAAGCCGAAGGATGGAAAATAAACTAACTGGTTTTGGTTAGTTTCAAGGATGTAACAATGGACGTTAAAATGAGACCCGCATAATCAGGATGATTAAATGCGGGTTTTCTCTTTTTATCATCTTATTTTCTGTTTTGCGCTGTTACTGTTGTTCTTCACTGTATTTTTTATTTTCACTAGAGTTTGTTCTTATCAAGTTTTTCATTTTTTTCTGTTTATGCGTCCCATTTTAGAGCGATCAAGTGTCAATTTGGTGACATCGGTATGACGTATTGATGACACATACCATTTAAACAGCCAATCATTGTTCACTGCAAGTTTCTAGCACTTAGCGCTGTTTTGGGCTAGGCTATAGCCAGTTTGATGATATTAACGTGAAAAAAATATGTTAAAAATTTATGGGATTAAGAACTGCAATTCAATGAAAAAAGCCTTCGATTTACTCAATGAATTGGGGCTAAGTTATGAGTTTCACGATTATAAAAAACAAGGGATCGATGCCGACACTGTCAAAAGTTGGTTAGATGCGCTTGGGCAAGATGTAGTACTGAATAAAAAAGGCACCACTTGGCGCAAACTCAGCGAAGCAGAACAGCAAGCTGCTTTGGCCAGTGAAGCCAACTTAATTGAAGCACTTTGCACTCACACCAGTTTAATTAAACGTCCTGTCTTAAACACTGAATCAGGCTTTATTGCGGGTTTTGATGAAGCGGCTTATCGTGCTTTAGGTTAAGTTTAAAAAAATACCAATAAAAAACCTGCTCACATGGAGCAGGTTTTTTTATATCCTGTGCAATATGATTTCAACTGCACAGGTGGAATACATGCTTAGTTCGCACGAATCCATGTTTGGTTACGACCCAATGCCGCTACACCAATGAAACCACGCAATTCCAGTTTCTTACCACCATCGGCAAGTTTACCTTTTAGCTTGTAGGTTTTACCTGTTTGCGGGTCAAGAATTGAACCACCATCGTAGCTCGTGCCGCCTGTATTTTTCAGACCGCGAACAATGGTCAAACCTTTGAGTGATTTGTTGTGATACGGACCTTCACATTTTGTACAGGCATTTTCTTCACCAGGCGTTAAAATTGACTGAATGCTTGCGGTTAAAGTTCCATTTTTTTGCTCAGTAAATCTTACCGTGGCTTTGGGTTGTTTGGTTTTGTCGTCAATTGTTTTCCAAACTGTGCCGTTAAGCGGATCTGCAGCATTGGCCAAAGCGCTTAAACCTAACAGCCCGAATGCAAGTGCAATTTTTTTCATTGTTTTGTTTCCCTGGTCTACTATCAGACAACTTTATTATTAAAAAGTCACAACAAATTTGCAATTTTTGAATGTGACCGTTTAGTGTACCCTTGTAAATTATGTTGGTAAATACACAAATATCCGATCAAATAAAGAACAAGATGGAAAAATCATGAAGATTAACCCCATGTGGAAACAAATTATTACAGAGCAGTTTTTAAAAACCACCATTCGCAAACCAAGCCAATTTAATTTCCCCCCCAATTCTGTACGTTTTGCACTAGAACAAATGTGCCGTTTATTTCCCATGCAAAAGTCGGTGCAGGTACGCGCGCTGCGTTTAGCAGGTCTGCATGCCGAAGAATTAAAACCACAGAATGCTGCAACACAGCTCATTTTTCATATTCATGGCGGGGCTTTTTTTCTGGGTTCGTTAAATACCCATCGAGCATTTTTGAGTCAAGTTGCGGCACGCACCCAAATGCAAGTGATTCATGTCGATTATCCGCTTGCACCTGAGCATCCTTTTCCACATGCTTTGGAAGCCGTGTTTGATGTCTATCAAAGTCTGTTGGCGCAAGGTATACACGCCAAAGATATTATTTTGTCAGGAGATTCTTGCGGTGCAAATTTAGCGTTGGCGCTAGCTTTAAAAATACGTGATGAGCAATTGCCGCAAGTGAGTGGCTTAATGCTGCTGTCACCATTTTTAGATTTAACCCTCACCAGTGAATCCTTGCGTTATAACAGCAAGCATGATGCCCTGCTGTCAATTGAAACGCTGGAAACAGGCATTGATTACTATGTACCGCCTGAACTTGATCGGGCAGACCCGCAAATTTCGCCATTGTTTGATGATTTACATGAATTACCACCAGTTTTAGTACAAATTGGCTCTAAAGAAATTTTGCTGGATGATGCAACACGTTTTAAAGAAAAAGCCGAACAGGCAGGCGTAGAAGTGCATTACAAACTCTACACGGGTATGTGGCACAATTTTCAAATGTTTTCACCGTGGTTTGAAGAAGCCAAACGTGCATTGGCAGATTTAGCAGAGTTTGCACATCGGCAAGATCAGAGCTAAGTTCAACCATAACAAGGCTTTGCTAACCAACCCTTTTAGCCGATCCATCTATATAAAAAAAGCTCAGCACCCTCAAGGCACTGAGCTTTTTTTATTGAAATAGTGGGTTAAATCGCCTGAATTTTTTGCATCGCATTGGCAACAGCTTGGTCTTTAAATTCCGACATACTCACCCCTTCAGCGCGAATAATTTCTACATCATTCACCCCTGTAAAGTTGAAGATGGTTTTCAAGAAATCTTCCTGAAAATCGGCAGGGCTGTTATCACCATACACACCGCCACGGCTACTGGCGATATAGGCTTTTTTCTCACCCGCCAAGCCTACAGGCCCTTGCTCGGTATATTTAAAGGTTTTACCTGCCACGCTGATGCGATCAATCCATGCTTTTAAAGTTGAAGTCAAACCAAAGTTATACATGGCTGCACCCACCACCACGACATCGGCATCAATATATTGTTGGATGATTTTTTCACCCAAAGCCGCTTGTTCTGCATCCTGCCCCATTAAAATTTCGGCAGTTAAGTGCGGAATCGGCTGTTGTGCCAAATCTAAATAATCGACCTGTGCATTGCTATTTTTTGCAGTCAATTGTTGCACAATCGCTTGGCTTAACTGACGTGAAACTGAGTTTTCACCTAAAATACTCGAGTCGATGTGTAAAATTTTCATGGGGATGTTCCAATCTTGTATTCATTTAATAACGCTATTTTAATCGTGCAGCGTAAATAGAATAATTGGGAAAACTAAGACACTATGTTTTATTTTTGGAACAAAAAAGACCACTTTACCGTACAAAAACTTCCGCAGTATTTTTCCTAATCCTGCTTTTTCCAAGTCATTTTGCTGGTTTTTGATAAGGCTCTAAATAATTGACCCACATTGCTTCTTGTGATGCGGCGTGTACCCAAGCGCGCATAGCAGGATGCTGCATCACCCGCTGCATATAGTGTTGGCTGTTGGCACTTACAGGCAAGGCATAAGTCATAAAACGCGTCACCACAGGAGCATAAAACGCATCGGCAATGCTAAATTCACCACACAAGAAACCATCTGCTGCAGGACGTGCCGACCATATGTGTTCAATGCGTGCCACATCCTGCCTTAAACCCGAATGTTCTTGCCATAATTTTGTACCCACTTCTGCTAAATTGGCGCGAATATTCATGCCACATAAACTGCGTAAATCGGTAAAACCACTGTGCATTTCTGCGCTGATGCTACGCGCCCAAGCGCGTTGCTGTACATCACGCGGCCAAAGTGCCTGTTCAGGATATTGCTCTGCCAAGTATTCACAAATGGCGAGAGAATCCCAAATCAACATGCCCTGATCTAACAAGGCAGGCACTTTACCATTGGGGTTAATTTCTAGGACACGTTGTTTAAAATCGCCCTCACCACGCTCGCATGGAAAGTTCAGTTGTATTTCTTCAAAAGCCAAATCAAACGCCTTCAGTACCAACCACGGGCGCATCGACCAGCTCGAATAATTTTTATTGGCAATATACAGCTGCATCATGGCGATGACTCCTGTGTGGTTTGAAGTTGCTGCAGTTGATTTAACAAAGTGCTCTCGTTAAATGCACCTGTTAAACGCAGACTGCGAATTTCTTGTTGTTGTGCATCCAAAAATAAAAAGGTAGGTGGCCCTAAAATTTCCCATTGATTCAACAAGGCTTGATGACTGGCATCGTAATGGCTTAAATCGAGTTTAATTAAATAAAATTCTGCAAGTGCCTGTTTCACGGTGGAGGATGTCAATACCTGCTGTTCAATCGGACGGCACGCCACACACCAATCGGCATAGACATCTATAATCATGCGCTGATTTTTCGGAGCTTGGGCAAGTAACTGTTGTAATTCCGTTGCAGTCGTTGCACGGTGCCATTCTAAAACCGCATCGTTTTCCTGCTGCCAAAAACGCTGGCTGTGTTGATATTGGTTATAAATCAGATACGGCACCACCACCAATAACGCACTCAGATAAATCGCCCGCAGCACACCATGATAGCCGCTCAAACGATGCAGCACATAGCCGACAAAACCCAGTCCAAGTGCCAAACTAAGCCATTGCATCCATGCTTCACCCAATAAAGGACGAATAAAATACAACGCCAATGCCAACATAATAAAGGCAAACAGCACTTTGACTTGATGCATCCACAAACCTGCGCGTGGTAAAGCTTTTGCCCCAAGCACACTGGCCAATAATAACGGCGTACCCATACCAAAACCGAGCGTAAATAACAGCAACGCCCCCTGCATCTGACTTTGGGTTTGTGAAATAAACAATAACGCCCCTGCCAGTGGTGCAGTCATACATGGGCCAACTAAAAGTGCCGACAACATGCCCATGAGTGCAGCACCTGCCAAATTACCGCCTTTTTGCATGGATTGTGCCTGATCTAGTCGATTGACCCAAGCACGCGGCAACTTGATTTCAAACAGTCCAAACAGATTTAAGGCAAACAGCACAAACAGCAAACTAAAAGCAATTAAAGTCGCAGGTTGCTGCAACCAGCGCTGAAAATTCAAACCTGCGGATGACGCAATTAAACCCAATATGGCATAGACCATTGCCATGCTACAGACAAAGACCAGTGCAATCGTCCACGCTTTGACACCTTTATGTTCACGCACCAACAAGGAGGTCAAAATCGGTAGCATCGGCAAGGAGCATGGGGTAAAGGCCAATAAAACCCCTAAACCCAAAAACAGCAGCAAGCCATAGGCAAACGAACTTTGTGCCAGTTTTTCTGACCATATTTGATCTTGTGCTGTGATGGGTTGTGCTGCTGCAGGACTTGTTGAAGATGCTAGCGTGGAGTTGGTCTGAGTTGTCGAAAACACATTCTGGGTTGGGCTACTGTGTCCACCCCACAGATTTTTTTGTGCTGCGCTTTGATTGTCTAAAATCACCAAACCAGTGCTGTCTGTCTGAAATTCAATGCGCTGTGGTGGATAACAAAGTCGATCTTGCGCACAACCTTGCCAGCTCACTTGATAGCGCTGTGCAGCCTGCGTGGGAATTTTAAAACTGACTTGTTGATAATAAACCTGAGTATGTCCATAGTTTTCATCATAAACATCTTCTGCGGGAGGCAACTCTAAAGCCAGTATTTGCTGTCCATGCTCAACCTTAAATTGATGCTGATACAAATAATACTGTTCAGGCATGTTCCAACGCAGTTCAGCTTGCTGGGGATTGACCGATTCAACGCTAAACTGAAAGGCTTGTTCGGGTGGGAGTAAAGGTGCTTCTGCGTGTAGGCTTAACGAACACAGCAAAAATAGACTTGCGAGCAGACAAGATAAGCCCTGCGCCACATAACGTAAAATATCAGCCATTAGATCAACAGCAGCTTGCCAAAAGGTCTGAAATAAGGACTGCTTCATGTTCTGCTCGCCTCGGCATGAACTTTATTAGGATGAAAACGAATCTGCAGCAAGCTTGATGAGTTTAGCCTGCTGCAACATACAACGTATTTTAAAGCTTTAAATGGTTTAAATGGCTTAGAACAAGAACGCCATACCTAAACCTGCATGGTAACTTTTATCTGCACCGTCTAAATCTACACCGACACTGGCATCCAGTTGAGTGCGTTCATTCAGTGCGTAAATCACCCCCGAAGTTAAGCCATATTCATTGTCCTGACTTTCTGCTTTACGATAGACCAATTCTGAAAAACCTGACCATTGATCGCTTAAACGATACTGAATATTGGGAATTGCTGTAACCGCCCAATCGCTATTTTGTACATCGTAACGCATGTTGATGCCTGTTTTTAACAGCTCACTGTATTGATAGCTGACTGCCGTACCCAAGCTATAAATATCATCTTCTTCGCTAAAGCCATCATTGCCTGTGGCAATTAACGCTTGCAACAACACGGCCATAGAAAGTTTGTCATCATTTAAGTCAATGGCTTGTTTCAAACCAATGCTGACATCGCCCAAACCATCTTCTTCAACCGATTGACCTGCGGTTTTGCTTTTACTCCATGCAGGACCTTGCCAGCCCAGCTGTAACTCTAAATCTTGCGCCAAACCTGTACGTAACAGCATGTCAGCATTAAGGCGAGTGGTTTTAACTTTTTCGCCCGAAGCATCGTTACTTTCTTGATAACTTGCACTTGGCAAAGCTTGTTCCCAAGCCAACTTCCCTACAGGTGTAATACCCGTACTCATTCCTGCACCAGGACGATCAAACTCAAAATCTGCCGCGCTCACCTGCATGCTGATGCCTGCCGCCACGATTAACCCAACTGTTTTTAATGCTGACATATTTTTATCTCTGCTCTTAGGCCAATTCTTTGCTCATTTTTGCGCCATAACGACGCAACAATTCTAAAGTCTGCTGTTCTTCTAGCAAAGCATCCGACCACTGAATTTCATCAAAATCACAATCAAACAATAAATCACTAATTGAAGATAAAATCGTTAAACCATCTTCATCTTTGCTGTTCGGATCGACTTTTTCATCTAATAAACGCTGTACCGCAGGAACACATGCTGCAGAAGCCGCATCCCACAATGGGCCGTAAATTTCTTCGGCATCCCATAAATGCAAATTCACTTTGGCTTGAATCAAGGCCTCTAAAATATCTAAATGCACTTGCAAATCTTGCTGTTTTTGCTGCTCTGTGAGTGGCTGACCTGCTTCATATGCTTCGCAGACTTTTTCCCACCATTGAAATAAACCATCTGACCAGACTGAAATTACAGGGCCTTTTTCGGCATCCATAAAGTTAGGGTCTAAACCGTCTGCCAATAGGCGTTGCACTTGGGCAAGGTCTAATTCTTCTATTGCTTGCACCAAGACTTGTTGTTGCGCAGTTAACATGCAGAGAGCTCTCTTATTCAATGTTTAATTTAGAACTATTATGCCCAATAAAGCGACATTTGTATGAGATAAATGTCAGCAAATCGTGAATTTAGTGCATTGGCTACATGCAAACACAAAAAAGCCCCGCAAAATTTGCGAGGCTCTTGGAATCTGTCTGATCCTTATTCGTCGTCGCCACCAACATCTGTATCTACAAATTCTGGGCGAGCACCACGAGGATTTTCATTTTTCTCAAACGCATGTTCTAGGCTGCGTTTTAAACGGTCAATCGCACCGTGAATGGCTGTATCAATATTATGACCACGATGATTCACAACCACTGGTTTTAGACCTGCTGGACGTGCTTCAATCATACAACGAATATCGTCATCACCGCCTTTTTCACCATTTTCATCACTAAAATGCACTGAAAAATGGGTAATGCGCTCACTGTGGCGTTGGAATTCATTATTCAGTTCTTCACGAACGTAACTAATTAATCGATCACTGTTTTGAATGTTTTTATCGGTACGGATTTCAATGTTCATGATTTCATCCTCTTGCGTTCGTTATTTCTGAATCTTGTTGTGCCAAAATCTTACACATAATTTTATATATACGTTTTGGCGTGTTTATAATGTGCTGTTTTTACAGCATAAAGTACATCTTCAACTTAGTTTGGAATCACTTCCTCCTACGTGAATGATGAACACTTTTAATTCTGCAGAACCGTGTCCCTATACCTTGAATATCGGGCCTATCTGAAAAATATGCAAGCAATATTTATAGAAAAGCAGCAAAAGAATAACCCTTTTATCACCAATTTCAGCTTAGATGTTCAATAAGCGATCAATTTGGATAGCACTACGTTGTTCAATCTATTGCCAATGAGAAACTTGATGCTTTTAAAGGGTTTAGTCACACCTGCAATATTCACCTTTACATTTTAACCATTGGTTTTAAATCGTTTAAAAAGCATTCAACCCAAAAGCTGATAGAAAACACCCCAAAATGACCCGTCAATAATCGAATTTTGCTTTATTTTTGCTAAAGAATCTGTATCCTTGAAACGCTTTTATTGGGGTCTATTTTTATGAAACTTACACATATTGCTGCGCTGTGCGCAATCTCCACTGCTGCAACTTTTACGCAAGCTGCACCGATTTGGCAAGATTTTAGCCTGACTGCTCTTTATGGTGAAAACTATAAATTAGGTACAGAAGATCGTACGACTCTTACTGCTGAATATGCAGCTAAACTCAAATATTCTGATGTGTTCTTCTTCGTTGACCAACAATGGGATGGCAATGATGATGACTCAACCTATTTTGAATTAGCGCCACGTTTAAGCTTGGGTGAAACTACAGGTCAAAACTTATCTTTTGGCCCAGTGAAAGATGTTCTCATTGCAACTACTTGGGAACATAATGCTGGACACGGTGCTAATCCTGAATTCAATAACTTTTTATACGGTATTGGTTTTGCTTTAGACATTCCATATACGCAATATGCAAATGTAAATTTCTACAAAGCAGACAACGATCTCACTAAAGATGATTATCAAATGACCATCACTTATGCTGTACCATTTAAAATTGGTTCAGAAGAGTTCTTGGCTGATGCCTTCCTAGACTGGTCTACTGCAGAAGATGACCATGCCAGCGAATTAAACTGGACTTCTCAATATAAATGGAATGTGGGCAAACACATTTCACCTAAAACCAAATTATACGTGGGTATCGAACACTCTGTTTGGAACAACAAGTTTGGTATTAAAGGCGTAGATCAAAACGATGTCAGCGCATTGGTCAAATACCATTTCTAAGCTGTATTTTTCTCTGTTCAAAAAAGCAAGACTTCGGTCTTGCTTTTTTATTGGTCATTAAAATAGTTTCCAATAAATATGCTTTGCTCATAACCATGCAACCCATTTGTACTTAGCGCAAAACTCCGCTACATTGAGTTAAATTTCAAATAAAAAGCACTGTGAAGCCCACATGCAAAAAACCGATTTCATTATTCTGCTGTTTTGTGCGATTGCTGCAATTTTGCATGGCATGAGCGGTTTTGGTTTTCCTATGCTCAGTACGGCTGCGGTGGCGATGTTATATCCACTCAGTACTGCGGTTGCTTTGGTTCTGATTCCCTGTTTGCTTCTCAATATCTACATGCTGCGGGGCGATGCCACACAATCTATATTCAGCAGTTTATATGGCTACTGCAAAAAATATTGGGGTTTAATCTTCAGTGCGCTGATTGGCAGCTATTTGGGCGTCAGTTTGCTGCTGATTCTGAACGAAGGTTATTTAAAATTGGCAATGGGCGTACTGATTTTATTGTACGTGGCCGATCAATTTCGACAACGTCCTTTGCAAATTTCTGCCTCACTCAAAAATATGCTGATTTTTGGTTTGCTGGCAGGTGTGATTGGTGGTGCGACCAATGCCATGGCACCATTTCTAATGATGTATTTACTCAGCACTCAACACAGCAAAACCGATATTGTGGTGATTAGCAACTTAAACTTTATTATTTCCAAACTCATTCAATTGGCAGTTTTATATCCAGTAATTCAACAGTTTAGCCACATACAATTAAAAGTTTTAGCCCTGATTTGCATCATCTCTATGCTGATGGTGTATATCGGCAGTCTGATTCGTAAACAAATTTCCCAGACATTATTTAAGCAGATTGTATTTACGTTATTGGGTTTTATGGCACTTTACGCGATTGCTCAAGGATTATTCATCATCCAAAAATCACCTGCTTTATTGATATAAATCAGACCAATAAACATAACAAATGGAAAATTATTTAGATTTTTTTTGGCTTAAATAATTATTTACACCTATAATTAAGACCAGCTTAAAAAACAGTCTATTCAGACTGCTTCGGTCGTTTGCATCGACCAATCTTCCCTCTTTTCTTTTAATTCCTTTTGACGGAGTGAACTTCTATGGAAAATAACCATATAGAAGTGCCAGCCAATATTAAGCGAAAAGAACTGATCAAGACCTGGGTGATTGTTGCAATTGCAGCCCTGCTCTCTTTCGGTTTATACAATGTCTTGCCCTATGATGAAAATGCAAATAAGGGTCTAAGTCTGTTGCTTTTTATTGGTATTTTATGGCTCACCGAAGCTGTACACATTACCATTACCGCGCTTTTGGTGCCGGTGCTTGCCGTAATTTTGGGCATGCCTGTAGAAAATGCCAGCAAAGTGCTTGAGCCAATTAGCACCAGCAAGGCATTGGCGACTTTTGCCGATCCTGTTATTTTCCTGTTCTTTGGTGGTTTTGCTTTAGCGACTGCACTGCACATTCAGAAACTGGATCGTAAAATTGCGATGTGGATTATTTCCATGTCGGGCGGTCACTTGGGGATTTCGGTTTTATCTATTTTTATTGTCACTGCTGCGTTGTCGATGTGGATTTCCAACACAGCCACGGCGGCGATGATGTTACCGTTGGCGCTGGGTTTGTTATCACACCTCGATGCCACTAAAGAGCGTAAAACCTTCGTTTTCATTTTATTGGGGATTGCCTACTCTGCCAGTTTAGGTGGTTTGGGTACGTTGGTAGGTTCGCCACCAAACGCTATTGCAGCCAAAGCGTTAGACTATGACTTTGCTGACTGGATGAAAATTGGTTTACCAATGATGCTGATTTTGCTACCAGCAATGTTGGTCAGCTTATATTTGGTATTGCGTCCAAATTTAAATCAAAAAATTCATTTTGAAACTGAAGTGATTCCTTGGACCAAAACCCGTGTTGCAACGATGATTTTATTCGTATGTACTGCAGTGGCGTGGATTTTTGGTAAAAAACTTAGCGAAACCTTCGGCATTAGCCAACCCGATACATGGACTGCATTAGCTGCTGCATGTTTGGTAGTCATGCTAGGTACTGCATCTTGGAAGCAAGTAGCTGAAAATACCGATTGGGGCGTGTTATTACTGTTCGGTGGTGGTTTAACCCTCAGTGCGATCTTAAAAGATTCAGGCGCATCTTTGGTATTGGGTCAAACCCTTGCCAATACCTTTGGTGATACTTCGCCATTGGTAGTGATTTTTGCGGTGACCATCTTCATTATTTTCTTAACTGAATTTACCAGTAATACAGCGTCTGCTGCGTTATTGGTTCCTGTATTTGCTGCAATTGCAGACCAAATGGGTATTCCAAAAGAAATTTTAGTGGTGATTATTGGTATTGGTGCATCGTGTGCCTTTATGTTACCTGTGGCAACGCCACCAAATGCGATTGTATTTGGTACAGGTCAAATTAAACAAAGTGAAATGATGAGTGTGGGCATGGTGTTGAACGTCATGTGCGTATTTATTATTTCATTATTTGTATATTGGTTCTTTAGTTAAGGATCAATAAAAAATGGAGCACAAGATGCTCCATTTTTTTCGCCTCAATTTTAGAATATTTTTAATCATCAAATCATTACCTAAATAAATTCGCTATACTCAGGACATAATAATTTAGACACAATGAGGAGGGTTAAATGGCTAAGTTTTTAAATACGAGCGCGACCAATTTTTTCTTAGAAGAACTGATAAAAAATGCCAAAGAAAGGTTAATTTTAATTAGCCCATATTTACGTTTAAATGACCGTATTAAAGAGTTACTTGAAGATAAAGATCGACTCAAAATTGATATTCGAATCGTTTATGGAAAAAGTGATTTACATCCTGATGAAATAAAATGGATGCAAAAACTTGATTTTGTTCGGCTCAGTTTTTGTAAAAACTTACATGCTAAATGCTATCTCAATGAATCTGAATGTATTATTTCTAGTCTAAATCTTTATGAATTTAGCCAAATTAATAATAACGAAATGGGCATTTTGATTCGCAAATATGAAGATCAAGATGTCTTTAAAGATGCTTATGAAGAAGCGCAACGTATTATTCGTATTAGTGATGAAGTTAGAATTAGTTTAGATGAAGTGAAAGCCGAACCAACAAATGAATCTGTTGAAGAAACCAATGACAATAATGTTGGTAAATTAACATCATCTAAACTTGCAGCAAAACATAAAATGAAAACCAATGAATTGTTGGCTCATTTTACCGAAAAAGGCTTATTAAATATCAATGATGCTGGAAAGCACATACTCACTCAACAAGGCAAAGACGTAGGTGCAGAATTTAAAACCAGTCAATATGGTGGATATTTTTTATGGCCTGAAAATATTGAATTATAAACACCAATCAAAATTACAATAAAAAGCATCCATTACTTTTTTGAAATAATGGATGCTTTTTCTAAATTAAATCAGCTTAAACCGCCAAATCGGCTAAATTACCTTTTTGCTCTAACCACACTTTACGGTCTGCAGAGCGTTTTTTAGCCAGCAATTTATCCAATAAACCTGCGGTAAAATGACTATCATCCAAATCCAATTGCACCAAACGGCGTGTATTTGGATCCATCGTGGTTTCACGTAACTGACTGGCATTCATTTCACCCAAACCTTTAAATCGGGTAATTTGCGGATTTTTGGTTTTGGCTTTTTTCAGCGTGTTTTCTAACTCATCTTCATCCAGCGCATAATGCACATCTTTACCGTCATCAATACGGAATAACGGCGGCATGGCGACGTATAAATGCCCATCTTCCACCAAACTTGGGAAATGTTTCACGAATAAAGCACACAGCAAAGTGGCAATGTGTAAACCATCTGAGTCGGCATCGGCCAAAATACAAACCTTACCGTAACGCAATTCAGATAAATCATCACTACCTGGGTCAACCCCAATCGCAATTGCAATATCGTGTACCTCCTGCGAACCCAAAACCTCGTCCGAAGACACTTCCCACGTATTTAAAATTTTTCCACGAATTGGCATGATCGCCTGAAAGTTTTTATCACGCGCTTGCTTAGCAGAACCACCTGCAGAGTCACCTTCTACAATAAACAGTTCCGATTCTTCACGGGTTTGTCCCACGCAGTCGGCTAATTTACCCGGCAAAGCTGGGCCTGAAACGATTTTTTTACGTTCTACTTTTTTCGCTGCTTTTAAACGACGACCTGCTTTGGAAATTGCCATTTCTGCCAATTGCATGGCAATGTCAGAATTTTGGTTTAACCACAAGGCAAAGGCATCTTTGGCGATATTCTGCATAATGCTTGCCGCTTCACGGCTCGATAAACGCTCCTTGGTCTGCCCAGAAAACTGCGGCTCTTGGAACTTTAACGATAAAATGTAGTTAACCCCATCCCAAACATCTTCGGCAGATAGCTTTAAATTGCGCGGCAATAAATTGCGTAATTCACAGAACTCACGTAAAGCATCGGTCACACCAGAACGTAGTCCATTGACATGCGTACCGCCTTGCGCAGTCGGAATCAAGTTGACATAACTTTCTTGAATTTGCTCGCCGCCTTCTACATTCCAGCAAATTGCAAACTCTGCACTGGCACGCTCTGCCTCACCTGTCGCCACAAAAGCAGGGGCAGGTACAATCTCTCGATCTTCCAGCTCATCCATCAAATAGTCGACTAGACCATTTTCAAACTGCCAGACAATTTTTTCATCGTTAATTTCATCAATGTAATGAATTTCTAAACCTGCAGCTAGTACCGCTTTGGCTTTTAAATTGTGTTTTAAGGCTTTTAGCGCAAATTTAGGTGAATCGAAATATTTAGCTTCAGGCCAGAAATGTACCAACGTACCCGAAGCACGTTTTGGGGCTTTGCCTTCCAAGACTTCTAAAGGTGCAGCAGCTTCGCCCTGATCAAAAGCCATTTTATACAGGTTGCCCTGACGCTGTACGGTCACTTCAACCCGACTGGACAAGGCATTCACTACAGAAATACCGACCCCGTGCAAACCGCCCGAAAATTGGTAGTTGTCGGTGCTGAACTTACCGCCTGCATGCAGCTTGGTCAGAATAATTTCAATCCCGCTTTGCCCGTATTCTGGGTGAATATCGACAGGCATACCACGGCCATTGTCTTCTACCGACAAAGAGCCATCTTTATAGACTTTTACGGTAATTTTATTGGCATGCCCTGCAAGTGCTTCATCCACCGCATTATCAATAACTTCTTGCGCCAAATGGTTTGGACGTGTGGTGTCGGTATACATGCCCGGACGACGACGTACTGGATCTAAACCAGATAAAACTTCAAGAGATTGAGCGGTATATTGAGACACGTTGTACTGTTTCCTTAAGCTAGGGAATCCGATAAAAATTGCAGTAACATCGGAATTTTGTCTGCAAAATTATCCATGGCATGATTGCCGTGCGCTTCAGTCATGATCATGGCCGAAGGTGAGGCAGCACTATAATAACGCTGCGCTTCACGATAATCCAAAACTTCATCGCCTTGTTGCAATAACACCAATATTTTGTCTGCATCTTGCGCAACTGGCAACGCAATGTCTGCTAAGTCATCCAATTGCGCTGCAGTTAAGCTCCAGTTCGGATGTACCACATAGGGCAGCACATCGCCAAACAAGTCCTGAAACAATTGCCATGGTCGCATAGCAGGGTTAATCACAACAGCAGGCACATGATGCTGTGCGACCAGTTGTGTCGCATAAAAGCCGCCTAGACTGCTGCCCACCAATGCCACATTGGGCAAACGTCGAATCAATGCCGATACGTTTGCCAAAACCGCTAAAGGTGGAGCATTTAAATCGGGCAAATGCATCTGAATATCAGGGCGATGCTGCTGCACATAGGCATACAATAGCTGCCCTTTCATGGACAAAGGACTGCTCTGAAAACCATGTAAATAAATTAAATTCATGCGTGACATTTCTAAGTAACACCATTCAATTTTTGGCTGATACAGCACTTATTTTGCGTTTTTAATTTAATTTTCATGGAAAAATGCAATTGTTAGACAAAAAGATGCGAACATCTTGGCATTCATCGGTATTTTACAAGTAGTTCAAGATGAACACGATAAAATAAAAGTATCGGGTTTGGTGACAATTCATCTAAAAATTTACAGTCCTGTAAATTCATGAAATGCCAACAGACCCTTGAGTTTATACCGCGAACCCAAGTAAAAATAAAGCGTTCGGTATATGGGAACACAAGGGGCAACACAGTATGCCAAGTTTAACACCGCTGCATGAAACGTATTGTAGATGGGATCGTACACCTCCAAGTCAGGCCGATATCCTAGAAGGCTTGGCACAGTTGGTCAGCACGCGCCTGAATGCCGTGATGAGCGAAGTGATTCAAACCATTCAGCGTGAAGTTTTGCTCAGCGTATTTGGCATGAGCGAACAACGCTCGCAAAAGTTTCAAAAAACCGCAACTTTTCAAAAGTTGTATAAGTTTGCCTTCCACAGCTTACAACAATACGGCTATCACTTTGTTGCACCAGGTTTACGTCAAATCATTGCGCAATTTCCCAACTTACATGACAAAGCACTCACGCCAAGCCTGCATTTTTTAGTCGGTGTACTGAATGGCGTACTGGGAGATTATCTACTCGAACAGCAAAATCCGCTCGCCTTACCTATGGTGCTCTATGACCATTATGGCGAAGTCCAACAAGGCGATTTGTCTGGACGTGTGGTAATTTTTGTGCACGGTTTATGCCGCAATCACCTCGATTGGACTACACACCAATTTGGTGGTTTTGGTGAAAAATTACTGGCACAACGTGACCATAACACCATGTTATATCTGAATTACAATACAGGGCGTCGCATTTCTGCCAATGGCCGCAGTCTTGCCAATACCTTAGATGATTTAATTCAGCGTCATCCTAAAATTACCAGTATTGATTTAATTGGGCACAGCATGGGTGGCTTGGTGTCGCGCAGTGCGCTGTTTTACGGTAAGCAAAATTTGCAGCACTGGATTCACTTGGTCGAAAATCTGGTCTGCTTGGGTTCACCACATCATGGGGCTGTTTTGGAGCGTTTTGGTTTCCATTTACAGGAAAAATTAGGTCGCTTTCCTATTGTGAAAATTGTCGGGCATTTGGTCAACATTCGCAGCAACGGCATTTTAGATTTGCGCTATGGCAGTGTGCGAGATGATGACTGGGAACATAATCAGGCACGAATTGGACAGGTCGATGACAACCGCAAACCTGCACCTTTGCCGACCCATATTAATGCTTATTTCGTGGCAGGCAGCATTGAGTTTGAGAAAAAGCAGAACCTGACCCGCAAAGTCATTGGCGATTATTTAGTCAGTATAAAAAGTGCTTTGGGGGAACATCCTAACCCACGTTTTCAATTAAAACTGCCTGAATCGCACAAAGCTGTGTTCTATGGTCTGAACCATTTTCAGTTGCAATATCATCCGAGTGTGGCTGAGCAATTGGTGAAATGGTTTTATCCTGCGCATGAAGAAGTGCCAGAGCAGCAAATTCGTGAGTTTATTGGTGATTGGTCAAGCTTAGAAGGCATCGCGCTCACCTAACATAGTCTAAACAGTTCAAAATACGCTACAACACGATGATTTTTAGATAGATTATCAACAGATACACAAAAAAAATGCGCCATCGCAATTTTATGGATGACGCATTTTTATCAATTCAGTGGGTAGGCTCCCGGAATTTATTTTTTCTTCACTTTGCCAAATGTAGTCGATGCCACAAAAGGATAGTTACGCAGCAATTGCCATAAACTAATGATCGCCAACACGCTAAAGAACAGCAATGACCACACAGGTAAAGACTGCCCTAAGAACGTCCAGTCAATCACAGCACATTCACCTGAACCCGACAGTACTTGTTGCAATACGGCTTTCATGGGTAAGGCATCTACCAAATAATCTAGCCCTGGACCGCAGCTTGGCACTTGATCGGGCGGTAAGTTTTGCAGCCACACATGCCGTGCTGCCACACCCACTGACCATAAAATTCCAATACTGCCGAACAGCGCGTAAATACGCTTAACCACGTTAGATTTAGGGTTATGCACAAAAGCAATCAGTGAAACCAAACCCAATGCAATTAAGCCCACCCGCTGAAAAACGCACAGTGGACACGGCGCTAAACCTTGCACATGCTCTAAATACAATGCAAATGTCATCCCAATGACACTGGCTAAAAATAAAACACCACTTAGCAGACGATAACTCAATTGCATGTTTAAATCTCTGAGCTGTTATCTATATTGTGCGACATAGTCTGCAAAACTCAGACCCTGTGCTTGTTCAAGTTGTTGTTGTTGCTGAATAGATTGCACTGCAATTTCATCAAAATATGTTTGTGTTTCAGGACGCAGCGCATGTTGCTCATACGCATGTGCATGTTGCTGCGCCATATAACTGCCAAAGCCCCACGTACCGCCATGACGAATAGTATCGGCAATCATGTGTGCCGACAGGGTTTCATCGACTTCATGTAAACGCGCCATCATGCGTTCTAAAGCTTGAGAATACAGCTGCGTCGCATAACTTTGGTCGAGTAAAGCAGCCAAAGGTTGCATGGCGGTGACATACTGCTGTCCCCACGCTTCAATTGGGGTTTTAACATCGCTCTCTTGAATGTGCGCATTTGGCGCACGCCCACGATTGACCACTTCGGCCTGATTTTTTTCGATGATACTTTGTTCCGCATCTAACAAGGCTGGGCTGTCTTGCAACAAACAATACAATGCTAAGACTTCCAAAAAGCCTGCGGTATGTTCATCTATCCCAATTGGGCTATACGGATTAACATCTACCGCACGTAATTCGACATAACCAATACCACGATTGGCAAGTGCTTGAGATGGGGTTTCACCTTCTTGTGGTACTTGTTTTGGGCGCACCAAACTGTAGTACTCATTTTCGATTTGCAGCACATGGTCATTAATTTGAATTGGCTCACCCGTAGCATCATCTAAACCTAAGCGGCTAAATGGCAAGTACGGGGTTTTCACGGCTTTTTGCAAACCATCTAAATAACCTGTTAAGTCATTGTAATGAATACCAAGTTTTTTCTGCGCCGAGTTTTGATAGCCAAAGTTACCCATACGCAACGCAGTCGCATACGGTAAATACAACGTGCCTCTTAACAACGGCAGCAAATGATGTTCATGCCCCGTCATAAAACACTGACAAACCGATGGACTTGCACCGACTAAAAACATCACCAATGGTGTTAAACGAATAAAGTTACGAATTAAACCTAAATAACGATGACTACGATAATCTTGCAAACTCAGTGCTTTGAGCTGCTCATCACTTTCATGTTGTTGCAAGGCGGCAAATAAATGTTCAGGGAAGGATAAATTATAATGCACCCCTGAAATGGTCTGCATACGGCGACCATAGCGCACACCTAAACCACGGCGATACAAAGTTTTAAAGCGCCCAATATTGGAGCTGCCATATTGCGCCAGTGGAATACCGTCATCGGTTTCATCAAGCATACATGGCATCGACAGCGGCCAAAGTTTTTCACCTTCGCCTAAGTGCTGATGCACCACGCTATGAATATCTCGCAAATAATCAAGCGCGTGTTGAATGCTGCTTTGCGGTGGAGTAATGAACTCCATCAACGCTTCGGAATAGTCCGTAGTAATATGCGGATGTGTGAGTGCCGAACCCAAGGCTTGAGGATGTGCTTGCTGCGACAAGAAGCCATCGCTTTGCATACGCAGACTTTCGCGTTCAATCCCGCGCAACATCCCTTGAAGCAACGCAGCGTCTACCCATGTTGGTAGAACATCTTGCGCATTTGGTTCGGGTTGACTCATTACACTCTCGCTTAATCCAATACACTACAAATACGACATAAACCACAGGCTGATTTTGGGTCGGTGGCAATTTTCTCTATCATGCAGATGATCTGAGATGAAATTGCTACCGTTCAAGTATAACTTGATTTGGCATCAGCACATGCGCTTGGGCTGTTTTTTCTAACAAAATGATGATTTTGGGGCATGCTGACATTTTATAAAGTGGTCAACGTCAATAAATTTTAATTTGGCAATTTTTTATCACAAAGTTGCACTATAAGACATGCTAAATTTGTGATTTTATAATCAAAAGAACAGAGGTAAATAATAAAGCGTATGAATTATCAAGATTTTTTAGATTTTTGGTTTTCTCCTGCTGCAGAACCGAATTGGTTTGTCAAAAGCGCAGAATTTGATGCCCTGCTCGCAGAAAAATTTACCGATGTACTGCAACAAGCGGCACAAGGAGAATTATGGACATGGCGCGAAACACCTGCAGGTCGTTTGGCTGAAATCATTATTTTAGATCAATTATCACGTAATTTATACCGTAATGACCCGCGTGCCTTTGCCCAAGATGGAATGGCCTTGGTGTTGGCACAAGAAATGATTCACTTAAAATTGGATCAGGACTTAAACCCAACCGAACGTCGTTTTCTATATATGCCGTTTATGCACAGTGAATCCAAACGTATTCACGAAGTCGCATTAACGTTGTTTGAAAGTTTGAATGACCCCACCGTGTTGGGCTATGAACTGAAACATAAAGTGATTATTGACCGTTTTGGACGTTATCCACATCGGAATCAGGTGTTGGGACGTCCTTCGAGTGCAGAAGAACTTGAGTTTTTAACCCAACCCAATAGCAGTTTCTAACTGGCGAGCTTGTCTTGGCTGGTTGATGTGTACAGGAGCTTTCACATGAAATATTCCCTACTCGGTCTTGCCCTTGCCAGCAGTTTGCTGTTTACAGGCTGTGCCACGACATCCTCTAAACCGCTCAGCTTTGAGCAGTTGGGGCAATACAGCACCACACCACTGAATGCGCAAACCTATCGGATTAGTTTTTTAGCGGGTCATAACATGAGTTTTGGCACTGCAGAAGAAATTACTTTGGTGAAAGCAGCACAAACCACGCTGCAACACGGTTTTCGCTTTTTTAAAGTTTTAGATGATCCGAGTAACCGTAGCCAGAAACCACCTAGACAAGCCGTGGTTTACCCTGCACCAAGTTACTATCCGTATAGCTATTCGCCGTATGGATATTATCATCGTCGCGCACCATTCTGGCCTGACCCATTCTATGATATGCCGCAAGTGGTGACCCTCGATCCGACTCAAGTGTCTTACACCATTCAGTGTTTTAAAGATCAAAAATCTGCACCTGAAGATGCCTTTGATGCGAGCCTAATTTTACAATCACTGGGGGCAAAATATGGTTTAAGTCCCACAGGACAACCATTACCCCCACCAACCTCTGCCCCTGCCGCGCCCTAATGAGATAAGGATGCCTGCATGAATACAGCGTCTGACCACACTTTAGCGAGCAGCTCGCAGCATAGCTCTCCGAGCCTGCAACGCAGTAAACGCTTTGCCACCATTGCTTTAGTGATTGCCGTGCTGGCATGGCTGGCATTAATGCTAACCGCAAAATTACTGCCTGAATATACGTGGTTGATTCACATTCTAATGCTGTCTGCCGAAGCAGGCGTGGTCGGTGGTCTGGCAGACTGGTATGCGATTACGGTGCTGTTTCGCAATCCTTTTGGCAAAATGCCAATTCCTAAATTCTTACGTGATCACACCGAAATTATTCCACGCAACAAAGACCGTATTGCCGAGTCGATGGGGCGCTTTGTGCAGGAAAACTTTTTATCGCCCCAAGTGGTACAAAAAAGCCTGCATAGCACTGACTTATCCTTAGCCGTGGGTAAATGGTTGGCGAATCCGCAAAATAATGCGCAAGTGACCCAAGTCATTCAGCAAACTGTACCGAAAATTTTTGAATTTGTCGGGCAAGAACAAATTGGGCGCTTTATTCAAAGCAACAGTGTGCAATGGGTTCGCAATACTCAGGTCAACCACTTGGCCAGTGAAATGCTGCGTGCGGTTTTGGAAAATGACTTTCATCAGGATGTGCTGCAACGCGGTTTAGACCTTGCCCATGACTGGATGCTGAAACATCCTGAAAAAAGCCGTGAATTGACCCGTCAATTGTTTAAAGAGCTTGGCGTGTGGAAACTGGCCAAAGGTGCGAGCTGGATTGGAATTGATGTGCAGCAACGCACCATAGATTCTTTACTGCAACGGGTCGAATCTATGTTGGCAGACCCTGAACATCCTTGGCGACAAAAAATTGAAGATGCTGGGCAACAACTGATGTTACAACTGGCAGATAACAACAGCAGTGCCAGTCTACGTCTAAATGACACTAAAAATGCCCTATTAGACAGTCCGCAAGTCTTGAATTTTATTAGTGGTGCAGTGGTGATTCTCTGCAATGCGATTAAGGAAGATTTACAAAAATCTGATTCGGGAATTGCGCAAAACCTGCGTATTGCCATTCAGCAAGTCGGTGAAAATATCATTGCCAATACCGCAGTACGTCAATTACTGAATGAAAAAATGAGTACGATTGCGGTGAACTTGTCAGATCAATATAGTGAAAAAGTGATTCGCTTTATTAGTGAGCGCATTCATGAATGGGACTCGCGCGAAATGATTGGCAAAATTGAAAACGAAGTCGGTGGTGATTTACACATGATTCGGGTCAATGGTGTAGTGGTAGGTGCATTTATTGGTCTGGGATTGGGGATTATTCGGGCATTGGTGGAGTTGATTTGAGATGAAATTTTTTTGATAAGTCGATCTTGAGGTGTTCAATCAAAAATAACGCCTCGAACGATCTATTCAAGCCACATCATCACCCTTTACCCCATTTGCATTCCCCCCTGAAAACGCTACGATGTAAAACAAGCTGCTGCCATAACCAGAACTCTCTATGCTCGATATTCACGCGAAACTGCCTGCTCAAGGTCTGAGTATTTTTAGTACCATGTCTAACTTGGCACAACAACTGAATGCCTTAAATTTATCGCAGGGTTTTCCCGACTTTCCCCCACCTGCAGCATTACTGGATGCTTTAAGCCAAGCCACACACGCAGGCTTCAATCAATATCCTTCGGGCGATGGTTACTTGCCACTACGCGAACAACTGGCACAGCAATTTTTACAGCGTGATCAGCTAATGCTCGACCCGATCAGTGAAATTACCATCACCCCAGGGGCAACACTGGCTATTTTTAGCATCATGCAAACCGTGCTGCAGGCAGGCGATGAAGTCATTATTTTTGATCCAAGTTATGACAGTTATGCACCCTGTGTAAAATTGTTGGGTGCAAAAGCCGTTCATATTCCGCTGCAGGCTCCACATTTTCAGGTGGACTGGAATATGGTCAAAGATGCGATTCATGCCAAAACCCGCATGATCATCATCAACACACCACATAACCCCACAGGCACAGTATGGTCAGCGCAAGATTGGCAGCATTTAATTGATGTTATTCAGGAACATAATATTGTGGTGCTGTCCGATGAAGTCTATGAACATTTGGTCTTTGATGCGCATCAACACCGCTCTGCACTGTCTTTTCCTGAGCTTAGGGAACGCAGTTTTGTCGTGGGTTCCTTTGGTAAAACTTTTCATGTCACAGGCTGGAAAACAGGCTACTGTGCGGCTGCACCTGCCTTAATGCAGCTCTTTCGCCAAGCCTATCAATTTATTAATTTCTGCGGAGTTAGCGCTGTGCAAGTGGCTTTGGCAAATTATATGCAGCAGCACCCTGAACATATTGCAGAACTGGCAAAGTTTTATCAGGACAAACGTGATTTGTTTAATCAAGGCATTGCCAATTCACGCTTTCAATTCAGCCCTGCACAAGGCACTTATTTTCAAAATTTAGATTACAGCAATATCCGTCCCGGCTTAAATGCTGTCGATATGTGCCATTTTCTAGCCGAGCAGCACGGCATTGTCGGTATTCCTGTGTCTGCATTTTATCAAACCCCACCCGATGATTTACGTTTAATCCGTTTCTGCTTTGCTAAAAAAACCGAAACCCTGTTGCGTGCAGGTGAAATTTTATCGGCAATTTAAGCGATGAAGCTCCACTGAAATGTCACTGAGTTACTGAAAAGCTAAGGCTTTTTATGACCAAATCATGCTAGGGTGAAATTTCAAACAACCGCATATTGAAGCGCAGGATTTGGCATGGCAAGACCTCAGGCACTGGTCGATCACCCTCAGCTTTGGAAAACCTTTTTGGTGTTTCTATTGCCACTGATTGCCACCAATATTTTGCAAAATCTTTCGGGCACCATTAACACGATTTTTGTCGGGCAAATGCTCGGTGTGGAAGCCATTGCTGCGGTGTCGGTATTTTTTCCCATTATTTTTTGCCTGATGGCCTTTGTGATTGGGCTTTCGGCAGGATCGACCGTGTTGGTCGGGCAAGCGTGGGGCGCACAAAATGTCGAAAAAGTGCGTTGTATTGTCGGTTCGACTTTATTTATGACCCTAATTGGCGGCAGTTTCATTGCCTGTTTGGGGGTGATTTTTGCCGAACAAATTTTAATATTATTAGGCACAGACCCTAAAGTGATGCATCTATCCCTGCCGTATGTGCAATGGATGTTGGCAGGCAGCCCACTGCTGTTTGTTTATATTATTTATACCTCTATTTTACGTGGAGTGGGCGATAGCCTTACGCCACTCATTGCCCTGAGTTTGACTAGTTTAATGGGATTGGTGATTACCCCCATCCTGATTGCAGGTTATTTTGGCTTTCCTCGCTTGGGCATTATTGCCCCTGCAATTGCCACCATTCTGGGCTATCTGGCTGTTTTAATTTTTTTGGTGATTTACCTGAATAAAAAGAATCATCCCTTAAAAATGGATGTGCATCTACTACGTCAAATTCGGCATCAACCCAATTTAAGCAAGGTGATTTTACGCTTAGGGATTCCCACAGGCTTACAAATGGTCACTACCTCTATGGCAGGTTTGGTGATTGTCGGTTTGGTCAATCGGCATGGTGCTGAGGCCACTGCCGCCTATGGCGCAGTTAATCAGGTGTTGAACTATATTCAATTTCCTGCGCTATCTATTGCAATTGCCGCTTCAATTTTTGCTGCACAAGCCATTGGTGCAGGCAAAGCCGAATTACTGGCTAAAGTGACCCGTACAGCCTTAGGCATGAATTTGCTGATTACAGGTATTTTAGTCACCTTGGGTTATTTATTTTCTAAATATCTGATGGCGTTGTTTATTACCGATCCTGCGGTGGTGGTACTGGGTCAGCAGCTCTTATTTATTGTGTTATGGGCCATTTTATTTTTTGGTGCCAGTGCAATTTTTGCCTCCATTATGCGCGCCAGTGGCACGGTCAATGTTCCAATGATCATCAATATTTTAGCGATTGTTTTAATTGAAGTACCGTGTGCTTATTTCTTCAGTCAGTGGTGGGGTTTGCAAGGAATTTGGTATGCCTATGCCTTGGCATTTGTGAGTCTGTGCATCGGTCAAGGTGCGTATTATCAATTTGTCTGGAAGAAAAAAACCATTCAGGTTTTGGTCTGAATGGTCTGTTATATTTGTAAGTTAGATTAACCGCGTTTCTTGCCCAACTTAGTCGCCCATGCGGTAACTTTCTGATAACCCGTTGGAACAATACGCTGGATTAAATCCAAAGTTTTGGCATCATTACCAATCAATAAACGGCGCTTGTCTTTTTGTACCGCTTCTAAAATTTGGCGCGCCGCTTCTTCAGGCGGGCAACGCAATAATTTATTAAAAGCACGTGCCGATTTTTCAGGATTCATGCCCAAAGTGCGCATGCTGTCGTTCATTTTAGCATTGTTGGCAATATTGGTACGAATCCCGCCTGGATGCACGCTCAACGCACTCACACCACAATTTTCCAAATCCAATTCCTGACGCAAAGACTCGGTAAAACCGCGCACCGCAAATTTGGTTGCGTTATAAGCCGACTGCGTTGGCTGTGCAGTTAAACCAAATAAACTGGAAATGTTAATGATATGACCATCTCCCGTTTGTTTGATTAAAGGCAAAAATTCTTTGGTGCCATATACCACGCCCCAAAAGTTAATCCCCACAATCCACTCCAGCTCTTCGTAAGTTGCACCCTCTACAGTAGAACCCAACGCCACGCCTGCATTATTAAAAATCATATTGACCGAGCCGTGGTCTCGCACAGTTTCAGCTGCCCATTCGCGCATTTGTTCTAATTTAGAAACATCCACCTTTTTAATGGTCACGCGCACATTACTGTCTTTGAGCAAATCCACTGTTTGCGCCAAACCTTGTTCATTCACATCACTGAGCGATAAATGACAGCCTTGCTTCGCCAATAGAACAGCCAATTGCTGCCCAATACCCGAGCCTGCGCCTGTAATTGCGGCAACTTTATTTTTAAAATTTTTCATGTGATTTCCTTGAGTATGTGGCGTGCACAGTTCAGACCTGCTTGTTGTTTTGTAGGGCTGTGCGATGCGCTGTGGTTTAAATATAATTTTGACAATAAGTATTGTCAATATAAGCCAGTACGAATATCGCAAATGAATCTGAAAACATAGGTTTAACAGATAATTATTGCTAGTATAAAGCCTAATTACGGTTCTTATTTGGCTTAACTGAACATGACAGAACAACTGCCCGTGACTGCAGAAACAGAAAAAACCACCCAGAAACAACAAAAAGAACGTCAGTTTAAAGGCTTGTCTTTAACTGAGCGCAAACAGGCGCGTCGTGAAAAACTGATTGAGGCAGGTATTCAAGCCTATGGCACGTATGGTTTTTTTGCCGTGACCGTAAAAGATATTTGTACCGAAGCCAAACTAACCGAGCGCTATTTCTACGAATCCTTTAAAAAAAGCGAAGAACTGTTTCAGACCATTTTTTTAAAATTGATTGATGAATTACAGCAAAATGTCATGCAAGCCATTATGCAAGCCTCGGCTGATCCTAAAAAAATGATTGATGCAGGACTGACTGCTTTACTGACCACGCTAAAAAATAACCCGCAAATGGCACGTATTATTTATATTGATGCCATGCTGGTGCAAGAACTACATAACCAAGCCACCATTCACGAAACTATGTCGCGTTTTGACCGCATGATTCAGGCCTTTGTCATGCTGATGATGCCGCATTTAGACCGCCCCAACCGAGAAATTTCACTGGTAGCGACAGGCTTAAATGGTTATGTCACCCAAATTGCGATTCGCTGGGTGATGAGCGATTTCAAACAATCCATGGAAGATGTCTTGTCTTCTTGCCGTATTGTATTTTTATCGTTATTACAGACCTTTTCGGAAAAAGAGCAAGCTTTTGTGAAAGATTCTTCGACATTGTCATAAAATCGAAAAATATTCATAATATTTTTCAAATTCAGAGGGGTCTGCTGACATTTCATAAATGGCTTGCGCTGTAGGCTAAAACTGAGCAGATCAGGCAGGGAATAGTGGGTCTATTGCCAAGTTTCATAACGCAATCTGAGAAAGTTTTAGCTACAGTCCTTCGGAACGAGCATATTTTTTTGCCGCTATTGCTTTATGAGTCAGTCACTTAGAATAACTAAATTTCCTGCCTCATGCCTTATATCAGCTAAAAAATCTTGCGAGATATATCTCTCACGTCGCAAACATAGACGAAGTGTCAGCAGACCCTATTTACTTTGACTGAATCTGTTCAGTTTTTTCATCAAATCGACACTATTTTGTCACAAATTATTGCAAAAATAGCCCATTCAGCCCTTTCTGCAATGATACTGTCATAATTAATCTTTGTAATAAGCCTGTCATAAATAAAACGGTCCACCGTTAACATCTATAGGATATTGCGTTGTGAAAGATGACTACATTTTAATCGTCGATGACGAACTTCCAATTCGGGAGATGATCCATACCTCTTTAGATATGGCAGGCTTTCAGTGCTTACAAGCAGAAGATGCAAAACAAGCTCATCAGATGATTGTCGATCAACGTCCAGCGCTTATCTTGCTTGATTGGATGATGCCAGGCGGTGTCAGCGGTGTAGACTTGTGCCGTCGCCTAAAACGCGATGACAACCTTGCTGAAATTCCTGTGATTATGCTCACTGCACGTGGCGAAGAAGATCACAAAGTTCAAGGTTTAGATGCTGGCGCGGACGACTACATGACTAAGCCGTTCTCGACCCGTGAACTGGTGTCACGTATTAAAGCGGTCTTACGTCGTGCCAATGCCTTAAGCGGTGAAAAAACTATTGATGCCAACGGTTTAATTTTGGACCCAGTCAGCCAGCGTGTCAGTTTTGGTGACAATATTTTAGAAATGGGCCCAACCGAATATCGTCTATTGGCGTTCTTTATGACGCACCCAGAGCGCGCTTACACCCGAGCGCAATTGCTTGACCAAGTCTGGGGCGGCAATGTATATATTGAAGACCGAACTATTGATGTGCATATTCGTCGTTTACGTAAAGTTTTAGAACCGTATGGCGTAGACCGTTTTGTACAAACGGTACGTGGTACAGGCTATCGCTTCTCGACACGTGCGGATGTTGCTTTAGGCTAAAATTATTTTATGTACGAACCTTACCCAGTCCCTGAACTCGCCCGTGACCTCAAACAAGTTCGTTACAGCAGTTTATGGACTTTTGCCAAACAAGATTTTCGTTTATTGGCCTTTTTCCTAATTATTGCAAGCTTGATTGGTTTTGGGATTGGGTATTTTTGGATTTGTATTAGCCTCGCCTTTTTGCTGTTTTTTCTTCAGCAAATGCGCTCCCTCTATTTAGTTAATGATTGGATTTCCAATCGTCCTTATGATGTGCCGCCAAATCTGCATGGTATTTGGGGTGCATTACTGTTCAATGTTTATCGCTCACAACGTCAGGAACGTATCGTTCAGGCCGAAATGGTCGGGTTGATTGATCGCGCCCAGTCTTCATTGGTGGCGTTGGATGAAGCCGTGATGCTGATTGATGAAAATCATCAAATTGAATGGTGGAACCCTGCTGCTGAAAAGCTATTGGGTATTCAGCCTTTAGACCGTGGACGCAACATCCTCACTATTTTGCGCCAACCTAGTTTTATTGAATATTTTAATCATATTGATCAAGCACCTGACGGTTTAAAAATGAAATCTAGCGTGCATGAAGGGCAATATGTGCAAGTCAAAATGACTCAGTTTGGTGGCGATAGCCGTTTGTTATTTGCTTACGACATGACGCGTATGCATAACCTAGAACAAATGCGTAAAGACTTTGTCGATAATATTTCACACGAATTACGCACTCCGCTAACGGTGCTGAGTGGTTATATCGAAACCTTTACCGATCAGGATGATATTAACCCGCGTTGGAAACGTGCTTTTGAGCAAATGCAGTCACAAACCCGACGCATGAATGCTTTAGTGAATGACCTTCTGCTGCTGTCACGTCTGGAAAATGAAAAAACCATCGCCAAAAATCAAATCATTGAAATGCCAAGTTTAATGAATCAATTATTTGACGATGCACATGCCTATAACGTCGATTATGGACATACACTCAACTTAAATATTGACAGTCATTATGATCTGATTGGTTCAGATGTAGAATTGGCCAGCGCCTTTAGCAACCTAATCACCAATGCAATTAAATACACCCCAAAAGGCGGGACGATTACCATTGGCTGGCATGATAATGGCAATCAAGGCTATTTTACTGTAGAAGATACTGGCATCGGGATTGATCCGAAACACTTACCACGCTTAACTGAACGCTTTTATCGTGTAGACAGCGCGCGTAGCAGACAAACAGGCGGCACAGGTTTAGGTTTAGCAATTGTGAAGCACGTTTTGATGCAGCATAATGCACACTTAGAAGTCGAATCTAAAGAAAATCAAGGCTCTATATTTAAAGTCGTGTTCCCAAAAGAGCGTTTGTATTACGAAACTTAAGCGCTGGTTGAGCTAAAATAGACAATAAATTACAGATTTAAAAAACAAAAAAACGCCAAATTACTTTGGCGTTTTTTATTTCTTTATTCACATATTTTATTCAGCAGAAACGATATGTCCCAGGGCTTTCCCCATTTCCACTACAGAATTGGCTTTGAATTCAGCATCCCACTGCATTTTATTTTCTTCAAACAAAACAATCGCGGTTGAACCCAAATAAAAACGTCCTAATTCTGCACCTTTTTCAAGGAATAATTGGTGCTGATTCAGCTCCAAACGCCCTGATGGTTTCACTTTGCCTGTCGCCACGGTTTCAATGCCCGCTACAATCATGGCACCCACTAAAACAACTGCCATACGCCCCAGTTCGGTATCAAACAAACACACCATGCGCTCATTGCGGGCAAATAAACCCGGAATATTTTCGGCTGTGGTTTGATTGACAGAAAACAACTCACCTGGCACATATAAAGTTTCGGTGAGTGTGCCTGCAAAAGGCATGTGTACACGGTGATAATCACGCGGAGATAAATACACGGTTGCAAATTGACCATTTTTAAATGGTTCAGCCAATTGCGGGTCGGCAATTAAGTTTTCAACAGTAAATTGCTGACCTTTGGCCTGAAAAATTGCCCCATCTTCAATTTTACCCAACTGTGAAATCGCCCCATCTGCAGGCGATACAATGCTGTTCGGATTGCTGTCAATTTCCCGCACACCCTGCTTTAAAGAACGGGTAAAAAATTCATTAAAAGATTTATATTTCAAGGCATTGCTTTGTTCTGCCAAAGACATATCAATGCCGTATTGCGCCTTGAATGCAGTGATCACCGCATTTTTGAGCACAGGATGCTCACTGGCTGCAAGTTTACCCACAACACGTGATAATTGATGTTGTGGCACAACGCGTTGTGCCTGAATGAAAATTTGTTTTTTTAAACGTGATGTGAGGCTCAAGACGGCAACTCTCCAGTAATAACAGGACTGTCAGGGCGGTTGCCCCATTCACTCCACGCACCATCATAGGCCTGAATTTTCCAACCCAATAAACGCCCTAAAATGTAGGCCAAACCTGAACGGTGATGTGACTGACAATACACCACTACAGGTTCGTTTAAATTGAATCCGAGTTGTTCCAGACGCTGTCGTGTGCGTTCTAAGGGATGCAATTTTAAATGATTTTCACGATTAAGGGCAGTACTCCATTCAAAATGCAATGCCCCAGGAATGTGACCGCCGCGTCGTGCAGCCAAACGCAGCCCTGTATATTCATCTATGGTGCGGCAATCCCAAAGTTGCACCGACTGGTTTTGGCACTTTTCTAATAGCTCATCATATTGAATTCTATACTGATTTTGCTCGGCAACAGGAACAAGCATGCTGACGGGTGTTAGCGGTTCAACCTCAGAAGTAGTTGGAAAACCTGCTGCCAACCATGCGTGAATCCCACCATTTAGTAAACTGGTATTTTCAAAGCCTAAACAGTGTAAATTCCAAATCAGACGCCCTGCCCATGCGCCACCTTCATCGTCATAGGCGACCACATGATGCTCAGGGGAAATACTCAAATACTGAATCAAGTCTTGTAAAGCCTCGGGTTCAGGCAATAAACCCGATGTATCTTCATCCTGACGTAGCAACATGCTCGGTTTGACCTGTAAAGCATGCGGAAGATGCAATTGCTCGTACACCGAATTGCGGCTCAAATCGACAATGCGCAATTTTTCATGCCCTAAAAAGGGAACTAAATCTTCTGCTTCAATCAGCAGTCCAAAATTGAATGGAGAAGTGCTCATTTTTATGCGGTTCAGTCTGTTTGGCAATCAACTTTAACTTAGTATAGGTCATTTTTGATAGCATGCTGTTTTTTTCATAACTTTCGCAGAATTTTAACAATCACATGCTTTAATCTAGAAAAAAACCGAAGATTTTCTTCGGTTTTTTCAATGTGCTCAGGTTTTAAACAGGCGTTTGTATTTCAAAAACTTGGCGTAAATATGCCAAGAAGGTGTCATTATCGGTCATGGTTTTACCCGGACTATCGGACAATTTCGCCACCGACTGACCATTACATTCCACCAATTTCAACACAATATTTAGCGCAGTTTGCCCCATATCATTGGTTAAGTTGGTACCAATCCCAAAACTAACCTGAAAACGGTCTTTAAAATACTGATGCAAGGCCCATGCTTTTTCGACATTTAAACCATCACTGAAGGTCAGCATTTTAGTTTTACTGTCAATTTTTAGCTTTTTATAATGTGCATAAGCTTTATCGCCCCACACATACGGGTCGCCACTGTCATGTCGCAAGCCATCAAATAACTTGGCAAAATACAAATCAAAGTCACGCAGGAAAGCATCCATCCCGACCACATCAGTCAAGGCAATGCCTAAATCACCCCGATATTCTTGCACCCAAGTTTCTAGTGCGGCTTTTTGGAAGTCACGTAAACGTACATCTAGCGCCTGAAATGCCTGTAAAAACTCATGTGCCATTGTCCCAATTGGGGTAATGCCTAATTCTTTAGCCAACAGTACATTACTAGTACCACGAAACACTTCAGGTACAGCTTGATGAAAAGCCGCAATCACGTGCTTTTGCCATGCAAAACTATAACGGCGGCGCGTACCAAAATCTGAAACCAAAAATGGTGGATCTTCAGGCAGTTGCTGCTGTTGGTAACTTTGAATCAGGGCAATTTTTTGCTGTAAACGGCGCTCACCTTCTGCCCAAACCTCATCATTACGGATGCGCTGAAAATACAGTTCATTGACAATTGCCAGGACAAAAATCTCGAACATCATGGCCTGTACCATCGGGCCTTCTACCCGAATATCCAAACGACCTTGCGCATCAATACTGGCGTGAATAAAACGACGCTTGAGCTGAAATAATTCTAAATAATCGACAAAGTCACTTTTAATAAAGCGTAAATTACGCAAATACTGCAATTCATCTTCTTTAAATTTCAACTGACACAAATGATCAAGCTGCGCATTCAACTCAGCTAAAATATCGCTCAGTGGATACGCGGTATCTTCAAGATTACGGCAGCGGAATTGATACACACTGTGCGTTTGCGGAAATTTATGCAGCACCACCTGTAACATGGTGAATTTATATAAATCAGTATCGAGCAGAGATTGAATAATGGGGGTCATAGGGATCATCATTTCGCGGTACTTCTTGCATTAAAGCATACTTTATTCAGCAAAAAAGGGCTTTTATCGACAATCTTGTTACAACTTTGCTGAAGTGTAGCCTTCCCAAGATATTTTACCTCTCTGCGGGCAGCTACCGTTGTGATGCTTTCGTGATTGATGTTAATGCACGCCAAAGTGCCTAAGTTTGCTACAATCTGCAGCCATCCCCCACACTGAGAAAATTAGTCCCCCATGCGCGCATTATTACAACGAGTTCTTGAAGCCAAAGTCGTGGTCGATGGTGAAATCACTGGCGAGATTCAACAGGGTATTTTGGTATTTTTGGGCTTAGGCAAAGACGATAATTTTGAGAAAGGCAAAAAGCTGATTGATAAAATTTTAAAATATCGTTTTTTTGATGATGAACAAGGCAAAATGGGTTGGAATGTCAGTCAGGCCAATGGCAGTGTGTTATTGGTTTCACAATTTACCCTCATGGCACAGACTCAAAAAGGTTTACGTCCTGATTTTGGCCCTGCGATGCCCCCAAACGATGCCAAAGCGCTGTATGAACAATTGGTGGACTATGCCAAAAGTCAGTTTGACAGGGTGGAAACAGGTATTTTCTCTGCCGATATGAAAGTGCATTTGGTAAATGACGGGCCTGTGACTTTTTGTTTGGAAGTCGAGTAAATCACATATAAAAAAACCTCTGTCAAAAATTGATCAGAGGTTTTTGTTTGGGTCTGAGCAGCTTATTTACCCGTTTTTTGTTTAATAAACTGGCGTGCCATTTTAATTTTTTCTTTTACAGGTTTTGGTAGTTTAGGTGGAATCAATTTCGCTGCTTGGTTAAACCACACCAATAAGCCAAAATCACCTTCCATTTTAATGCTGCCATTTTGCATGCCTGTCATAAATGCAGTTGGATCACCTTTCATTAAGGTTTTTACGCCTTGCTCGCTGTCTGCAAACTGCAAAATAAAATCGGCTTTTTCTGCATCGCCTGCCACAGTGTCAATATGTCCATTGTTGACAATAATTTGACGCGCCATACCCAAGTCTGTGCCAATTTGAATACGGAACTGGCGTTCATGCACCAACTCAATAAATTTTGGACTGGTACGTGCCAGTTGTTTCATACGCAATGCCAAACCTGCCACGAGAAGGTCAAGTGGATCGGTGCTGACATCAACCAAAGGAAGTTTGACCACAGGAATTGCAGAAAGTTTCATGACAGTGAAGCCTATTGTAATTGTTGGATAATGAACAGACTCATCCTATCACAACTCCCGCTTTTTGCTGCAAGGCTTTGTATAACAATCTTTAGGAGGGTGTTAAAATTTTGTCGCTGTTTGGATGGCGCAAACTGCCGTACAGATAAAGCAAAAAAGATGCAAACCAGTTGCATCTTTTTAAAGTTTTTGAATTTAGTCTGTACGATTTAGCGGCTTGAGCACTGCTGCTGATCGTCTTCATAGACTGGGGTATGTTCGATATAGCGACGTTTTGCCAAAGCACGCTCTGCCCGACGGTCTTCTCGTAATAATAATAAAGTCACCAAAGTCATCGCCAAGAAAATTGCCGACAAGTAACTGTAGGTAATTGGCAGTTCAAATACGCTTTGCACACTGTAGCGCACCACTTCCAATAAACCCCAAAACACCATACCTGCCAACATAAAGTTTAACCAGCGACGATAAGGCGAAAAGAAAACAGCAATCAACGCAGCTGCGACGAGGCTTAAGCCTACAATGGTCGCTAAATTCGCTGTTAGCATAAAAACCTCCGTCTAAAGATGCAGCCTCTTTTTGAATTGGTCTGCGACTTCAAATACCGTTTAAATAAATAATGGATGTCGATTTAAATTCTATGTCTGCATTATGCTGCGTTTTCTAGATAAAAAAAGACTTGTATTTTTATAAAGCGACACACCTTGTCGCAATATTATATTGTCATTACATTTTTTAAATTTTGTAGTTTTCGGGAAGCTAAGCTAGCTCTTTATTCGCGTGTCATTACAAAAAAACACCTTATTTTTTTGCCTTAAAAAATATTTTTTTCATTCAATGCTGTTGCGGTTTTTATCGACAGTTTTTGTTTACCGTTCATCGTTATCTGCTGATTATACAAACAAAAAACGCAGCATGACTGCTGCGTTTTTTTCATTGAATTGTCATATTAGGCACGGTTCAAGTCTTTGTCATGCACGCCCAATAAGTACAGCACACCATCTAAGCCCACGCTTGAAATGGCTTGATTGGCGTTTTGACGTACCAACGGTTTAGCACGGAACGCCACACCTAAACCTGCAATAGAAAGCATTGGTAAGTCGTTCGCACCATCACCCACCGCAATGGCTTGTTCCAAAGAAATCCCCATTTTGTCTGCCAGTTCACGTAGCAATAATGCCTTACGCGCACCATCCACAATGTGACCTTTTACTTCGCCTGTAACCATGCCATTTTCCACATCTAGAATGTTGGCATGCACTTCATCAATCCCCAATTTTTCCTGCAGATATTCTGCGAAATATTGGAAACCGCCCGACAAAATAGCGGTGCGATAACCCAAAGATTTCAGGGTTGAAATCAGGCGTTCAGCACCTTCGGTCACGGTCAGACGTTCGGCAATTTTAGGCAACACAGCAGCATCTAAACCTTTGAGCAATGCTACGCGCGCGCGGAAACTTTGCTGAAAATCCAGTTCACCCTGCATGGCACGTTCGGTAATGTCCGCCACCTGATCGCCCACACCTGCCTCAATCGCCAACTCATCAATCACTTCTTGTTCAATGAGCGTTGAGTCCATGTCAAAACACACCAAACGGCGGTTACGACGGTAGGCATTGTCTTCTTGTACCGCGACATCCACACTCAGTTCATTCGACAGGCTTAAACACGCAGCACGCATGGCAACTGCATCTAGCATTTGTCCACTTAATCCAAACTGAATGCAAGCACGTTTAGGTTCATCTTCGGCTACATTAAGCTGTGGGCGACCCGACAAACGGGTTACAGTTTCAATGTTAAAACCTTGGCTAGATACAATATGCGTGACCGCCTGTAAATGTGAGGCATTCAGCTCTGGTGCCAGTGCAGTCACGATATAACGGGTACGACCGCCTTCTTTGACCCATTGCTCATATTCAGTTGCAGAGATTGGTTTAAAACGCACAGTTAAGCCAATATCATGTGCTAAAATCAGAATCTCCTTCATGGCTAAAGCAGTTGCAGTCTGGTCTTCTGATGCAACAACAATACCTAAAGTCAGTTGATTATGAATAACAGCTTGGCCAACATCTAAGATTTGTAAGGAATGAGCGGACAATACCTGCATTAATCGAGTAAACTGATTAGGTTGGTCAGGTCCTAAAAATGATATAAGAATGATTTCTCGCATGAATTGACTCGGGTCTGAGCTACAACTATTGTGAGAATCATAATCTAAATTGAATATAAATGCCTTGGAAGTTTTACCTTGAATGCGCCTAGACAAGGGCTATTTGCTAGCCTATTGATTGTAAGTTTTGCTTTTCACACCTTTTTATTGGTGCTTGCAACAACACACCAATTAAATGAAAACCGCGCCAATCAGGGGCAGTTAATGACCAGCCAACTGGTCACAGACAGCCTTTCTGAGCTGGAACCTGCCAATACAGTATCACTGGCATTATTGGTGAATCGTTATGCCACCAATCCAAGCATTGCTTCTATTCGTATTTTAGATGCGCAAAATCAGGTCTTGGCGACAGGTGGACAGTCACGTACCCGTGAAGGTGAAGTCTTTGTCCGCGATGCAATCATCAATGAAAAGAAAGTCGGCAGCATTGAAATTACCTTAATTCAGCCAAGTATTGGTGAAATTCTGCGTACCCAATGGTTAGCGACACTTTTATCATTATTGGTTCATGGCTTGTTATGGTTGGCTTATCGCGCGATTGCCCGTCCAAGTCGTAGTGAATATTTAGCACGCATTAATAATGAATCTCGCCTTAAACACGAATTACAATTATTGACGCAAGCCCTTGAACAAGAAAAACATCAAACGGCTTTGGCACTTGCGCAGGCACAGCAACAGCCTAAACCTGTGATGTCGCCTAAAGCAAACAAATCCATTGAGCAAAGCCAAGAGCAAAACAACATTGCGCTGAATATTCAGTTTTATGACCCGAAACAATTATTAGACACGGTCACGCAAAGTGTGTCTGTGCCTTATTTTAGCTTATGTCAGATTTTCCTGAACAAAAGCATTGAACTGTGCGTACAACACTACAAGTTAAACCGTTCCGACATTCAAACAGTACAACCATTCCATGAAGATGGCGCAACACTCAGTATTGCAGCCAATACACCAAATGCAGCAGCCTGTATGGCCATGATTGGCACGGTGTTCCAGTTATTGTCTGAAGTGCTGTATAAGCGTTATCGTGAAGAAAAGCGTTTTGTGTTGCAAACTCGCAGTGGTTTATCAACCGCAGTCGAAGCCATGCAGTTATCTGCAGTGCAGGCAGCAGAGCGTTTGGTGCATCAATTATCTGCTCGTGAAAATGCAGTGCATTTACCGAATGAATTACTAGATGAACTGTCTACGCATTATGAATTAGTGAGTATGCCAAATCCGACCAATGTGCTGATGCGCCATGCCTTTATGGTTAATGGCATGGACAGCCAATCGGCTGAGTTGGCGCAAAGCCTGCGAACTGAAATTCTAAAAGGCAAACATTCAAGAGCTTCTTAAAATAATCCATGAGATGCCTTAAAAGCATAAAAACCTGAGTATGCACACATACTCAGGTTTTTTATACTCACAGATGCTAGATCACATCCATTTACTGCAGCCCAATTTACACATTCAACTGCTTCTGCTCGACCAAATACATTTGCGCATTGTGTACAGCAGCCTGCCCCACCACAGCAGCTTTCTGCCATTCGCCATTGGCTTGTAGCTCCCACGCATTTTGATTGTCATGCAAATAACTCAGCAAGCCATCTTCTACAATACGCTGTTTAATTTTCTCATCCAAAATAGGGAAGCAAGTTTCCACCCGTGAAAATAAGTTGCGCCCCATCCAGTCTGCGCTGGCGCAGTACAATTTTTTTGCACCACCATGCTCAAAATAATACACGCGGGTATGCTCCAAAAAGCGTCCCACAATCGAACGGACATGAATACGCTCAGACATACCTTTCACTTTTGGAATCAAACAACAAATCGAGCGGATAATTAAATCGACCTGTACCCCTGCCTGCGAAGCACGGTACAAAGCCGTAATTAACTCAGGCTCAGTCAATGCATTGACTTTAATGATAATTCGGGCAGCTTTGCCTGCTTGTGCAAACCCGATTTCTTGTTCAATCAGTTTGAGCAATTCACTGTGCAAGGTAAATGGTGCATGCAGCAAGTTTTTTAATTTTGCCGATCTGCCCATGCCTGTGAGTTCCTGAAACACCCGATGCACATCTTCACAAATATCAGGATGTGTGGTCATCAAACCATAGTCGGTGTACATACGTGCATTGCCCGCATGATAGTTGCCTGTACCCAAATGTACATAGCGCACCAACTGATCTTGCTCACGACGCACAATCAAAATCATTTTGGCATGGGTTTTATAGCCGACAATGCCATACACCACCACTGCGCCTGCCTCTTGCAAGACGTTGGCGACCATAATGTTGGATTCTTCATCAAAACGTGCGCGTAGCTCGATCACGGCAGTGACTTCTTTGCCATTACGTGCGGCTTCTGCAAGTACCTGCACAATTTCAGAATCTGGGCCACTACGATACAGCGTTTGCTTAATCGCCAACACATTTGGGTCTTTCGCCGCTTCTTTGAGTAAATTAATCACCGGCTGAAAAGAGTCAAATGGGTGATGTAGCAACACATCCTGCTTTTTCAGAATCTCAAACATCGGTTTTTGCTTCCGAAATATTTTTGGAATCACAGGTGCAAAAGGTGGATATTTCAATTCAGGTCGGTCAAAACTACTGGTCAGACGCGACAGGTTAATCGGCCCGCTAATCCGATATAATTGCTGCTCATCTAAATCAAACTCTCTGAGCAAATAATCAATAATATCTTGCGGGCAATCATCTTCAATTTCTAAACGTACCGCACGCCCAAAACGACGTGACGATAATTCATCTTTTAAGGCAACTGCCAAATCATCGACATCTTCGGCCAAAATCAGGTCGGCATTGCGGGTCACTCGAAACGCATAGCAACCTGTGGCTTTCATGCCTGGGAACAGATCATTGATATGCTGCTGAATAATCGCAGTCAAGAAAATATGTTCAGTCGCACTACCTGCCACTTCTTTTGGCAAATTGATTAAACGTGGCAAAGAGCGTGGCGCAGGCACAATCGCCATTTCAATTTCACGTCCAAAAGCATCTTTGCCTTGTAAACTGACAATAAAGTTTAGACTTTTATTGACCAAACGCGGAAATGGATGCGATGGGTCTAGGCTAATTGGCGTTAAAACAGGCTGTACCTGACGGGCAAAATAATCGGCAATCCACGCTTTATGTTTATCCACAATGTCATGGTATTGAATAAAGTGAATCCCTAAACTTTGCAGCTGCGGCAAAATGGCATAATTTAAAGTGTCGTATTGCTGCTTCACCGCCTGATGCACTTTATCAGACAGTTCTACCAAGACCTGTTCAGTCGGAATGGCATCTGGGGTACGGGTAATGGCATTCAAATCGAGTTGCTTCATTAAACCTGCAACGCGAATTTCAAAAAACTCATCTAAATTACGTGAAAAAATAATTAAAAAATTGAGTCGCTCTAAAATAGGTAACTCTGGGTCTAAAGCTTGCGCCAAGACCCGACGGTTAAACTCAATTAAAGAGAGTTCACGATTAAAATAAGTATCAGATGAATGCTGAAAGTGTTCCATATCTTCTCTATGCTGTTTTTAAGACAGTCTGCTTATTTCGCCTCTGTGCAAGGCATGGTAGGTAGAGATTATGACAATCATGTTACACCCACAATCAATCGCAGAACATTTCGTCAAAATTGGGTATATGTAAAAAATTGATTTTTATTTATTTTATTTTACATTTAATCTATTTTTATAGCAAAAAGGAAGATTTCGCCCTTCCCTTTCGCGGCCAGTTCGTTATCTAGTTTTAGCCAAGTAAGTGCTGACTTTGTACTCGCTGTACTCCTTGTGCCAACATCTGTTGCCATGCTTGTTCTAAAGAGCCATTTAAATCAATCGCTTTGGTGGCATCTTCAATCACATAGGTGCTAAAACCCAACTCACAGGCATCTATTGCCGTCCACGCCACACAAAAGTCGGTGGCAATGCCCACAATATAAACCGTATCAATTTCACGGGCTTTTAAATAGGCCGCCAAGCCTGTGGTGGTTTTGCGGTCTGCTTCCATAAAGGCAGAATAACTGTCTATTTGCTCGTGAAAACCTTTGCGTATAATCAATTGTGCTGTAGGCAAATCTAAATCTGGGTGTAATTCAGCATCAGCTGTGCCTTGCACACAATGCACAGGCCACAACACTTGCTCGCCATAACTGAGCTGAATCTGCTCATAGTCCTGTTTGCCTGCATGGTTGGCAGCAAAGGACACATGCGTTGCAGGATGCCAGTCTTGGGTGATCACAATGTTCTGAAACACACGTCCCAACGCATTAATGCAGGGAATAATTTGATCGGCATTTGCAACCGCCAAATTACCTCCTGGACAAAAACCATTTTGCACATCAACCACAATCAAGGCATTATTCAGCTGCTGCATGCTGTTTCCTTTCCCATCTTAAACGCTACCCTCAGCATAGCTGAAATTTAAGTCTGAGTTGTATCGCTTTGATAAAAATAAAAAGAATCGTTTTCGGCACAATGTTGATAGTTCGGTAGCTGTAACAATAATTGCCGTACAAAACGTGGATAGATTTTGGCTTTGCGTGCAGTCGCGGCATGAAAATAAAAATAAGGCAGTGGATGCCGAGTTAAATAATTGACCAAATGCTGTCGGGTTAAACGCATCACCTGAAAGGCATCAATACCTGCGTTGACATCTTCATAAGTAGCTTGATCGGCAAATGCCAGCCACGCGTTTTGTTTTGGAGAAGTCCGTGTTGCTCGAAAATGGCGTTTCAGTTCTAAAATAAATTCATATTCAATCAGATACAGCGAAAACTGCTGTTGATCCAACTGAAATTCTGCAATCAATTTTTTCTGCTTCAAATGATACTCTTATATTTACTGTTTTTTAGGACTTATTATACCCTGCTTGCGTCATTGCCACCCAGTAGAACAGGCAGCTTTGCGACAGTACTTGTCACACTTCATTCGAGCATTTTCTCTCAAAAATCAGCGATCAACATACAAAAAAATAGCCTGCAGGTGCAGGCTATTTGGTCTTTCAACTGTTCTCATCCTTTTAAACAGTTTGAATACGACGTACCAATAACAACATGAAAATGGCTGAAATAATAATACATGGAATGGCTGCTGAAATAACCCCAGCCGCACCAAAGCCTGCTGCCAACAACTGACCTGCAATAGCAGGGCCAAGCATTGCGCCTACACGACCAACAGCAGAGGCAACACCGACCCCAGTACCACGTACTTCGGTTGGGTAGACAATACTACCAAAAGCATATAACACGCCCTGACAGCCAATCACAAAAGCACCGACCAAAGCTGAAGCCATATACATTTGCATGAGTGAACCCGCTGCATTTAGAGCAAATAAACCTGCCAAAATACCACCATACATCAATAAAATCACGTAGGCTTTTTTCCAACGGTCGGTCAGCATACCCAAAATTACAGTACCGACTGTCGCACTCACCATGAAATAGAACTGTGCAGTACTGCCTTCTTTACGCGAGAAACCTAATTCCATAAATAAAGATGGTAACCAGCTCAACATGATGTAAACCACCATCAAGGTAAAGAAGTAACTCACCCAAATAAATAAGGTGCGCAATAAGTTTTGTGAATTAAACAAATCTTTAAAAGATGCTTTTGGCGCAGCATTTTGTGCTGTGACATCTTTACCTGCCGCTTGTGCTTTTAAGAATTCACGTGATTCTGGCAATAACCACATCATCAATGGAATGACAATAAATGGCAGCAAACCACCCAAATAGAAAATGTTTTTCCAGTTTGAGCCAAAATCTGTACTGGCAATTAAAGATAAAATGGCTGCACCCACAGGCATACCACAATACATCAAGCCCACAGCACGACCACGGTTTTGTGGCGAAACAGCTTCAGATGCCAAAGTAATTAAAATTGGCATGGCTGCCCCTAAACCCGCACCTGCCAAGAAGCGCACCGCCAATAGGCTTTCAAAGCTATTCACCCACACCGTACATAAGGTAAATAAAGCAAAGACTGCTGTAGACCAGATTAATACTTTTTTACGACCAATACGGTCTGCAAAACGTCCGCCAACCAAAGCACCTGGCAATAAACCTAAAATACCCGCACTAAAAAATACCCCAAGCTGCGAGCTGTCTAAACCAAAATGCTCACGGATACCTGCCGCAGCAATACCTGCTGCCTGAATATCCAGACCTTCAATCACTGCAATTAAAAAGCAGATCGCGACGGTAATAACCGCATGCCGCTGATCGCTATGTTGTGTTGATCTATCCATTGGGTCCCTCTACTAGAATTAGATAGCCATGTGAAAGCCTGCATCTTGCGCAGTTTTAAACTGCAGCAATAGCTATCAATAAGTGTTAGACCAAAGTGAATTTTTTCAGATCAGCGCAAACGTGTTGCGAAGCATGTAGAAAAAAACATAGCGAAAAAAACAATAAATCTGGCAAATTACACGCTATTTTCCCGCTTAATGCAGTAAATTCAGCGCAAGATTTCTCACCATTTAAGAAGTCAGCGACAACATAGGTAGACTTAAAAGCTATTATTCTTAAGAATCAAAAATCAAAATATCCCGATTAAAACAGTCAGATATAAGAGCTATAAGGTCTGAATTGAGCGTTTTTTTATATAAATATCTAGGGTCTGTTGACAATTCATCTATGTTTGCGACGTGAGAGATATATCTCGCAAGATTTTTTAGCTGATATAAAGCATGAGACAGGAAATTTAGTCATTCTAAATGACTGGCACATAACGCAATAGCAGCAAAAAATATGCTCGCCCCCTTGCGCAGCAAACAAAGCAGCGCTTTGTTCTTGCTCATGTGGCTAAAACTTTCTCAGATTGCGTTATGAAACTTGGCAATAGTCTCGCTATTCCCTGCGTTTCATGCCTGATCTGCTCAGTTTTAGCCTACAGCGCAAGCCATTTATGAAATGTCAACAGACCCTATATTCAGCGTTGTATTTCAAACTTGAGGCTAAAAAAGTGCTGATGAGGGTTGCGCCATACCAATGAAAATTTGGGTACAAAGGAGATGGTTATTATTTTTTTATTTTGAACAACAAGCTGCTGATCCTAAAATACTACATTAAACAAAGTTTATGATTGCTTTGACGAAAGCATATTGTTCTGACACACTGAATCAGTCATAATTTGGCTAAGCATTATTTAATCAATTTGATTGAATTTTGACCCAAATCAAAATACTGCAACCATCCACATCTACCTTTTCTACACCTCTGTGGATGGAAAAATAGGATCTTTTTAAAAAATGACTCAGCAAGCACAGACCATTCAAGGCTCAATTGTCGCAATTGTCACCCCAATGTTAGAAGATGGCAGCGTAGATTGGAAAGGTCTCGAGAAGCTCGTTGAGTGGCACATAGAACAAGGTACCAACAGTATTGTTGCTGTAGGTACAACTGGTGAAGCATCGACCTTAAGTATGGAAGAGCACACCAAAGTGATCGCAGAAATTATTCGCGTCGCAAATAAGCGTATTCCTGTCATTGCTGGTACTGGTGCAAACTCAACGCATGAAGCCATCGAACTGACCAAAGAAGCACAACAATTGGGCGCAGATGCGGCCTTATTGGTAACGCCTTATTATAATAAGCCAACTCAGGAAGGTTTATACCAGCACTATAAAGCAATTGCAGAAGCAGTTGATTTACCTATCATTTTATATAATGTACCGGGTCGTACTGGTGTAGATATGTCAAATGAAACGGTCATCCGTCTTGCAGACATCCCAAATATTGTGGGCGTAAAAGATGCAACGGGCGATGTGCCACGTGGTCAGCAATTATTGGCTGGCTTAACAGGCAAAAACATGGTGGTGTATTCAGGCGATGACGCTACGGCATATCAATTGATGCTGCACGGTGCAAAAGGCAATATTTCTGTAACCGCCAATGTTGCACCAAAAGCCATGAGCCAAGTTTGCGCGGCTGCAATCGCAGGTGATGCTGCAGGTGCAGAGCAACAAAACAGTGCGATTGCAAATTTACACAATATTCTATTTTGTGAATCGAACCCAATTCCTGTGAAATGGGCACTTCATGAAATGGGATTAATTGGTACAGGAATTCGCCTGCCATTAACTCCGCTTGCAGAACAATATCGTGCACCGTTACGCGAAGCCCTTCAGGCTGCGGGTGTCATTCAATAAAAGAGCTTAGTATGATGCAATTACGTTTTGGTTTTATCGCCGCACTTTCAGTATTGAGTTTGGCTGGTTGTAGTTCTCTTGCCATCAATAATGGTTCATTGGACTATAAAGACGCCGCTACTTTAGCACCACTTCAATATCCAGAAGGTTCTGTGGTTCGACCTGCAACACCGTTGTATCCTGCACCAAGCGTTGACCCTTTAGCAACGGCAAATGCACCTAAGCTTGAAAATGCACGTGGCAACCGTTTTGCGATGCCACGTCCTGAAGCCATGCAAGCCAGCAGCAACACAGTTCAAGACAGTACGCAAATTGGACGTCCTCAACCCGTAGTTGACGGAAACCAAAATCCGTTGCTCAAAATTGATGGAAATTCTGCTACAATTTGGCAATACACACTTGCCACCCTCAGCAGTCTGAATTACAGCATTGTTGGTCAAAGTAAGAACCGTTACGAGGCAACCATTAAGGTCGATCAACAGATTTATGTCTTAAGATTGACCTCTGTCGGTTCGAGCAACAACCTAGCTGTATTCAATGCCGATAACAGCTTTGCAGATCAAGAAAAAGCTGCAGATCTGTTGGCCCAGATTTACCAAAATTGGCCAGCCTAGCCGTACTAGGCATTTTTTTTTGAAAAAGGTTCCCTCATGTTAAAACAAACCTTGCTCTATACTGGTAAAGCAAAATCTGTTTATACCACAGACAGTGCAGACCACCTGATTTTAGTCTTTCGTGATGATGCCTCTGCGTTCAATGGCGAAAAAATCGAACAACTAGATCGTAAAGGTAAGGTGAACAACCGTTTTAACGCCTTTATCATGGAAAAATTGGCTGAAGCGGGTATCGAAACTCACTTTGAAAAACTACTTACACCAAACGAAGTATTGGTGAAAAAGTTAGACATGATTCCTGTAGAGTGCGTTATTCGTAACTACGCTGCAGGTTCACTCTGCCGTCGTTTAGGTGTAGAAGAAGGTAAAGAACTGACCCCACCTACATTTGAATTGTTCTTTAAAGATGACGCTCTTGGCGACCCAATGGTAAACGAATCTCAAGCGATTGCTTTAGGTTGGGCCAATGCTGAACAATTGGTAAAAATGAAAGAATTAACTTACCAAGTCAACGATGTATTAAAAGCATTGTTTGATGCAGGTAACATGATTTTGGTCGACTTCAAACTTGAGTTTGGTGTATTCCACGACCGTATTGTGTTGGGTGATGAGTTCTCTCCAGACGGTTGCCGTTTATGGGACAAAGACACCAAGAAGAAACTCGACAAAGACCGTTTCCGTCAAGGTTTAGGCGGTGTGGTTGAAGCTTATGAAGAAGTTGCTGCACGTTTAGGCATCGACTTAGACAATATCTAATTCAAGCTTTTCAATTTTAAAAGCTGAATTCCCAAAACCGAGCAACATTGCTCGGTTTTTTGTATTTTGCTGTAGACCAAACAGGGTTTACAAACCAAATCTTTGAAAAAATCGCCCCATCCACAATGCCCAGTCTGTCTGCCTATTTTTAAATTTATCTGAATTTAAATTGTGTATTCTGCAATTCCGTGTATGCTTGTTGTCATACTAGAAAAATATGAAGTTCGTTTTAATCGTCTAAGTCCGTAGTTTTATTTTGTAATCCTTCGTTTGTTCAGATTTTAAGTCGCATCTTTTTCCCAGTTATTCCAAATCTTTTTTAGATTGCAACATATTAAAATTCAGCAGGATATTTCCCTATGTCAAATCCGACAATGAAAGGCACGGTAAAGTGGTTTAACGAAACTAAAGGTTTTGGTTTTATTCAACCAGAATCTGGTCCAGATGTGTTTGCGCATTTCAGCGAAATCGCACACTCAGGCTTCAAGACTTTACACGAAGGTCAGCAAGTTGAATTCAGCATTGCGCAAGGTCAAAAAGGCCCGAATGCTGTAAACATCAAACCGCTTTAAACCTTTGAATGCAGCACTCAAGGCTGCAAACAAATCTAAAAAAGCTCAAGTTGATTCTTGAGCTTTTTTTATGCCAATACTTTTACAAATATCTTTTCAGCTATACCAAATCGCTTAGGATTGAGTCTGCTGCCAACGACGTTGTTGTAAACGCTCACCTTCCACTTCACGTTTATTACGTGCCGACTCATACAACTTTGTGCCTTTCAGTTCAGGCGGCAAATAGTCCTGTAGCACAAAATGCTCTGGGTAATTGTGCGGATACAAATAATCTACGCCATAGCCTTGTTCTTTCATCAGTTTGGTCGGTGCATTACGCAAATGCAGTGGCACAGGTAAGTTGGCGGTTTTTTCAGCCAAATCCATGGCTTTATTAATTGCCAAATAAGTACTGTTACTTTTGGCACTGGTTGCCAAATATACTGCACATTGTCCTAAAATAATCCGCGCTTCGGGCATACCCAGCACTTGTACCGAGCGGAAACACTCGCCTGCCAATAACAAGGCATTCGGATTTGAATTGCCAATATCTTCCGAAGCAGCAATCAACATGCGACGCGCAATAAAGCTCGGGTCTTCACCGCCTTTGAGCATGCGCGCCATCCAATACAATGCAGCATCGGGGTCACTGCCACGAATTGACTTAATAAAAGCCGATACCAAATCATAATGTTGCTCGCCTGACTTGTCATAACGGGCAATGTTTTGTTGCGCAACCTTGACCACAATCGCGTTGGTGATGATATTTTCCACCTCGGGTTCAAAGGTGCTTGCCACCAAGTCCAGTAGGTTTAAAGCCTTGCGTGCATCACCTGCAGCAAACTGAATCAGAGCATCAAATTCTTCAATCTGAATATAACGGTCTTTTAAGAATTGATCTTGCTGAATGGCTTGAGTCAGCAAAGTCTGAATCGAATCGGCATCTAAAGCCTTTAAGGTATAGACCTGACAACGTGAAAGCAGCGCACTATTGACTTCAAAAGATGGATTTTCAGTGGTCGCACCAATTAAGGTGATTTTGCCCTTTTCCACCGCATTTAATAAGGCATCTTGCTGCGACTTATTAAAGCGATGAATTTCATCAATAAACACCACTGGTGTGAGCAAATCGCCGCCTTCGGCAATAATTTCACGCAGCTCTTTGACCCCAGTATTCAAGGCAGAAAGGCTGATAAAAGGACGATCTACCGCCTGCGCCAACAGCAAAGCGATGGTGGTTTTCCCCACCCCTGGTGGCCCCCAGAAAATAATTGAAGGCAAATGCCCCTGATCAATCATTTGGCGTAACGGCGCTTGCTCACCTAAAAGATGATCTTGACCAATAATTTGCGATAAATCGCGTGGACGCAAACGCTCAGGCAGTGGAATATGACTCTCTGACATCTTGTTATTTCTATACTTGACTTCAACCTAGTCTACTATGATCTCAAGCTTTGGAGTATTTCTAATCGTACCGATTTATCGCTAAAACACGATTCAAAGTTTATTCTGCAGTATGAATTAACGCACCCAACGCACCACATAATCTTCTATATCTTCTTCTGCAACATCCAGTTCTGAAATACAACGCCCTGCCGCAGATTTTTTGGCTTTAATCACACTTTGGCGTGAGCCCGTATTTAAGTAATGCCAAGATGGCAAATTTTTGCCCTGTTTTAAACGACGATAGGCACAACTTGGCGGCAACCAGTGAATTTTTTCTAGTTTTTCGGGGGTAAGTTGAATGCAATCGGGCACAAAGTCAAAGCGATTGGCATAATCTGAACAACGTGCTGTGTTACAGTCCAGTAACTTGCACGCCACTTTGGTATAGGCCACTTCTTGCGTGTCTTCATCTTCTAGTTTGACCAAACAGCATAAACCGCAACCATCGCACAAGGCTTCCCATTCCGCAGTATTTAAGGCATTCAGCGGATAGTTTTTCCAAAATTCAGGTCGTAATTGATCAGACATAGCGCACAGAAAATAACAAAACTGCGTCATTATAACAGCCTTGTTTCAACTTGTTGCTTTTGTTTAGTCTTTAAATGAATCAAACACTTAACTCAAACAACTGAACATTTAATACACAAAAACAAAACAGTGTGCTGCGTTCAGCTCCCTATACTAAATTCAGAAGCTATAAAAACACATGGAGAACAATTATGTTTCGTTGGGCTATAATCTTCGCAGTGATTGCGTTAATCGCGAGTTTACTTGGTTTTGGTGGTGTCGCAGGTTTATCCAAAGACTTTGCCATTATTTTATTGGTGATTGCTGTGATTTTGGCAATTGTTGGTTTCCTCTCTCGCGGAAAAATCTAGTGACCTCGTCTATAAATTCCTAAAAATCAGATAAAAAAGAAGGATTTTTCCTTCTTTTTTTATGTCCGCTTTTTACGCAACAAATGCCAATTTGGCTATTTTAAAAATATTTTCTCACATTTATAGGCAGTATTTACCCTGTTTTTAAAAATGCGTGCCATATTATTATGCTTTAATCATGGCATTGAAAACGATAAGGAATAAGGCATGGCTTTAGCAATCAAAACTCGCGAAATTGAATATACGGCTGCAGATGGCAGCAAACTGATCGGTTATTTTGCTGCACCAGAAACAGCACAAGCTGTCGCGGGGGTGATTGTCGCACCTGAATGGTGGGGACGTAACGAATACACCGAACAACGCGCGCGTGAATTGGCTGAACATGGTTTTGCAGCCTTAGCGATTGATATGTATGGCGATAAAAAAGTCACCACCACCGCAGCCCAAGCCAATGAATGGATGATGCAAACTTTTGCAGATGCTGACACAATTGTGACTCGTGCGTCTGCAGCTTTGGACACTTTAGCTGCCCAACCTGAAGTAAATCGCGATAAACTCGCTGCAATTGGTTTCTGTTATGGCGGCAAAGTCGTTCTGGATTTGGCTCGTTCTGGCGCAGCATTAAAAGCAGTGGTGACCTTCCACGCCAACCTCAGCCCGAAAGCCCCTGCACAACAAGGTCAGGTACAAGCCGAGATTTTGGTGTTGCATGGTGAACTGGACAGCATGGTGACTTTAGACGACGTCGCAAGTTTCCGTGAAGAAATGCACGCGGCTCAAGTAGAGCATGAAGTGATTATTTTTGAAGATGCCAAACACGGCTTTAGTAACCCTCAAGCTGATGAACGTGCCAAAGCCAATGGGGTCGATTTAGGCTACAACGCATCGGCAGAGCAACAAGGTTTAGCTGCCATGTATGAAGTGCTAGATCGTCGTTTAGCAGATTAATCTGCTGTTCACATTACGCAGCATATACTCAACGCAAGCCAAGAAAATTTTAAAGAAGAGGATATAACAATGACTGAGCAATGCCCTTATTGCAATTTTGATGATTATGATGTTTTGGCAAAAAATGAATTTGGGGTAATTTTGCCTGAACCCAATGCCCTGTCTAAAGGACATTGCGTAATCATTCCGCTACGTCACGTCGGCTCTTTTTTTGACATTACAGACAAAGAACGTAAAAGTTTATTGTCTTTATTAGAATTGGCGCGCAATGAGTTGCAATTGCGTCATCAACCTGCAGGTTTCCATGTTGGTTTTAATGATGGCGATGTGTTTGATGCTAAATCTGAGCATTTACACATCCACATTATTCCACGCTATGAAGGTCAGACCTTAAAATTGGATAACCGTTGGGGTATGAGCGGTCAAATTTAAACCACGACTCGTTTTATCCCAAACCAAGTGAAACCAAACCTAAAGAAGAAGATGCACGCTCATCTTCTTTTTTTATGCACGTAATTCCCACGCCAGTTTGGCTATACTAAGCCGCTACTTTACAAACTGGGTTCGCATGACTGCTTTTTCATTTTCCGATGCTCTCCTCACGTGGTTCGATCAACACGGACGCCATGACCTGCCGTGGCAAGTCGCCGATGATCCCTATGCGGTGTGGGTGTCTGAAATCATGCTGCAACAAACTCAGGTCAAAACCGTATTGCAATATTTTGAGCGTTTTTTGCAGCGCTTTCCGACAGTGCAAGATTTAGGACGTGCAACTTGGGATGAAGTTGCACCGTATTGGGCAGGTTTAGGCTATTACGCCCGCGCCCGCAACTTGCATAAAGCCGCAGCCATTGTGGCACAGCAAGGACATTTTCCAAGTACGCTCGAACAGTGGATGGCTTTGCCGGGCATTGGTCGCTCTACGGGTGGTGCCATGATGTCGCTGGGTTTACGCCAATACGGCGTCATTATGGATGGCAACGTCAAACGGGTTTTAGCACGTTTTTTTGCTATTGAAGATGATTTATCCAAACCTGTACATGAACGTGCCATGTGGCAACTGGCAGAACAGCTCTGCCCCGAAGTGCGTAATCACGACTATACGCAGGCTATTATGGATTTGGGCGCCACCATTTGTACCCCCAAAAAACCACTGTGCTTATATTGCCCAATGCAACAACACTGCAAAGCACATCAACAAGGTTTAGAGCAGGAATTGCCCTTTAAAAAACCGAAAAAAGCCGTACCCGTTAAATCTGCACAGGTCTTAGTACTGCAATGCGCAGATCAGTGGTTATGGCAACAACGTCCCAATACAGGACTTTGGGGTGGACTATGGTGTTTGCCTGTCATTGAAGATGCACAGGCTTTTGAGCAACTGTGTCAAAGCTTGAGCCTTAAACAGGTACAGCAACGCGCACAGATTTCACATAGCTTTACCCATTTCACTTGGCAGCTTGAAGCACTGTGTTTTCAGGTCGATGCTGATCTACAAGAACACTTGGCAATAGAACTGAATGCAGATTGGTATAGTCCGCAACAAGCCAGCGATTTGGGCATTCCGACGGCCATGAAAAAATTGATCTCGGCAATCAATCTGTGACATAGTCAAGCATCGTGATGAATGAAATCTTTGCTTTCACTGCCATTACAAGGATGTCTTATGTTTCGATGGATTGCTGTTTTAAGCCTGTCACTCTTTACCTTATTGATTGCGGCCTGTAGTTCTGCACCGAAACGTCCTAGTACCCCACTCCCGCCTGCCTTGGTGCAAAAACTCAATCAAATGAGTTTAAAAACTCGCTTGCCCATTCCTGTGCAGGGCATTAAAGCGCATCAGTTGAATGACACTTGGGGTGCATCTCGTAGTAGCGGACGTTTGCATGAAGGCATTGATATTCTTGCCGCCAAAGGCAGCAAAGTGTATAGCGCTACAGAAGGTTTAATTGCAGACTTACGCGATAATCGCTTAGGTGGTAAAGTAATTTGGATATTAGGGCCTGCAGGCACTTGGCATTACTATGCACACTTGGATGGACATAAACGCGGTTTAAACGTGGGCGATTATGTCAAGGCAGGAACGCATATTGGCTATGTCGGCAATACAGGCAACGCCCGACACACTGCCGCACATTTGCATTACGGACTTTATTTAAATGGTAAAGGACGCGGTGCGGTCAATCCTTATCCTTATTTACGTTAATTTTGTTAGGAACATTTCATGTCTGAAGCCTTGATAAATCGATTGGTGGAATTTGCAGAATCTGGCAATCAACAAAAAATTGTATTGGCAGGACAAGTCCATCAAGGCTGGGTCATGGAAATTACTGAAGATGCCCTGCTCATCAGCACAGGTTATTCAGATAAAGTTGGTAAAGACAACTGGATTTCCTTTCACGATCTGCAACAGGCAGAACTATATTATTGGGATAACCAACATGACCAATGGGCAGCATTTCAGCTTTAAGTCCGTCCCATTCACATCTATTCAGCTATCTATTCAACAAGGAGCATGACCCATGACGATACAACGCTGTGGCTGGTGTTCCGATGATCCGCTCTATATTGCCTATCATGATTTAGAGTGGGGACAAGCTGTATTTGCCGAAGTGCATTTATTTGAAATGCTGTGTTTAGAGGGACAGCAAGCAGGCTTGTCTTGGATTACTGTATTAAAAAAACGTGAAGCGTATCGTCAGCATTTTTTTCAATACAGCATTGCTGAAATTGCCGCCTTCAGTGATGATGATATTGCGCTCAAATTACAAGATGCTGGATTGATTCGACATCGAGGCAAATTACAAGCAATTCGTGACAACGCACGTGCATGGCAAAAACTAAAAGATGCCGATATAGACGTCGTGACATGGCTTTGGGATTTTGTCGCACAGCGACCTATTAGGAATGATGTACCTGACTATCGTCTTGCACCTGCACAAACCAACGCCAGTGTTACCATGTCGAAAGCCTTAAAGAAAAATGGTTTTAAATTTGTAGGCCCGACCACCTGCTATGCCTTTATGCAGGCTGTGGGCATGGTCGATGACCATGAAAATCACTGTCACTTTAAAACAACATCCAAGCTTTAGTATTCAAAACTGCTCACCCCATAACAGCAAGATCACCAATCAATACAGTCAGTCGATGACAAGGACGGTGCAATATGAGTAATACCATTCGAGCCTATGCCGCAATGCAGGCAGGTGAAGCCCTGCAAGCCTATCAATTTGATGCGGGTGAACTGCAGGCGCATCAGGTAGAAGTCAAAGTCGAATATTGTGGCTTATGCCATTCCGATCTTTCAGTCATTCAAAATGACTGGCATTCCTCGGTATATCCTGTGGTGGCAGGACATGAAATTATTGGCACGATTACCCAATTAGGCAGTGAGGCCAAAGGCTTAACCGTGGGGCAACGTGTAGGCATTGGCTGGACTGCAGACAGTTGCCAACACTGCGATGCCTGTATTGCAGGCGAACAAGTGCTGTGCAGCAATGGCACTACCGCAACCATTGTGGGACATGCAGGTGGTTTTGCCGATAAAGTCCGTGCAGGTTGGCAATGGGTAATTCCATTACCCGATGAGGTCGATCCTGTCAGTGCAGGGCCTTTGCTCTGTGGTGGAATTACCGTATTTGATCCGATCTTGAAACATCAAATTCAGGCAGTACATCATGTTGCGGTGATTGGTATTGGTGGCTTGGGGCATATCGCCATCAAATTATTAAAAGCATGGGGCTGTGAAATTACGGCGTTCAGTTCCAATCCAGACAAAACCGCAGAATTACTGGCTATGGGTGCAGACCATGTAGTGAACAGCCGTGATGCTGCTGCCCTTAAAACCCAGCGTGGCAAGTTTGACCTGATTTTAAGTACGGTAAACGTAAGCTTGGACTGGAATGCTTATTTAAGTACGCTTGCACCACATGGCACTATTCACATGCTAGGTGTAGCGCTAGAACCCATGCAAATTAAGGCGGGCAGCTTAATTGGCGGTGCAAAATCGGTTACTGGTTCATCGACAGGTTCGCCTGCAGCGCTGCGTCAATTACTACAATTTGCCGCACGCAAACAGATTGCCCCACAGGTGGAAGTTTTTCCGATGTCACAAATCAATCAGGCAATTGAACATTTGCATCAGGGCAAGGCACGCTATCGGGTTGTGTTAAAGGCCGACTTTGACTGACTTTTAAGATAAGTCATGATAGTCAAATATATTTCTATCTTTATTTAGGTAAAACCGCTCATCTAAAAACCTAGATCACATGAGGATACTCGGAAGTGTCATCCACAACCTGCGTAGCATTAGACCATTATTGTTTCTGCGAAATAATGAATGAGATACAAGAATTAAACAGGTTTTGTGGATGACAATGGTTTTGCCCACTTTTGCCGAAACAAAAGTGGGTCGAACCGAAGGTTAATCCTATTATTGGACAACAACCCATCAGGACGCTGTCTTGATCATTTATGCGATTACAATAAAAATTTACCTACAGCCCAAACGCAATCTGACTTTTCTTAAATGACCCACATCTAGTCCTGAATTGATAAGATTTATGTATAAAAAATGTTTTAGATATTCAGTCTGTTATAGAATAAACTGCGTAAGCAGCATATATTAAAAAAGTTGAATCGACACAGGCTGCAAAGCCACGTGCCAAACTAGAAAAGTCTGTGAAAAAGTCTGCTAAGATGAATGCTGCTTTTTTAACTATAAAATGAATTTGAGAAAACCTATGAGTAAAGCCTTACCCATCGCTGTTGCTGTAATTTTAGGCGGTGCTGCACTTGTTCCTGTTTATTATGCCTCTCAAAACCCAGCAGTGGCGACCTCTAAAGCGTCGGCAAATGCTTCTGCGGTTGAAAAAATCAGCTACGCTTTGGGTTATGAAGTGGCACATCAAACCCCACCAGAGCTAGACATCAACAGCTTTGTAACAGGTGTTCGTGAAGGTCATGCGCGTAAACAACCTGCCTACACCGAAGAAGAATTACAAAAAGCCTATGAGCAATTCCAGCAAGAGTTGCAACAAAAACAAGCCACTCAAGCGCAAGCTGCACAAACAGCCAGTGATTCATTCTTAACTGAAAATGGCAAAAAAGCAGGCGTACAAACCACAGCTTCTGGCTTGCAATATCAAGTGATTAAAGAAGGCACAGGCAAACAGCCAACGGCAAGCTCTGTGGTCAAAGTGCACTACACGGGTAAACTGGTCGATGGCAAAGTATTTGACAGCTCGGTACAACGTGGTGAGCCAATTGAATTCCCACTGAATCAAGTCATTCCGGGCTGGACTGAAGGTTTACAGCTCATGAAGGAAGGCGGTAAAGCTACGCTGTATATTCCATCGAAACTGGGCTACGGCGAACAAGGTGTACCAGGCATGATTCCTGCCAACAGCACCTTAATTTTTGATGTTGAACTGATTGAAGTGAAATAACAACATCACCCTTTCAGGAGAGCTTGGCTCTCCTGTATGGTCTTAGGACGAAAAGAATGAAAAAACACCTTGCCCTTGTGTGTATCGCACTGCTCAGCAGTGGCAGTTTTGCCAAAACCGTGACCAATAAAAGTCCTGTTGCAGATCAGGTCGGTTATAGCTTTGGTTATTTAATGGGGCGCAGCAATGCGGAAACCTTAAAAGATATTGATCTCGAAGCCTTCATTGCTGGCTTAAAAATGGCAACACAAGACCAAGCCGCCAGTTTAAGCGATGAAGAAATGGCACGAGTGCTGACTCAATTCAAAAAGCAAGCCGAAGCCAAACAACTGATTGAGCTTAAAAAAGTAGCCGATAGCAATGCTAAAATTGGGCAAGCCTTTTTAAACAATAATGCCAAAAAGGCAGGGGTCAAAGTCACCAAGTCTGGCTTGCAATATCAAGTCTTACAGGCAGGTACGGGCAAATCACCCAAAGCCACCTCTACCGTTAAAGTCCATTATGAAGGTCGTTTAATTGATGGTACGGTATTTGACAGTTCTATCGCCCGCGATCAAGCTGCAGAATTTCAGGTCAGCCAAGTCATTCAAGGTTGGACTGAAGGCTTACAACTCATGAAAGTTGGTGCCAAATATCGCTTCTTTATTCCTGCTGCTCTAGCCTACGGTCAAATTGGCTCAGGCGATGCAATTGAGCCAAACAGCACGCTTATTTTTGATGTGGAACTTTTAGAAATTGTAAAATAATCCAAAGCCGCATCATCTTTAAACAAAAAAATACCGCAATTTAAATTGCGGTATTTTTTCAGATCAACTTCGCTTCATTAAGGTTTTAAATGACGTGGTCTAAAACCCGTTGCCAACAATCCAACCCCATAGGCCACTACGCCCACCACACACAGCGCAGTGACTTCTGCCACACGCATCCATTGTGATACATCACCGTTATACCAAGTTAAGGCATACCACAACGCAGCAATCATCACGGCATTTGCCACTGCAAACTGCACCATGAGTTTTTTCCAGTGCGCACCAAAACGGAAAATCTTGCGTTGATGCAAATAGAAATACAACATGCCTGCATTCACCAAAGCCGAACCTGATGATGCCAGTGCCAATGCCATGTGTTCAGCTTGCCAGTCAATCAGTTTAAAGAAGCCAATAAACACCACGTTTAAAATCGCATTGGCAGCCACAGCCATTAAACCCACACGTACTGGTGTTTTGGTGTCTTGCTGTGCATAAAAACCCGGTGCAAAGACTTTAATCAGCATGAATGAAATCACCCCTGCACTCATACATTGCAAGGCCAAAGCGGTCATTTGCGTATCTTTAAAACTAAACTGACCACGCTCAAACAAGGCCTGAATAATAGGCGTTGACAACATAAACAGTGCAATACTGGCAGGGACACCCACCAAAATAATCACCCGTGCAGCCCAGTCCATCATGCCGCGGAATTTATCCATATTTTGTTCTGCATGACGCGCAGACAGTGACGGTAAAATGACCGTCCCAATCGCTACACCAATTAAGCCCAGAGGTAGCTCTGTCATACGTTCCGCACTATACAACCACGACACCGAACCATCCTGCATAAAAGATGCCCAAATGGTGTTGAGTAGCAGGTTAATTTGCGTGACCGATACCCCAAATAAAGCAGGCAGCATCAGCTTCATAATCCGATCCACCCCTTCATGCTTGAAATCAACTTTAGGGGGAATCAGCAGCTTTTTACGCCATAGTTCTGGAATTTGAATCGCAAGTTGTAAAGCACCCGCGATAATCACCGCCCAACCCAGTGCCATAATCGGCTCTGCCATGTACGGTGTGAGCCATAATGCACCTGCAATCATCGCCACATTCAGCAATACAGGCGCAAAGGCAGGCGTGGTAAATGAGCCATAGCTGTTCAAAATACTGCTGGCAAATGCCGTCAGCGACATAAACAACAAATAAGGAATGGTCAGGCGGAACATATCGGTGGCTAGCGCAAACTTTTCAGGGTCGCTATGGAAACCCGGTGCGTAGATATACATCACCGCAGGCGCAGCCACCATGGCGGTAAAGGTTAGCCCTGTCATTACCGTCATTAAACAGCCAAAAACCCGACTAATTAAAATTTGTACTTCGGCATGAGTGCGGCTGGTTTTATATTCGGTCAATACAGGAATAAATGCCTGCGAAAACGCCCCTTCGGCAAACAGTCGCCTGAAAAAGTTGGGGATACGAAACGCCACCACAAAGGTATCGAAATCTTTACCTGCACCAAACACATTCAGCAATACCACATCACGGACTAATCCTAGCACCCGTGACAGCATGGTCATTGCACTGACAATAAAGGTCGATCGCCAAAGCGCCATCGTTACCACCCAATTAAAAATTTAGTCGCTATTGTAATCAAAGCATCAACAAAGTTTTGTTATTGATTGATCAATTTTTCCTGTGATGTCGAAGCTTTAAGTTGAGATAACTGTTCACGAAAATACTGCCAGTCAAAATACGGCCCTGGATCAGTTTTACGTCCCGGTGCAATATCGGAATGTCCTGCAATATGCTGTTGAATACTCGGATAGGCCTGCTGCAAACTGTGTACCACCTGCACCAAACTCTGATATTGCGCTGTTTCAAAAGGCAAGTCATCACTGCCCTCTAATTCAATCCCAATTGAATAGTCATTACATTCAGGCTGTGCCAAATAACTAGAACGCCCCGCATGCCACGCCCGATCTGCAAAATTAACAAATTGCAGCACCTCGCCTGTTCTTAAAATCAACAAATGTGCCGAAACCTGCAGGCCCTGAATGGTCTGAAAGTAAGGATGCTGCGACCAATCCATTTGGTTCTGAAAAAATTGCTCAATATAACCACCACCAAATTGTGACGGCGGCAAACTAATATTGTGAATGACCAGCAATTGAATCTCTTGGTCTGTCGGACGGGCGTTGAAATTCGGAGATGGGACTTGTCTTGCCCCTTGTAATTGACCCTCAACCACCTGAAACGACGGCACATGCTGCATAAGGCAATCCCCAAACCATTAGAATAGAAAAATAGAACAGAAATTTCAGTTTAATGCCAACGCGTGACAATGAACATCTTAAATTACACCCGAACGTGGCTAAAAAACACATCCTGACGCAGAACAGTGTTAATATAACGCGCAATTTTCATGGGCAAGATCGACACGGAAAATCTTATGAGCATCTCTCCAGCTTTGCTTGAACAATCCATCCAAATCAATATTCAGCAAGCCTTGCAAGAAGATATTGGCGATGGTGATATTACCGCATTATTGACCCCTGAAGATGAGCAGGCCACTGCCACCATTATTAGCCGTGAAGACATGATTTTGGCAGGTCAACCGTGGGTAAATGCCCTGATTCAAGCATACGATGCCAATGTGCAAGTCACGTGGTTAAAAAATGATGGCGACCACGTTGCTGCCAATGAAGCCTTTTTGAAATTGGCAGGTTCTGCACGCAGCCTGTTAACGGTAGAACGCCCTGCGCTGAATTTTGTGCAAACCCTGTCTGCTGTTGCGACTAAAACCGCAGCCTATGTGCAACAACTTGAAGGCTTAAATACCAAACTGCTAGATACCCGTAAAACCTTACCGGGTTTACGCATTGCACAAAAATATGCTGTCACGGTCGGTGGTGGACAAAACCATCGTTTAGGCTTATTTGATGCCTTTTTGATTAAAGAAAATCACATTATGGCAGCAGGCGGCATTACTCAGGCAATTGCCAAAGCACATGCCATTGCTCCGGGCAAACCTGTAGAAGTTGAAGTGGAAACTTGGGATGAACTAAATCAAGCCCTTGAAGCCAAAGCTGATATTGTGATGTTGGATAACTTTAGCCAGCAACAAATGATTGATGCGGTCAAGCATGTGGCAGGTCGTTGTAAACTTGAAGCGTCGGGCAACATCACCATTGAAAATTTACGTGAAGTGGCTAGTACAGGCGTAGATTATATTTCGATGGGTGTTTTAACCAAAGATGTCAAAGCTGTGGATTTATCAATGCGTTTTAATGCGTAAACGATTACTTTTAAAATTAAGGGTGCAATCTGCACCCTTAATTTTTTCCAAAAATTGATTTTAAGGAGGCAAATGAGCCTCCTTTTTTTATGCCTCAATTTTGAATTTAATCATCGTCCTTGTTGTCGTTGTCGTTGTCGTTGTCGTTGTCGTTGTCGTTGTCGTTGTCGTTGTCGTTGTCGTTGTCGTTGTCGTTGTCGTTGTCGTTGTCGTTGTCAGAAGCTTGACCGAGTACACTACGATTGTCTTCATTTTCACGCTCAGTACGTGAATCACATGCAGTTAAAAACAACATCATGGCAGACATTAAAATAATCAATAGTTTCATGCTTTCCTCCTCTTTTCATTCAGGCTCTTTGCATACAGTTTTCCATCTTAAAAGAACGCATCCTGCAATATTGTAGCTTTTTGCTTCACGCTTCCTATCGCAATCTAAATCTCATCCATAAAAAAACGCATCCGAAGATGCGCTCTTAAACAGCAGAAAAACATCAAAAAGCTTAGCTTACCAACCTAAAGCTTGCTGCTGTTTTTTTACCAATTCCTGAATACCTTTTTCTGCCATTTCCAACATGGCATTACATTGCACACGATTAAACGGCTTATCTTCAGCAGTACCCTGAATTTCAATAAATTCACCTGCTTGTGTCATCACCACGTTTAAATCAGTTTGGCAATTTGAATCTTCTTCATAGCACAAATCCAATAACACTTGGTCTTGGTACATGCCCACAGAAATTGCAGCCACCAAACCCTTTAATGGGTCATGCTTAATTTTTTTCTTTTCCAGCAACACATTCATAGCATCAATCAATGCCACTGCTGCACCTGTAATGGCTGCAGTACGGGTACCGCCATCGGCCTGAATCACATCGCAGTCAATGGTAATGGTGTTTTCACCCAGTTTCTTCAAATCGACCATGGCACGCAAGCTACGACCAATTAAGCGCTGAATTTCCTGTGTACGTCCGCTTTGTTTACCACGCGCCGCTTCACGGTCACTACGGGTATGAGTTGAACGTGGCAACATGCCATATTCTGCAGTTACCCAACCTTGTCCCTGCCCTTTTAAAAAGCGCGGTACAGAGTTATCAATACTTGCGGTACACAAAACTTTGGTATGACCAAACTCTACCAACACTGAACCTTCAGCATAGCGAGTATAGTTACGGGTAATTTTTACCTCACGTAATTGATCTAAAGCTCGTTGGTCAATACGCATAATGTGTCCTTATTTTTGGCTCAAATAAATTGCCCGCAAGTATAACAGATGCCACAGCGCAGGTCGCTTTTCCAAAGCTTGACGTGTGCTGTTTCGGTAAATTTTGCCTGTATTTTTACAAAGTGGCTTCATTCATCTTTTAGTATTATCGTGAAACACAGGTTTTTGTTAGACTGCGCGGCACTGGCAGAATCAGGAAATACAATGTCGATTCGGGAAGAACGAAAACAACAAAGTCGTCAGGCAATTATGGAGGCAGTGCTGCAACTCAGCAGCGCAGGACGTGCATTTAGCAGCATTAGCTTAAGAGAAATTTCACGACAGATTGGACTGGTGCCCACCGCATTTTATCGGCATTTTCAAGATATGGATGAGTTGGGGCTAGATTTGGTCGATCAAGTTGCCTTGCACATTAAAGGTATTTTGTATCAGTTGGGACAAGCTTATTTATACCAACCCGATGCACAGACCGAAAAGGCATTGACCCTATTTTTTAAATCTGTCGATCAACATCCACAACAATGGATTTTTTTAATTGCCGAACGCTGGGGCGGTTCGACCATTTTACGGCAAGCCATCGCCCGTGAAATTGATTTTTTAATTGAAGATTTAGCTAATGATTTACAACGGGTCGAAAGCGTACAACATTTTCAGCATGCTGAAGATTTTCACATTCTGGCCAATATTTTAATTAATTTATCGTTAAATTGGGCAATGAGCTGGATTGGTTTAGAACGCCAATTTGAAGCCGAAAAATTACCTGAACAACAGCAGCGTTTTATTCAACAAACCATTACTCAAGTACATTTATTATTTCGTGGCATTTGCCACTGGCAACGTCCGCAGCCTGTCGCAGATTAAACATACAACACACTTTTAACCTGCATTAAAAAAACCGCAATGACGTTGCAATCATTGCGGTTTTTAGCGATGCGCTGCTGATTCAGCCTTGCATCATCTTGTTATTGCATCTGCTTATTTCTTAGCTTTACGCTCTTGATCAACCAAGTAGTTCACTACTTGAATCACTTTGCCGTTATCGCCTTGAACGATATATTTACCATTCACCACCACCGCAGGTACACCTGTCAATTGGTACTGACGCGCCAATTGTTTAGCTTGTGAAATTTTAGAGGTGATCGCAAACGAGTTAAACATGCTGTTAAATTTCGCTTCAGGTACACCATATTTCACAAAGAATTTAGCTTGTGATTGTTGGTCAAAAATTTGCTGACCTTTGTCATGAATGGCATGGAAAAGTGGCAAGTGAGTTTTCTTGCGCACACCCAAAGCTTCAGACACATAATAACCACGTGCATTCATTTCCCAAACAGGATTCATGGCTGCAGGAGTACGCACAAAATTCACATCTTTAGGTAACTGGCGTAACCATGTTTGCATATATGGTTCTAAAGTAAAGCAGTGACCACAGCCATACCAAAAGAACTCACGCACTTCAATTTTACCCGGTACATCAACCTTACCCGGGTTGGCGACAACGCTATAATCTTTACCTGCTACAAAATTTGCCGCCATAGTGCTACCAGAAATAGCAAAGATGGCAGTTGCCAAACTACCTAAAAGGAATTTTTTCATTGCGTTTATAATCCTCTAAATCATTCTGTTTAGTGTATGGCAACACTATAAATCAATTATGCTGATTTCGTTTTCCTTCTGTGAACTTTTTTACAGCTTTTATCGCTTTTTTTAGAATTAACGCTACACTAGGGTTTATATCTATTTTTCCAATTATCACGACCCAATTGAGGTGGCACCCATGTCGCATTTGAATGTTGATCCACAAGAAATTGCCAAATTTGAAGCATTTGCAGCCATATGGTGGGATCAGCATTCCGAGTTCCGTCCCCTGCACATGATTAATCCACTGCGCTTAAACTGGATTGATGAGCACGCAGGCGGCTTGGCAGGCAAGAAAGTGCTAGACGTCGGCTGTGGTGGTGGTATTTTGGCAGAAAGCATGGCTCGTCGCGGTGCCAATGTGCTTGGAATTGATATGGGCGAAGCACCTTTAAACGTGGCACGCCTGCATGCAGAACAAGAAGGCGTACACAATATTGAATATCGCCAAATTCCTGTTGAGCAATTGGTAGATGAGCAAGCTGGTCAATACGATGTGGTGACTTGCATGGAAATGTTAGAGCACGTACCTGATCCGGCCTCGATTATTCAAGCCTGCCAAAAACTGGTCAAGCCGGGCGGTCATGTATTTTTCTCGACCATTAACCGCAACCCTAAATCATACCTATTTGCCATTATTGGGGCAGAATACGTGCTGCGCATGTTAGCCAAAGGCACACACGATTATCATAAATTTATTAAACCGTCTGAATTGGCACACGACATTCGCCAAGCGGGTTTAAAACTTAAAGATATGACGGGTTTACACTACAACCCACTGACTAAACGCTATTGGTTGGCACCTAATGTTGATGTGAACTACATGGTCTACACGGTCAATGAGGCAACAGAATGAAGGCGGTTTTATTTGACCTCGATGGCACCTTAATTGATACCGCTGCAGATTTTATTCGCATCATTCAAGATATGTGCCGCGATAAAGGCTGTGAGATTGTGGCAGCAGACGCCATTCGCACACAGGTATCTGAAGGTGCGCGGGCGATGGTCAAATTGGTCTATCCAGAACTTGAGGTAGATGACCCTGTATTTTTGGCCCATCGACAACGCTTTTTAGACCTGTACGGTGCAGATATTGCAGTCGAAACTGATCTGTTTGAAGGCATGTATCCACTGCTTGATGCGTTGGAACAGCGTCAAATTCCGTGGGGTATTGTCACCAATAAACCGCGCTGGCTCAGCGAAGCACTGCTCAAAGCACTGAATTTAACTGAACGCTGTGCAGTTTTGGTCTGCCCTGAAGATGTTAGCCGTACCAAGCCAGACCCAGAACCTATGTATTTGGCGGCCAAACAGATTGAAATTGCCCCAGAACATTGTATTTATGTGGGCGATCATCCACGTGATATCGATGCAGGTCGTAACGCCAATATGTATACCATTTTGGCAGCATACGGTTATTTACCCTTGCAACACAAAGATGACTTAACAGCATGGCAAGCAGATTGTATAGTGGATTCAGTGACTGAATTACATACGGTTTTAGACAAATTGGTGCTGCAAGCTGCAACGCAAAACAGCAGTGCCAATGCTTGAATCAGTCCTGTAAAGCGATGACATGAAACTCAACCCATAAGCAATAAGAAATGAACAGGAGGGATGCCCATGAAATACTCAGAATATCAACCTCGCCCCGATCTTCTCAAAGATCGTATTATCCTGATCACAGGTGCGGGTGATGGTATTGGACGAGCGGCTGCCCTCAGTTATGCGCTACACGGAGCAACCGTAGTGCTGCATGGTCGTACCTTAAATAAACTTGAAGTGATTTATGATGAAATCGAAAGTTTAGGCGCACCACAACCTGCTATTTTGCCGCTGCAGCTTTCAAGTGCTTCACCACGAGATTATGAATTACTGGTCGATACCCTAGACAAACAATTCGGACGTTTGGATGGTATTTTGCATAATGCAGGCATTTTAGGCGAACGGACTGAGTTGGCAAATTACCCTGCAGATGTCTGGGATGATGTCATGGCGGTAAATTTACGTGCGCCTTTTGTCTTGACTCAGGAATTATTGCCGCTCTTGGCAAAATCAGAACATGCCTCGGTGGTATTTGCCAGTTCAGGGGTTGGCCGTGAAGCACGTGAACGCTGGGGTGCTTATTCGGTGTCTAAAATTGCAATTGAAGCGGTGAGCCAGTTATTTGCCAAAGAACAGGTGCATCCAAATATTCGCTACAACTGCATTAACCCGGGTGCAACCCGCACTGCCATGCGTGCCAAAGCCTATCCTGATGAAGATCCAAAAACCTTACCAACACCCGATGCAATCATGCCTGCCTATTTATATTTAATGGGCGATGACAGCTTGCACATGAATGGTCAAAGTATTGATGCACAGGATTAGTTCTGTCGTTTGATCCGAAGAAAGGAAGCGCTTGCTTCCTTTTTTATGGACTTAACCTAGCATATTGCCAATTTTTGCACATTGATTTGCGGTAAAATGGCATCGCACAAGCATTTTCAGGTTTCTATCCTGCCTATTTTTGGCAATGCAAAGCCTGATTACCATGCTTCCACATCTCAATTCAACCTCAACGATGCAGAGAGCAACATGACTGAATTAAACAACATCACCGTGACACCACTTGAAGATGGTATGGTGTCTTTACTGATTGATGGTCAGCCTATTTCTGAAAAATATGGCATGAAGTTTGAAGCCAGCATCGTAGATGACATTCAGGCACTCGACAACGGTCAGAAAATCAAACTGTTTGATCAGTTTGTATTTTCACATACCGACCTTAATTTTGAACATGCTTACCACTATGTCACAGGCATTGAAAAACTGGACGATGCCTACAAAGTGGTTAAAAACTTTGTTTATCGTATTAAAATTGAAGGGCAACCTGAAATTGAACACGTGATTAGCAAGCAAGGCGCACCAATGAGTACTGAAGATGTACGCGAATTTATCAATGCACATATTCAAAAATCATTGACCGACTACACCGATTTAAACTACGCCTATTAAGCAAAACTCATGGCAACGGTGGCAATAATCGTTTTATTGGATTGTTTTTATAAAATTATACGGTTTTCCAAATCAATATACATCACCTATGCTTGATGTATCTCCACAACAAGCATTAGGTAAATTGTGATGACTGATATTCAACGTAAAACTGCCGTGATTCAAAGTATTGAAAGCTTGCAATTAGGTCAGCATTTAATTGTGGCTTTGGATGATCGTGAAACAGCCGAATGTGTTGCCATCGCTGTGCAATCTTTACAAGGCTTAACTGAACATTGGAACTAAAGCAGACCATAGCAGTACGCTGCTATGGTGATGTCTCATCCTTTCCTTAGCACAAGAAAAATCATCCCACCCCTATTTTCTGAGCGATAGCTACTAAATTTCGTATTTTGTCGCATAATAGAATCAATACCATGCCGTATCCTGCAGAGCGTATTTAAAAAATTCATGTGCTTTCTTCACAGTTTCTCTGCATTTAATGGTTAAAGTATGAACTGTGATATCAAGATGAGAGAATGAGGGGTTTACATGAAAAAGATTTTGACAGTTCTGGCAATGTCTTTCAGTGCTTTACTAAGCAGCAATTTTGCAACTGCCGCTCCTCAATTTGATCGAGACTCAGCTGACCATCCTCGTAACCAAGCACACAATAAACATGAATTTCGTGCCGATGCTGAAGAGCGTATGCAAGACAAACGCCGCATGCGTGAAGAACGTGGTGTAAAACGTCTACAGCAACATAAATGGCAAACGGGTTATGTCATGCCGCAGCATTATCGTGGCAATGGTTATAAAGTCGATTATCAGGAACATAACTTGCCCCGCCCTGAACGCAAACAACAATGGTATAAAATCAACCAAGACTACATTTTGGTCGATGTCGAAAATCACCATATTTTGCGTATCGCAGGTTTATAGACCTACTGTTGTACATACACAAGCTCTAAATCCATAGCCCAAAGTCCACTTTGGGCTTTTTTATAGGATGATGCTCACACTCATCTTATTGTTGTGAAATATCCCGCTCGAGCTCTCCTTGTTTTCTCCATAAAATTCACAATTCACCTCAATTTCCACCATCGTTTATCTTGAGTATTTGATTAATTTGAACACATCAACCCATATTTAAAACTGAAGGTAAATCCCATGAAAAAATTACTCAGCACCTTAGCACTGTCTTTAAGCGCAATCATGGCAACATCGGCCATGGCAGCACCCGACCATCGTTATGATGATCGTCGTCATCAAGCGAGTGCAGCATATAAACATCAAGACAAGCGCTGGGACAATCCACGTCATCATGCACAGTGGGAACAAAAGCGTTATGATCAAAAACGCGTGAATCCAAGTCGTGACTGGCGTGTAGGTCAAAACCTCCCACGCGGATATGATGCGAACCGCTACAAAGTCAGTGATCGTGAAGCACGTCGTTTACCCAACACAGGTCGTTATCAGCAGTGGTATAAAGTCAACGGTGACTATGTGCTGATTAATGAGCGCACCCAGCGTATTATTCGTATTATTGGCTAAAACCGTTCAGCCTGAGCTGAAAAATAGCATTTCTCCACAACACCTGAAGCACCATTCAGGTGTTTTTTTATATTTAGTCTTCCGCTGCAGAATTTTTTGATTAGAATCAAAGACAGCACCATCGATCATTACAGCAGGCCAACGAATGACTCCAACTGAAAACCCGCACAGCACAACCTTACAATATGTGCATTGGTTTAGACATTCTGCGCCTTATATCAATGCCCACCGCAATAAAACCTTTGTGATTATGTTCGATGGTGAAGCGGTTTTGCATGAAAACTTTCAGCACATTATTCATGATATTGCCCTACTACACTCGCTTGGTATTCGTTTGATTTTGGTACATGGTGCGCGTCCACAAATTAATCAAAACTTAAAATTCAGCCAAATTGATACACCGTTTCATTTGCAACGTCGTGTCACCACTCGTGAATCTTTATCGTGTGTCATGAATGCTGTCGGTTCAATTCGCCTGCAAATTGAAGCCTTATTGTCGATGGGGTTAGCGAACTCCCCTATGTACGGCGCACGGATTGATGTGGTGTCGGGCAATTTTATTACTGCCAAACCGTATGGCATTCGTGATGGAGTTGATTATCAACTGACTGGCGAAGTCCGCACGGTAGATGCCGATGCCATTCAACGCCATTTAGAAAATTATAATATTGTGTTGCTCGGCCCGACAGGTTATTCCACCACAGGTGAAGTGTTCAACTTGTTAGCCGAAGAAGTGGCAACCAAAACTGCCATTCAATTAAAAGCCGACAAACTGATTTTCCTAGGCGCACAACACGGTTTGCAAAATGCTGAAGGTCAATTGCAACGTGAAGTTCATCCGCAACATTTAAATCCATATATTGAAGATGCTCAGCAACATCATCCAGAGTTGGCTTTACACTTAGATGCAGCCCAAGATGCCTCATTAAACGGCGTACATCGGGTACATCTCATTTCCTATGCCTACGATGGTGCTTTACTCGAAGAACTGTTTACCCGCGATGGCTCAGGGACGATGGTGAGTGATGCACATTATGAAGAAGTCCGCATGGCCAATATTCAGGATGTGGGCGGCTTGATTCGTTTATTACGTCCTTTAGAAGAAGAAGGCGTGTTGGTCTATCGTTCACGTGAGCGTCTAGAAAATGAAATTGGACAATTTGCAGTGATTGAACGTGACGGCATGATTCTCGCCTGTGCCGCCCTATATCCAATTCCAACCACAGGTCATGAACTCAAGTCTGCCGAAATTGCCTGTGTCGCGGTTCATCCTGCTTATCGTAAATCCAACCGTGGCCGCCAAATTTTGGATTATTTAGAAGATAAAGCCAAAGCCATGGGCATTCAGCAATTATTTATTTTAACTACCCGCACCGCACACTGGTTTCTAGAACAGGGCTTTGCTCCTGCCAGTGTCGATGATTTACCCGATGCACGTCAGGCTTTATATAACTATCAACGCAACTCAATTGTGTGTAAAAAACGGCTCTAAGTGAGGTTTTTTGACAGGTTGAATGATACTGCACAACCAAAATCCAAACATGTTTCACGTGGAACATGCTGCCGATTAAATCAGGTCATCACACCTATATCTGTCAGCACGACAGTGTACGGATGATCAAAATTGGCAGCATCCACACCACTGTTTAGTTTTTTTAAATAAAATTGATGCAAGGCAGGAAGAAACTTTACTTTTATCATTTATATAAAAAATTCAAAAAACTTATTCATTCAGTCAAAAAATACAAAAGCAAGATACTCCCCCTCTGTAACTATGCTTTTAACGGATTTAATAGCTAAGCTACAGAATAAACTAAAAATATTTTAAAAATACATCTTTAAAGGATGCACAAGCCTGATGATTTGCCGTACAATTAATAATTCCCTTTTTTCATTGTTTTAAAATTACGAATGGAACAAAAAAAGAGTACACAAAAACGCCATCAGCTTCTCAATGCTGCACTCGACGTATTTTCCTTATACGGGTTTAGCGGTGCAAGTTTGGATGAAATCGCACAAATTGCAGAGATGCATAAGTCGAATATTTTCTATTATTATGAAAATAAAGAAGCCTTATATGTTGAAGTACTAACTACAGTACTACAAAAATGGCTTGCGCCTTTACAAATGCTTGAAGCCGAACTTGAGCCAGAAGAAGCGATTACCAATTATCTGTTACAGAAAATTGAGGTTTCACGTACTCAACCGAAAGCATCACGTCTATTTGCTTTAGAAGTGATTCAAGGTGCGCCACATATTCAGGAAATTTTAAAAGGTCCTCTGAAAAAACTGGTAAAACGCAAAGCCAAAGTCATTACCATGTGGCAAGAACAAGGCAAACTGTCGAAACAGATTGACCCTGAACTGCTCATTTTGAATATTTGGGCCATTACCCAAAACTATGCTGACTTTGCCACACAAATGGAAATGGTCACAGGTAAAACCTTGCGTAACCGCAGTATGCTGCAACGCGTTTTACAACACACGGTTCACATGATGTTGTACGGTATTGTGCCTCGTCAGGACGAAATCAATGCTACAGAAGCAACTGTTGTCACGGCTGAACCAGCACAGGAAGCGCAAGAATAATCGCGCCAACCTGAACAAATATCCGAATTTAGCTCACGACCCTAGTTTTTACTCGGGTCGTGGCGTTTTGGGCAACTGTATTACTTAACACTTTGATATAACGATAATAATTTTTGTGCGCCTAGCAACAAGTTTTCTTCCCAGTCTAAATGTGCCGTATCATTGGCACCATCGGTAATATATTTGACCGACAACATGCGCACGCCTAGTTTTTTACAGACTTTGGCAATCGCATAGCCTTCCATGTCAACCAACTGACACGGCACTTTCGGTGTCCCCGTTTCAAAACTATCGCCTGTACCGCAAATTCCGTTAGGTAAATGCTCAAAATAGCGTTCCAGCTCAATTTCTGCAGGATGCTCCTGATCCATAGGCGTCACCCCCACCTGAAAACCCAACGGAGAAACATCCATATCGCGCTGCACAAACTGACTCACTTCCACCAAAGCATGCGCATCAAAATGGGAGCTGCCCGCAGTGCCTAAATTGAGCAAGGTTTTACAGCCTGTTTTCTGAATCACTTCAAAGGCTTTAAATGCGGCATTCACTTTACCAATGCCACTGTAATGCACCTGAATCCCAGCTTGCTCAAACAAGCCTTTAGACTCACTGGGCAATGCCATAATTAAAGCAAAATCAGAATTCATAGCCATCTACTCGTGCAGTTCATTAAAACCGCCCCATTAGAAAAGAAATTTGAATGCGGTGCAAACCCGATTGCGATTTGCAGATTAAATTGTCGGATTTTGCCTGATTTTTCGATAATTTTTCAGGTTAAAAACACAACAACAAGACGAAAGCGCGAGAATATGGCAATATATAGCCCTTACAAATTTTCAACTTTCATTCGACCATGCAGCTGCTCCGCCTGAATGCTTTATCTTCTACCACCGACTTAGCTCAAACTGCCGTGACCATTGGCAATTTTGATGGCGTGCATGTCGGTCATCAGGCGATGATTCAACAACTCAAAGCAGTGGCTGCCGCACAACAACTAAAAACGGTGGTGATGCTATTTGAACCACAACCACTGGAATTTTTTAAAGGTTATGATGCCCCGCCACGTATCAGTTCTTTGCGGGAAAAAGTCGAATATCTGACTGAATTGGGCATCGACTATATTGCCGTGGCCAAGTTTGACAATCACTTCCGTAGTTTAAATGCTGAAGCCTTTGCCCACCTTTTAAAAAATAGCTTAAATGCCACACATTTAGTTTTGGGTGATGATTTTCATTTTGGCAAAAACCGTCAAGGCAACAGTGACTTTTTACGTAACTTTGGTTTTCAAGTTACCAATTTAAGCACTGTAAATTTATCGGGTGAACGGGTCAGCTCCACACGTATTCGCCAAACCCTACAAGCAGGTGACTTGGCTCTCGCTGCACAACTGCTCGGACGTCCTTATAGTATTACCGGACGCGTACAATATGGCGATCAAATTGGTCGTACCCTAGATTTCCCCACCATTAACGTACGTTTAAACCGTCATCGTCCTTGTTTAAACGGTATTTATGGCGTTGAAGTGGTCTGCGAAACCACCTCCTTAACCGACACAGTCAGCAATGCACATCCTAGCAAAACAGGTGTTGCAGGCTACAGCCCAAACAGTTTATTTGGTGCAGGGCATGTCGGAACTCGTCCTGCCATCAAGCAAGAACATCCCGAATGGCGATTAGAAGTACATTTCCCCAATGTTTCTGCTAATCTGTATGGCTTGTTAATGCGGGTCACGTTTTTAAACTATTTACATGGCGAAAAAAACTACCCTTCGCTTGAAGCACTCAAAGCGGGAATTGATGATGATGTTGAAAAACTTCTTGAATTTCGACAAGATCATCCAAATTTCCCTTTTTAATTTTACCCTGAATATTTAATGTAAAACGCGTCAGTCCATGGGCTGATTCAACTGGAAGACAACTTGCATGAGCGATAAGCAAACTCCTGAAAATGCAGTGGATTATAAAGCCACGCTAAACCTCCCAGGTACTGAATTTGCAATGAAAGCAAATCTGGCAGTACGTGAAGCGAAATGGTTAGAAGAGTGGTATGCCGACAACATTTATCAGCAGATTCGTGCATCGCGTATTGGCAAGAAAAAATATGTGCTTCACGATGGCCCTCCATACGCCAATGGTCAAATTCACTTAGGTCATGCGGTCAATAAAGTCCTAAAAGACATCATTATTAAAAGCCGTGTCATGGATGGCTATGACGCACCTTATGTTCCAGGTTGGGACTGCCACGGTCTACCAATTGAGCTCAAAGTAGAAGAAAAAGTCGGTAAAGTTGGCGTTAAAGTTGATGCCTCAACTTTCCGTAAAGCCTGCCGTGAATATGCTTACACACAAGTTGAATTACAGAAAAAAGACTTCGTGCGTATGGGCGTATTTGGTGATTGGGATAACCCTTACCTCACCATGAATTTCAAGCAAGAAGCCGACATCGTACGTTCACTCGGTGCGATTGCTAAAGCAGGCCATATCGAACCTGGTCTAAAACCTGTGAATTGGTGTCTAGATTGTGGTTCTGCACTGGCAGAAGCCGAAGTTGAATATGAAGATAAAAAATCCGATGCGATTGATGTCGGTTTTGCTGTTGTTGATTTAGCCGATTTATCTGCACGTTTGGGCGTTCAAATTACCGATGCAACAGATATCGTGATTTGGACCACAACACCGTGGACATTGCCTGCTAACCAAGCTGTTGCCTTGCATGCCGAAATTGAATATCAATTGGTAAAAGCACGTAGCGATGAAAAAGCAGCACAAAACTTTATTTTAGCCAAAGAATTAGTACAGTCTGCAACTGAACGCTATGGCTTTAACAGCTATGAAGTGTTGGCAGACTTTACTGGTGACAAACTTGAAAACCTGATCTTGCAACACCCACTAATTCAAGACCGTCAAGTACCTGTGATTTTAGGTGAACACGTGACCGCAACAAGCGGTACAGGTGCAGTACATACCGCGCCTGGACATGGTGTGGACGACTATAAAGTTGGCTTACAATACAACCTAAAAGTTGACAATCCTGTCGGTGGCAATGGCGTATATTTACCTACTGCACCAATCTTTGCAGGCGAACACATCTACAAAGCCAATCCACAAATTATTGCGACTTTGGCAGAAAACAATAAGCTGTGGGCACATCACCCAATCAAACACAGCTATCCGCACTGCTGGCGTCATAAAACTCCAATTATTTTCCGCGCTACACCACAATGGTTTATCAGCATGGATGCCAAAGGTTTACGTCAAGGCGCACTGAATGCGATTGAAAATGACATCAGCTTTGTACCTGATTGGGGTAAAAACCGTATCCAAGCGATGATTGAAGGTCGCCCAGACTGGTGTATTTCACGTCAACGTACTTGGGGCGTGCCAATTCCATTCTTTGTACATAAAGACACCAACGAATTGCACCCACGCACACCTGAATTGATCGAAGAAGTTGCGAAACTGATCGAACAAGAAGGGATTGATGGCTGGTACAACCGTGAAGCCAAAGACTTCATTGGCGAGGATGCCGAGCACTACAATGCAGTACGCGACACCTTAGACGTTTGGTTCGACTCAGGTACGACGCATTATGCAGTTCTACGTGAGCGTGAAGAGTTACAAGACCCAGCCGATTTATATCTTGAAGGTTCAGACCAACACCGTGGCTGGTTCCAGTCTTCATTGCTCACCTCAATTGCGATCAATGAACGCGCACCATACAAAGGCTTGTTAACCCACGGCTTTGTAGTGGATGAAAAAGGTCGCAAAATGTCGAAATCGTTGGGTAACATCATTACCCCACAAGACATTATTAAAGACATGGGTGCAGACGGCCTACGCTTCTGGATTGCATCGGCGGATTATCGCTATGAAATGACCGCAGGTAAGGAAATCTTTAGCCGTGCCTCTGACGGTTATCGTCGTATCCGTAACACCTTGCGTTTCTTGTTGGCCAACTTAAATGGCTTCAAACCCGCTACAGATGCACTGCCTGTAGATCAGTTGATTGCACTGGATCAATACATCCTGCAACGTGCCGCAGAAGTACAGAAAACCATTCAGCAAGCCTATGAAGATATGAACTTCCATATCGTGACCAGTGCACTGACCAACTTCTGTATTAATGACTTGGGTGGTTTCTACCTCGATATCATCAAAGACCGTCAGTACACCACCAAAGCAGACTCGCAAGCACGTCATTCTGCACAAACTGCTTTGTATCACTTGGTTCAGGCTTTCGTTCGCTGGATGGCACCAATCTTAAGCTTTACGGCACAAGAAGCATGGCCGCTAATTCCTGAGCAATCAGAAAAATATGTCTTCACTGCAGAATGGTATGACATTCCAGTGGCTTCTGAAGCCAACATCTTGGCAGAAGCGGAATGGCAAACCCTAATTGCAGTTAAATCTGCCGTCAATAAATTCATTGAAGCTGCACGTACCGCCAAAACAGTCGGTTCCAACTTATCTGCTAAAGTTGAACTTTGGGCGAATGACGAACTCAAAGCCGTATTGGATAAACTAGGCGATGAGCTGCGTTTTGTTCTGATTACTTCACAAGTGATTGTGAATAGCTTTGATGCTGCACAAGGCGAAGCCTCTGATTTAGATGGCTTGAACGTGAAAGTTTCTGCAGCAGATGGCGAAAAATGCGTACGTTGCTGGCATGTACTCCCTGATGTGAATACACATTCTGCACATCCAGGTTTGTGCTCACGTTGTATTATCAACCTTCCAACAGGTCAAGGCGAAGAGAGAAAATATGCCTAATCCACAACACAAAAAGGGCTTATTCCAGTTCTATCCACATAATTTATGGTGGGTGGGCTTGTCCATTGTCGCGATTATTCTCGACCAATGGACCAAATGGATTGCAGTATCGCATCTGAATTACGCAGATCCAGTGCCTGTATTGCCCTTTTTGAATTGGACTTTACTGCATAACTATGGCGCTGCCTTTAGTTTCTTGTCCGATGCAGGTGGATGGCAACGTTATTTCTTTACCTCACTGGCAGGTTTAGTGTCTGTAATTTTTGTATTTTGGCTAATGCGTATGCCAAAAAATGTCATCGTACTGCCTTTGGCGATTGCCTTGATTTTAGGCGGTGCGATTGGGAATTTAATTGATCGGGTCAGTCTTGGCTACGTGGTCGATTTTATTCACGTGTACTACAACAACAGCCACTTCCCTGCCTTTAATATTGCAGACAGTGCCATCACACTTGGCACCATTCTGCTGTTAATTGATACGTTTTTCCTAGAAAAGCACCGAATTGAACGAGCGCAGGCGCAACATGACTGAAATTATTAATCCAAATGATGAAACTCGTATTGAAGATGGCTCAAAAGTCGAATTGCACTTTTCTGTCGCCATTGAAAATGGTGTAGAAATTGACAACACCCGTAGCCGCGCTGAACCTGTAAGTTTGGTCATGGGCGATGGCAGCCTATTACCCGGTTTTGAAAAGTCATTATTTGGTTTACGTGCAGGTGACCGTCGTACCGTGAGTCTTCCACCTGAAGAAGCATTTGGTCCATGGAATCCTGAAAACGTACAAACTTTTGATACGGTTAAATTTGAGCAACATCCAGTTGAAGGACACATGATTGAATTTGAAGATAAAGCCAAACAAAGCCTCTATGGCGTGGTGAAATCTGTCAACGATGATGTGACTGAAGTAGACTTTAACCACCCTTTAGCGGGTAAAAATATTACCTTTGAAGTTGAAATCTTTAGAGTGACCCCAGCAGGACAACAAGGTATTAAGTTGATGTAATCAATTTGCATACTTACTGCATCTTTCTGCTGTTCAAATCTCCCAAGTACAAGAAAATGAATTTGGGAGATTTTTTATTGAATAAGATAATTATTAAATATAATCAAATACTTAAAATTAAATAAATCCAGTTTATTGATCTATATTTTACCGATATATCGTTGTACGTTTTAGCTTACATGCACTGCAGAAAATTGACGCTAGGCAAAGATCAGCTTTCATTTTATATTTAACACATACAGAAACAGGATGTTTCTAAAAGCAAGAATAACAATAATAAATAATATAACGGCAGGACGCTGAAAGGTATAACAGGAGTAATACCTAAACATAAATCTGAAAAAGCCCCGACATGATGTTGGGGCTTTTTTCTATTTGTTTTTTGTCCTACTTTGAAATAAGTTTAGACCTGAAGAAATTTATTTTATGGAGCCACCAATTTAAGCAATCTGGCAGATTGACCATCTTCAATCACCCAAATATTGCCATCCTGTGCTTGAAGTACGCCACGAATCCGCTGACCCATCTCGATACGCTGTAACTCCCGAACAGGCTGTGCTTGCGTATCCACCACAATAATTGCTTTTGAAGATAAACCACCAAGAATCGCTTTATGCTTCCAATGTGGGAATACATCTCCCGTATAAAACATCAAACTTGAGGGAGAGATGACTGGCGTCCAATCCAGAACAGGGGCTGTAAATTCAGGACGAGTTGCATGGTCTGGAATGGGCAACCCATTATAATGATCACCATTCGACACCAATGGATAGCCATAGTTTTCGCCTTTGGCAATCAGATTCAACTCATCACCCCCTTTAGGTCCCATTTCTGCAACCCAAAGCTGCCCTGTAGAATCGAATGCCATGCCTAAAGGGTTGCGATGCCCCAAACTCCAGACTTGCTTGGCAATCTCTCCATGTGTTTGAAATGGATTGTCTAAAGGTGTTGTACCATCTGTATTTAAACGTAAAATTTTACCTAAATTAGATTTTAAATCCTGAGCAGGTTCAAACTTTTGTCGCTCACCAGAACTTATCCATAATTTGCCATCTGCCCCAAACTTTATACGATGCGCATAATGTCCTTGTCCCGATACTTTCGGCACTTGCTGCCAGATTCTTTGAGTTTCGGTGAGTTTTGGCGTGGGTTTAGCATCTAATACAAGCTTGCCCCGAATCACGACTGCACCGTAACCACCCGTACCCACTTCGGCATAACTTAAATAAATCTGCTGATTCTGTTGAAATTCAGGATCTAAAATGACATCACCCAAACCACCTTGTCCGCCATTGGCGACTTCAGGGATAGCTTGAACATCTAAGCTTTGACCTGTTTTTGGATCAAAAAGTTTTAATTTCCCCGCTTTTTCTGTAATTAATAGGCGTCCATCGGGTAATTCTGCCAATGCCCACGGCTCATTAAAATCTGCAATTGGCTGTATTTGATAGCGTTGTAAATTTTGTGCAGAAGTTGATTTTGACTCTAAAGCAGCCGTGTTCTGTTTCGGCTCAACTTGCGCATTACACCCTGTAGTTAAACCCAATACAACTAGACATATAAATCCATAGTATTGCCGATTTATCTTGAGCATCCTAATTGCTCCTCTATTCATTCAATCTTTGCTTGTGCTAATCAAGACATCATAATCAATGAAATGTACCTCGTGCACAGTAGAAATGTAGCGATACACACTTTCTTACTTAAATCTTCTACAAAGTGAATAGGCAAAAAAATTAAGGAGCAATGCTCCTTAATTTCAAAGTCCTAAAACACTAACGATCAATTAACTATAAGATCGGCTGGCTTTTTTAACCACGCTTGGCTCACTCACCACCTGTGATGTACTTTGTAAACGAATCAGTGCTACTGCAATTGCACCAATCACTGCAGGAATCGCCACCGCCAAAAAGTTCATTTTATGTGGTAAATCCATGCCCAAAAGTACGCCAATAATAATAGGGCCTACAATCGCACCGACACGCCCCACTGCAGAAGCACAGCCGATACCTGTAGAACGAATCGTAAGTGGATAATACTGAGCAACAAAGCTATACAATAAAATACTGCTGCCAATGGCAGAAGCACCTGCTAAGCCCACCAATAAATAAATCACAGGCTGTGGTGAATTAAAGCCTAGACCCACTAGAGAGAATGCGCCCAATAAAAACATGCCAATAATCACAGGTTTTAAGTGGAAACGGTCTGCTAAAATCCCGCCACTGATGGTTCCGATCACAGCACCAATGTTCATCGCCATTAAGAACATTAAACTGTTACCCAGCGAATAACCTGCTGCCATCATCAGTTTTGGCAACCAACTGCCCAAAGCATAAACCATCAACAAACACATAAAGAAGCAGCACCAAAACAGCAAAGTACTCATGCCACGGTTATTTTTAAATAAGGCTGCAATTGAGGCATCTGCGGTTTGTACTTCATTTAATACAAATTGTGTTTGTGGGCTGATATTTTCTTGTGGGCTAATTTGCTGGACGATGTGACGCGCTTTTTCATGTTGCTGTTTTTTCACCAAAAAAGTTAAAGATTCTGGTAAGAAAAACCACAATAAAGGCAAAATAAGTAACGGTAATCCCGCAATATAGAACATCACTTCCCAGCCAAAGCTAGGCGTCAACCATGCACCAAGTAAGGCTGCCATAATGCCGCCCACGGCATAGCCGCTGAACATGGTGGTAACTAAGGTACTACGCATTTTTTGTGGTGCATATTCAGAGGTTAAAGCCACGAGGTTAGGCAATACCCCGCCAATCCCTAAACCTGCAATAAAACGTAAAATACCAAACTCTGTTGGGTTGGATGCAAAGCCGCCCCAAAAAGTAAAGCCACTAAATAACGTCACACAAATTAATATGACATTTTTACGGCCAATTTTGTCTGCCAACATGCCAAACAGCATGGCGCCAAACATCATGCCTGCCAGTGCCGTACTCGCAAGCATACCTGCCTGTACAGCCGTCATATTCCATTCTTGCATCAGTAGTGGTAAAGCCACACCGTTAATCGCCAAATCATAACCGTCAAAAATAACGACAAATACGCACCAAAGTACAATTTTTAAATGAAAAGGTTTAAACTTTGCTTGATCCACTACAGCATTCACATTCATTGTTGTTGCTGTCATTTTTCCCTCACCTCCAATTGTGAGCTTTTTATTTTATAAAAAATGAATAGTTATTCACTTTTGTATATAAAATGAATCAATATTCACTTTTTGTCTACAGCAAAAACTTAACTCTGGTTAATTTTCTTAAAAACCTAGACTAAAGTTGTAGATAAATTCGACCAAATAGACTTGCAGTAATTTATGATATTTTGATATATGCTATATTTTTCACATAATTTATTATTGTAAATATATTGTTTTAAACTTCTTTCTTCTACTTTTCTTCTTAAAGTTTTCTTTCCACATAAAAAAACACCCCCAACGCTAGTTGAGGGTGTTTGAATAATGAGCTGGCGATGACTTACTCTCACATGGGTAACCCCACACTACCATCAGCGCGAAGAGGTTTCACTTCTGAGTTCGGGAAGGGATCAGGTGGTTCACTCTTGCTATG
>NZ_VPAL01000008.1:0-99698 GCF_013419245.1 Acinetobacter sp. YH12095
ATGTTAAAAACATGATCACTGGTGCTGCTCAGATGGACGGTGCGATCCTTGTTTGTTCAGCGACTGATGGTCCAATGCCACAAACTCGTGAACACATCCTTCTTTCTCGTCAGGTAGGTGTACCTTACATCATCGTATTCTTAAACAAATGCGATATCGTAGACGACGAAGAGTTAATTGAATTAGTTGAAATGGAAGTTCGTGAACTTCTTTCTACTTACGACTTCCCAGGCGACGACACTCCAGTAATCCGTGGTTCAGCACTTGCTGCACTTAACGGTGAATCAGGTCAATATGGCGAAGATGCTGTAGTTGCTCTTGTTGAAGCGCTTGATACTTACATCCCAGAGCCAGTACGTGCAATCGACCAAGCATTCTTAATGCCAATCGAAGACGTATTCTCTATTTCTGGTCGTGGTACAGTAGTAACTGGTCGTGTAGAAACTGGTATCGTGAAAGTAGGCGAAGAAGTTGAAATCGTTGGTATCAAAGACACAGTTAAAACAACTGTAACTGGCGTAGAAATGTTCCGTAAACTTCTTGACGAAGGTCGTGCGGGCGAGAACTGTGGTGTTCTTTTACGTGGTACTAAGCGTGAAGACGTACAACGTGGTCAAGTACTTGCTAAGCCAGGTACAATCAAGCCACACACTAAATTCGATGCGGAAGTATACGTACTTTCTAAAGAAGAAGGTGGTCGTCACACTCCATTCCTTAACGGTTACCGTCCACAATTCTATTTCCGTACAACTGATGTAACTGGTGCAATCCAGTTGAAAGAAGGCGTTGAAATGGTAATGCCAGGTGACAACGTTGAAATGTCAGTAGAATTAATCCACCCAATCGCAATGGACCCAGGTCTACGTTTTGCGATCCGTGAAGGTGGTCGTACTGTAGGTGCGGGTGTTGTTGCTAAAGTAACAGCATAATTATAGAATGTGTTAAACAGGTCGAGAGCTTTGGCTCTCGTTCTGTTTTGTAGGTCAGTAGTTCAATTGGTAGAGCGTCGGTCTCCAAAACCGAATGTTGGGGGTTCGAGTCCCTCCTGGCCTGCCACTTTTTTTAAAAAAGCTTGATGTCGGCTAATCTAGTCATATAATAAGTCGCGAATTCTACGACGAGTACAAAAATGTCGAATGATAAATCGCGTGACGCATTAAGCGACGCGCCAATCCCTCAAAGAAATAATTCTGCTGAAGTTGTTCAATCGAGTTCTCCATTAGACTACGTGTTGTGGGGTATCGCTTTGATTTTATTCATCGCTTCGATGATGGTGAATCAGCATCTTCCTGCGTATTGGGCACCAGCCAATGATATTTGGGTGCGTGTTGGGGTAATTTTGGCTTGTATCGTTGTGGCTTTAGGTTTATTATACGCCACCCATCAAGGCAAAGGCTTTGTTCGTTTGCTTAAAGATTCACGTATTGAGTTACGTCGAGTCACTTGGCCTACTAAACAGGAAACTGTAACAACGTCATGGCATGTATTGATTGTTGTTGTAGTCACTTCAATTGTATTGTGGTGTTTTGACTATTTGTTAGGCTGGGCAATCAAGTTAATTATCGGGTAAAAGAGCTATGAAACGTTGGTACATTATTCATGCCTACTCAGGTTATGAAAAACAAGTGATGCGTTCGCTTAATGATCGAATCCAGCGTAGCGCTGTTGCCGATAGCTTTGGTGAAGTCCTTGTTCCTACCGAAGAAGTGGTAGAAATGAAGGATGGTAAGAAACGTAAGTCAGAGCGTAAGTTCTTTCCAGGCTATGTATTGGTTGAAATGGAAATGAACGATGAAACTTGGCACATTGTTAAAGAGTGTCCAAAAGTTTTAGGTTTTATTGGTGGTACAGCAGAAAAGCCTGCTCCAATTACGCAAAAAGAAGCTGACGCGATTCTTGCACGTGTACGCAATACTGGTGAAGCACCTCGTCCGAAGACGATGTTTGAACCAGGCGAAGAATTACTTGTGATTGATGGTCCATTCACCGACTTTAAAGGCGTGGTGGAAGAAGTTCAATACGAGAAGTCACGTTTAACGTTGACAATTAATGTATTTAATCGACCTACTCAGGTTGAGCTGGAATTTCGTCAAGTCGAAAAATCCGTTTAAGTTTGAGTGGTTGGAAAACGCCCGATTTATGATGAATCGGGCATTGTTGTTGTAACGGTATCGTTACTTAAAATATTGGGGAGCCTAGCGGCGTTTGTACCCAGAGGTAATTTGAAATGGCTAAGAAGATTGACGGCTATATCAAGCTGCAAGTTCCAGCTGGTAAAGCGAATCCATCTCCACCAATTGGTCCTGCATTAGGTCAACGTGGTGTTAACATCATGGCATTCTGTAAAGAATTCAATGCTGCTACACAAAAAGTTGAACCAGGTTTGCCAATTCCTGTAGTGATCACTGTGTACAACGACAAGTCGTTCACATTCATCATGAAAACTCCTCCTGCTGCAATTCTTCTTAAGAAAGCTGCAGGCATTCAAAAGGGTTCAGCTGTACCTAACAAAAACAAAGTTGGTAAGTTGACTCGTGCTCAATTAGAAGAAATCGCGACTACTAAAGAACCAGATTTAACTGGTGCTGATTTAGAAGCACGTGTGCGTACCATTGCTGGTTCTGCACGTTCTATGGGCTTGGATGTGGAGCTATAAGACATGGCAAAGTTAACTAAACGTCAAAAAGCCATTGCTGCTGCTGTAGAAGCAAACAAAGTTTACACTTTGGAAGAAGCAGTTGAAGTTCTAAACAACCTTCCTGCTGCTAAATTCAAAGAATCTTTGGATGTTGCGGTAAACCTAGGTGTTGACCCACGTAAATCTGATCAGGTTGTTCGTGGTGCGACTACACTTCCTGCAGGTACTGGTAAAACTGTACGTGTAGCTGTTTTCGCTCAAGGTGCTGCTGCAGAAGCTGCTAAAGCTGAAGGCGCAGACGTAGTTGGTTTCGACGACTTAGCTGAAAGCATTCAAGCGGGTAACCTTGACTTTGACGTTGTGATTGCAGCTCCGGATGCAATGCGCGTAGTAGGTAAGTTGGGTACGATTCTTGGTCCACGTGGCTTAATGCCAAACCCTAAAGTGGGTACTGTAACTCCTGACGTTGCGACTGCAGTTAAAAATGCAAAAGCAGGTCAAGCGCGTTACCGTGTAGACAAAGCGGGTATTATCCACGCTGCGATTGGTCAAGTTGGCTTTACTGCTGAAGCAGTTCGTTCAAACGTTGAAACCTTAGTTGCTGACTTGAAAAAGTTAAAGCCTGCAACTTCTAAAGGCGTATACATCAAAAAGATCACTTTGAGCTCTACTATGGGTCCTGGTCTTGTTATTGATGTACAGAACGTTTCTAACTAAGTCTGACTTAGAAAGAATTTTAAAGTCCTGAAAAGTCTCCTTCTCCCTCTGGGAGAAGGTCGGGATGAGGGTTAAACCTCTCCCTAACCCTCTCCTAGCAGGAGAGGGAGACATTCAGGCGGACTTTGAATTGGTAAATGAGAATTTATCAGCGTCAAAGACCTCAGGCGAGAGTAGTTTTATGCTGCTTTCTTAATCTTCCAGCCTGGGTAGACGCGGTGGTGTGATTTATTCCTCCTCCGCGTGTAAGTTCAGCAATGAATTTACGAATTGGGAGTGTGCTTCACGTAAGCACATAAATCACCGTTAGGAGGTTTTACAATGGCTCTTCTTATCGAAGACAAAAAACAGATCGTAGCAGAAGTTAACGAAGTTGCTTCTAAAGCGTTCTCTGCTGTTGTTGCTGACTATCAAGGTATGAGCGTTGAGCAATTAACGGCTCTACGTGTTGAAGCGCGTAAATTAGGTGTTACTACACGTGTTGTACGTAATACTTTGGCTAAACGTGCTTTTCAAGATACGCAATTCACGATCTTGAACGACAACCTTGTTGGCCCAACAATTTTAGCTTTCTCAACTTCTGAAGACGACATGGGTGCAGCTGCACGCTTGTTCGAAGAATTCGCTAAAACGAATAAAGCATTTGAACTTAAAGCTGCTGCATTTGACGGCAAACTTTATAAAGGTGCTGAAGTTAGCGTAATTGCGAATCTTCCGAACCAAGAAAAAGCGCTTACTATGCTTGCAAACGTTCTTCAAGCTCCTATTTCGAAATTGGGTCGCCTTATTACTGCGCTCAAAGAGAAAAACGAGTCAGAAGCTGCATAAGCTTAAATTTATTTCCACACCATTCAATTTCCATTTGGAGTTATTCTCATGGCTTTAACTAACGAAGAAATCTTAAACGCAGTTGCTGAAAAAACTGTTCTTGAACTTGTTGAACTTATCTCTGCTTTTGAAGAGAAATTCAATGTATCAGCTGCTGCTGTTGCTGTTGCTGCTGCTCCAGGCGCTGGCGCTGCTGCTGCAGAAGAGCAATCTGAATTCAACGTTGAGTTGACTTCTTTCGGTGCGAACAAAGTTGCTGTAATTAAAGCAGTTCGTGAAGCTACTGGCCTTGGTCTTAAAGAAGCTAAAGACATCGTTGAAGGCGCTCCTTCAGTGATCAAAGAAGCTGTTTCTAAAGAAGAAGGTGAAGAGCTTAAGAAGAAACTTGAAGAAGCTGGTGCTACAGTTACACTTAAGTAATCTTAAGGGGAGTCGATTTTTTTATAATCGACTCCAAAAAATGGCTGATGGCTCTTGGGTCATCAGCCTTTTTGCGTTACAATTATCGGCTCGATTTTTGTTTGAATGATGGGAAAACCATCGAAAACAATATAAGTCAATAAAATCAAACGCTTACCAATATTTTTCCACATTTAAAAATATTGTTAAGCGTTTTAATACCACTAAAAATTGCAGCATTTGTAAAGAGTGGTGGCCATATCGGCCTGCGTAATTCCTTCTAAACCCGTTCTGCAGGCGGGTTTAGTTTACTTTCCGAGGACTCCAGATGGCATACTCATATACCGAAAAGAAACGGATCCGTAAGAATTTTGGTAAATTGCCCCAAGTAATGGATGCACCGTACTTGCTTTCGATTCAAGTCGACTCGTACCGTACTTTCCTTCAAGATGGCAAAACTCCAAAAAGCCGCGAAGATATCGGTCTCCAAGCCGCATTTCGTTCAGTTTTTCCTATAGAAAGTTATTCTGGCAATGCTGCTTTAGAATTTGTTGAGTATAGTCTTGGTAAGCCTGAGTTTGATGTACGTGAGTGTATTCTTCGCGGCTCAACTTATGCGGCACCAATGCGCGTAAAAATTCGTTTGATCATTAAAGATCGTGAAACGAAATCAATCAAAGATGTGCGTGAGCAAGAAGTCTACATGGGCGAAATGCCATTGATGACGGATAACGGTACCTTTGTGATTAACGGTACTGAGCGTGTAATTGTTTCTCAATTACACCGTTCACCAGGCGTGTTCTTTGACCACGATAAAGGTAAGACCCACTCGAGCGGTAAAGTGTTGTATTCAGCACGCATTATTCCTTACCGTGGCTCATGGTTAGACTTTGAATTCGATGCCAAAGACCTCGTTTATGTGCGTATTGACCGTCGTCGTAAATTGCTTGCGACTGTAGTGTTGCGTGCATTGGGCTATAGCAATGAACAAATCCTAGACTTGTTCTTTGAGAAAGTACCTGTCTATTTAGACATGGGTAGCTACCAAATTGACCTTGTCCCAGAACGCTTACGTGGCGAAATGGCACAATTTGACATCACTGATACTGACGGCAAAGTGATTGTTGAGCAAGGTAAACGCATTAATGCGCGTCACGTACGTCAAATGGAAGCAGCTGGTCTTGAGAAGCTTTCAGTTCCTGATGAGTACTTGTACGAACGTATTACTGCAGAAGACATCCAGCTAAAAGATGGCGATGTGATTGCTGCAAACACCTTGTTAAGCCATGAAATCATGGTGAAACTTGCAGAAGGTGGTGTTAAACAATTTAACATCCTATTCACCAATGACATCGACCGTGGTTCGTTCATTGCGGACACCTTACGTGCAGATACAACTGTTGGTCGTGAAGATGCTTTGGTAGAAATCTACAAAGTGATGCGTCCAGGTGAGCCACCGACGAAAGAAGCCGCTGAAAATCTGTTCAATAACTTGTTCTTCTCTTCTGAGCGTTATGATTTATCGCCAGTAGGTCGTATGAAGTTCAACCGTCGTTTGGGTCGTCCTTACGAAGTGGGTACAGATCAGAAATCACGTGAAGTTGAAGGTATTTTGTCTAACGAAGACATTACCGATGTACTTAAAACATTGATCGAAATCCGTAACGGTAAAGGTGAAGTCGACGATATCGACCACTTGGGTAACCGTCGCGTACGTTCAGTGGGCGAGATGACTGAAAACCAATTCCGTGTTGGTTTGGTACGTGTTGAGCGTGCTGTAAAAGAGCGTTTGTCACAAGCTGAAACAGACAACCTGTCTCCGCAAGATTTAATCAATGCGAAGCCAGTGGCTGCTGCAATCAAAGAATTCTTTGGTTCAAGCCAATTGTCTCAGTTCATGGACCAAAACAACCCGTTGTCTGAAATTACCCACAAGCGTCGCGTATCTGCGCTTGGTCCAGGTGGTTTGACACGTGAACGTGCAGGCTTTGAGGTACGTGACGTACACCAAACTCACTATGGTCGTGTGTGTCCAATTGAAACGCCTGAAGGTCCAAACATTGGTTTGATCAACTCGCTTTCTGTTTATGCAAAATGTAATAATTTTGGCTTCTTGGAAACGCCATACCGTAAAGTGGTTGATGGTCGTGTAACCGATGAGGTTGAGTATTTATCTGCAATTGAAGAAGTGGGCACGATCATTGCGCAAGCGGACTCAAGCGTAGACCAAGACGGCAATTTAACAGAAGAATTCGTATCTGTACGTCACCAAGGTGACTTCGTGCGTATGCCGCCAGAGCGCGTGACGCACATGGACGTTTCTGCACAGCAGGTTGTATCTGTAGCAGCATCACTGATTCCATTCCTTGAGCACGATGACGCCAACCGTGCCTTGATGGGATCGAACATGCAACGTCAGGCTGTTCCGACGCTTATCGCTGATAAACCACTTGTGGGTACAGGGATGGAAGCGAACGTAGCACATGACTCAGGTGTGTGTGTAATTGCAAACCGTGGTGGTCGAATTGAATATGTCGATGCTTCACGTGTAGTCATTCGTGTGAACGAAGAAGAAATGATCGCGGGTGAAGCAGGTGTAGATATCTACAACCTGATCAAATACACACGTTCAAACCAAAACACTTGTATTAACCAAAAAGTTTTGGTGAAGATGGGTGATAAGGTAGGTCGTGGTGATGTATTAGCTGACGGTCCATCTACAGATGGCGGTGAGCTTGCACTCGGTCAGAACATGCGTGTCGCGTTCATGACTTGGAATGGCTATAACTACGAAGACTCGATCTTGCTTTCTGAGCGTGTACTTCAAGAAGACCGTTTAACTTCGATTCACATTCAAGAATTGTCATGTGTTGCACGTGATACCAAATTGGGTGCGGAAGAAATCACAGCTGATATTCCAAACGTGGGCGAAGCTGCACTGTCTAAACTAGACGAGTCTGGTATCGTTTACATTGGTGCTGAAGTGACTGCAGGCGACATTCTTGTTGGTAAAGTAACGCCTAAGGGTGAAACTCAGTTAACGCCTGAAGAAAAATTGCTTCGTGCAATCTTCGGTGAAAAAGCAGCAGATGTGAAAGATTCATCATTGCGCGTTCCATCAGGTACTAAAGGTACTGTGATTGACGTTCAAGTCTTTACCCGTGATGGTCTAGAAAAAGACGAACGTGCACAAGCGATTGAAAAAGCACAACTTGATGCATACCGCAAAGACTTGAAAGAAGAATACAAAATCTTTGAAGAAGCAGCGCGTGAACGTATTATCCGCTTATTAAAAGGTCAAGAATCTAACGGTGGCGGTACAACTAAACGTGGCGACAAACTTTCTGAAGATGTGTTGTCTGGTTTAGAGTTAGTTGATCTACTTGAAATTCAACCAAGTGATGAAGCAATTGCTGAGCGTTTAACTCAAATTCAAACTTTCTTGAAAGAGAAGAGCTTTGAAATTGATGAGAAATTCGCTGAGAAGAAACGTAAGCTTTCTACAGGCGATGAACTCACTACGGGCGTGTTGAAAGTTGTTAAAGTTTATCTTGCTGTTAAGCGTCGCATCCAACCGGGTGACAAGATGGCGGGTCGTCACGGTAACAAAGGTGTTGTATCAAACATCTTGCCTGTAGAAGACATGCCGCACGATGCTAACGGTGTACCAGTAGATATCGTATTGAACCCACTAGGCGTACCATCGCGTATGAACGTGGGTCAGATTCTTGAAACACACTTGGGTATGGCAGCCAAAGGTTTGGGTGAGCAAATTGATAAAATGCTCAAACAACAACGTGAAATTGCTGAACTACGTGAGTTCCTAGACAAGATTTATAACAAAGTTGGTGGCGAGCAAGAAGATCTTGACAGCTTAACTGATGATGAAATCTTGGTATTGGCTGGCAACTTACGTGCAGGTGTTCCGTTGGCTACTCCTGTATTTGATGGTGCAGAAGAAGGTCAAATTAAAGAATTACTTGAACTGGCTGAATTACCACGTTCTGGTCAAACCGTGTTGTACGATGGTCGTACAGGCGAGAAATTTGACCGTCCAGTGACTGTAGGTTATATGTACATGCTCAAACTCAACCACTTGGTGGATGACAAGATGCACGCACGTTCTACAGGTTCTTACTCACTTGTAACGCAACAGCCGTTGGGTGGTAAGGCACAATTCGGTGGTCAGCGTTTCGGTGAGATGGAAGTCTGGGCACTTGAAGCATACGGTGCTGCATACACGCTTCAAGAAATGCTCACTGTGAAGTCGGATGACGTTGAAGGTCGTACCCGTATCTATAAGAACATTGTAGATGGTAACCATTATATGGACCCAGGTATGCCTGAATCGTTTAACGTATTGACCAAAGAGATCCGTTCTTTAGGTATCAACATTGAACTGAAAAATGGTGACTAAGCATCTCCATTAAATCTCCCTAAATCCCTCTTTATAAAAGAGGGACTTTTCCCCCTTTGAAAAAGGGGGATTAAGGGGGATTAAAACTCAGTTAAAAAACAATATTTGTGACCCAGTTGGGATGTGAAAACAGCCTCCCAGCACACGGAGAAAAAAATTGAAAGACTTGCTCGATATCATGCGCAAAAAGACGGATTCAGACGGTCATGCTCCAGTAGAGTTTGACCGCATCCGTATTGGTCTTGCGTCACCAGAAATGATTAAGTCATGGTCTCACGGTGAAGTTAAAAAGCCAGAAACCATTAACTATCGTACGTTTAAGCCTGAACGTGATGGTTTATTCTGTGCCAAAATTTTTGGTCCAGTAAAAGATTACGAATGCTTGTGTGGTAAATACAAGCGTATGAAATACAAAGGCGTCATTTGTGAAAAATGTGGCGTTGAAGTAACGACTGCAAAAGTTCGTCGTGAGCGTATGGGTCACATCGAACTCGCTTCTCCAGTTGCACACATTTGGTTCTTGAAATCATTACCAAGCCGTATTGGTTTATTACTTGATATGACTTTACGTGATATCGAGCGCGTATTGTATTTCGAATCTTATGTGGTTACTGACCCAGGTATGACGCCATTTGAGAAATATCAACTTCTCAATGACGAAGAATACTTCAATGCTCTAGAAGAGCATGGTGATGAATTCACTGCGAAAATGGGTGCTGAAGCAGTTCAAGACTTGTTAAAAGACATCGATCTTGAAGCTGAAATTGCTCGTTTACGTGAAGAAATTCCACAAACAACTTCAGAAACTAAGCTGAAAAAAGCGTCTAAGCGTTTGAAGTTGATGGAAGCGTTCAAAGAGTCGAACAACAAGCCAGAATGGATGGTGATGAATGTACTGCCTGTACTTCCACCAGATCTTCGTCCGTTGGTTCCACTTGAAGGTGGTCGTTTTGCGACTTCTGACTTGAACGATCTTTATCGTCGTGTGATTAACCGTAACAACCGTTTGAAGCGTCTTCTTGACCTTGCAGCGCCAGACATCATCGTACGTAACGAAAAACGTATGTTACAAGAGTCTGTTGATGCCTTGTTAGATAACGGTCGTCGTGGTCGTGCAATCACAGGTTCAAACAAGCGTCCGCTTAAATCTTTGGCAGATATGATCAAAGGTAAGCAAGGTCGTTTCCGTCAAAACTTACTTGGTAAGCGTGTTGACTATTCAGGTCGTTCGGTGATTACCGTTGGTCCAAACCTACGTTTACACCAGTGTGGTCTTCCGAAGAAAATGGCACTTGAACTGTTCAAGCCATTCATCTTTGCAAAATTACAAGCTTCAGGTCAAGCAACCACCATTAAAGCTGCGAAGAAAATGGTTGAGCGCGAAACCCCAGAAGTTTGGGATGTACTTGCCTCTGTGATTCGTCAACACCCAGTGATGTTGAACCGTGCGCCTACACTTCACCGTTTAGGTCTTCAAGCATTTGAACCGATCCTGATTGAAGGTAAAGCCATCCGTTTACACCCACTCGTTTGTGCTGCGTTCAACGCTGACTTCGACGGTGACCAAATGGCGGTACACGTACCATTAACACTTGAAGCGCAATTAGAAGCGCGTGCGTTAATGATGTCGACCAACAACATCTTGTCTCCTGCGAACGGTGAGCCAATCATCGTACCATCTCAGGACGTTGTCTTGGGCTTGTATTACATCACGCGTGATGCAATCAATGCCAAAGGTGAAGGCATGGTGTTTGCAGATACGCACGAAGTAAACCGTGCACTTGCAACGGGTCAAGTTGACTTACACGCTCGCGTAAAAGCACGTGTACACCAAACCGTAATCAATGAAAATGGTGAGCGTGAGCAACAAACTATTGTTGTAGATACGACACCAGGTCGCTGCTTGCTTTGGGAAGTTGTGCCTGAAGGTTTAAGCTTCGAGCAAATTAACCTAGAGATGAACAAAAAGAACATCTCAAAGTTAATCAACTCTTGCTACCGTAAATTAGGTCTAAAAGACACGGTTATTTTTGCAGACCAATTGATGTACTTGGGCTTCCGTCAAGCGACACGTTCAGGTGTTTCTGTGGGTATGGAAGACATGGTTATTCCACCACAAAAACAAGCAATTATTGAAAAAGCAGAAACTGAAGTTCGTGAAATTGAACAACAGTTCGAGCAAGGCTTCGTAACTGCGGGTGAGCGTTATAACAAAGTGGTCGATATTTGGGCACGTACCAACGACCAAGTTGCTAAAGCGATGATGGACAACTTGTCATTCACAACTGTGAAAAACAAACAGGGTGAAGACGAGAAGCAAAAATCATTCAACTCGATCTACATGATGTCGGATTCAGGTGCGCGTGGTAGTGCGGCACAGATTCGTCAGTTGGCGGGTATGCGTGGTTTGATGGCGAAACCAGATGGTTCGATCATTGAAACGCCAATTAAAGCGAACTTCCGTGAAGGTTTGACGGTACTTCAGTACTTCATTTCAACTCACGGTGCGCGTAAAGGTTTGGCCGATACCGCATTGAAAACAGCGAACTCAGGTTACTTGACACGTCGTTTGGTTGACGTTGCACAAGACTTGGTAATTACTGAGCCAGATTGCGGTACTTATGGCGGTTTAGTGATGACACCATTCATTCAAGGTGGTGATGTCATTGAAAACCTTGGTACGCGTGTATTAGGTCGTGTAACTGCAGAAGATGTGAAGAAAGCGGGTTCAGACGAAGTTATTCTGCCACGTAACACACTCATTGATGAAAAACTTGCTAACTTCTTAGAAGAGCAAGGTGTCGATGAAGTAAAAGTACGTTCAGTGGTATCTTGTGAATCGACCTTTGGTGTATGTGCGAAGTGTTATGGTCGTGACCTAGCACGTGGTCACTTGGTGAATCCAGGTGAATCTGTGGGTGTAATGGCTGCTCAATCGATTGGTGAGCCAGGTACACAGTTAACCATGCGTACATTCCACGTGGGTGGTGCGGCAAGCCGAACTTCTGCAGCCAATAGCGTACAAGTGCGTAACAAAGGTTCAGTACGTTTCCATAACGTGAAAACTGTACAACACGCTAAAGGTCACTTGGTATCTGTTTCACGTTCAGGTGAAATTGGTATTGCCGATGAGTTAGGTCGTGAGCGTGAGCGTTATAAACTGCCATACGGTGCGTCAATCTTGCTCAAAGATGGCGAAGCGGTAGAAGCTGGCGGTATTGTGGCGACTTGGGATCCACACACGCATCCACTTGTGACCGAAGTTGCGGGTAAAATCCGTTTCAGCCAAATTGCTGATGGCGTGACTGCAACCTCGAAAACTGATGATGCAACAGGTATGACCACAGTTGAAATCTTGCCAGTGACTTCACGTCCTGCGTCAGGTAAAGACTTACGTCCTGCTGTGGTATTAGACACTGTGGATGGTGGCGAACAGTTCTACTTCTTGCCACAGAACACGATTCTTTCTGTCCGTGATGGCGAAAATATCGGTGTGGGTGACGTTATTGGTCGTGTACCACAAGAATCTTCACGTACTCGTGATATTACCGGTGGTTTACCACGCGTTGCAGACTTATTTGAAGCACGTAAACCAAAAGAGCATGCGATTCTTGCAGAAGTGTCAGGTATCGTGAGCTTTGGTAAAGAAACCAAAGGTAAGAACCGTTTAGTGATTACACCAGATGATGGCTCTGAGATTTACGAAGAGTTGATTCCAAAATGGCGTAACATCAACGTGTTTGAAGGTGAGCATGTGAACCGTGGTGAAACCATTTCTGATGGTCCACAAAACCCACATGACATCTTACGCTTGAAAGGTGAAGTGGCATTAACCAACTACATCGTGAACGAAGTTCAAGACGTTTACCGCTTACAAGGTGTAAAAATTAACGATAAGCACATTGAAGTCATCGTGCGTCAAATGTTGCGTAAAGTTGAAATCACCGATGGTGGCGATACGAGCTTCATCAAAGGCGAACAAGTGGATTACATTCGCGTGGTACAAGAAAACCAAGCTGTACTTGCACAAAACAAGTTCCCAGCGAAGTTTGAACGTCAATTGATGGGTATCACCAAAGCATCGCTTTCAACAGACTCGTTCATTTCTGCTGCATCGTTCCAGGAAACTACACGTGTGTTAACTGAAGCGGCTGTAACAGGTAAAGAAGATGATTTACGTGGCTTGAAAGAGAACGTTGTTGTGGGTCGTTTGATCCCAGCAGGTACGGGTCTTGCTTACCACTTAGAGCGTCGTCGTCAAGAAGCTGAAGCTGCTGAATTGGCATTAGTGAATGATTTCTCTGATGTAGATCAAGCATTAAGCCAAGCATTTAGCGATGAATTTAACGATCTCTAATTCGTTTTAAAGCATCATTTAAAGACGCCTTTCGAGGCGTCTTTTTTTTGCCAACGTTTTAGTTGCATATTTTGCTTTAATAAAGCCGCAATATTGCATATAGTGAATTAAGAACAATTTAAAAATATCAAGAAAACTAAGGGGATAGCTTATGCAATTTAGAGGACTGACACTGTGTTTATCGGCAATGCTACTGAGTGTGTCTGTTTCAGCTGCACCAATGCCAAACAGCATTGTGGTGAAAGACAAAGCCATTGTGCCTATTCTAAAAACTGAAGTGATTCGTACAGTGACAGGTGAAAAGCCTATACGCCATGTAGAAGCCACGATTTTTGAAGTGAGCAATCAGGGTAAAGATATTGTGGCAAAGGAAGTTGTTTTTGATGATGATCAAGCACAGTTTTCAGAGAAACAATTGGGTATTCCTGTGATTCAAAAAGGTGGGGTGATTGTACCAACCTCAAAAATTGAGTTGAATAAAACCCTAAAGCAGGATGGTAAAGTCATTTCTGAAGTGAAAACGATTGATGCAGAAGGCATGGAATATAAGCAGGGGCAGGCGCCAATTCATCGCACATTAAAACTGGATCGGGTCAAAACGCCTGAAAGCAAAGAAACAGTTTCTCATGCTGTGTTTACTGAAGATGGACAAACCACAAGAGATGTCGTGCTTTTGGAAGAAGATGTTGCTGAATCATCTATTCAGCCTTAAGTCTTTTACAGAAATACCTTCATCTTGCTGTGCTTGGTAACAGTTTTTTCAAAGTTGTTACCGCAATATGCACTAAGCTGAGAGCGAATAGACCGAGGGGGAGTGATCACCATGAAAAAAGTATTGAGTGTATTGGCAGTTGCAACTGTATCGACCATGTTAATGGCGGGTTGTGAGAGCATGAGTTCAAATGACCAACGTATTGGTGCAGCAGCATTAGGCGGTGCCGTTGGTGGCGCAGCGGGTAACAGCGTAGGTGGTAGTGTTGGTGCAGCAGCAGGCGCAGGTGCAGGTGCAGCAGTTGGAAGTAAAACCCAAGATGGTTCTAACCGTAACGCAACCTATAGTGGAATTGGCGGTGCGATTGGTTCAATTTTAGGTAAAGAAGTGATAGGTGGTAATGCAGGCGCTGCAATCGGTGGTGCTGTTGGTGGTGGTGCTGGTGCAGCCATCGAGCAAAAGCGTTAATCTGAATACGAACAGCCATGCCATCCTACTGAAGTATTTATATTTCAGTACATCCAACGCAGAGTCTTATGATTCTGCGTTTTTTATGCGCTAGCTGAAAAATTAATGCGTTTGGATAAATTGATTGACTGCTTGAGTATAAGCATTATTTTGTCCCAATGACTTGTTGATTTCAGCATGTGAAAGTCGGACAGGCAATAACTGGGTTTGAGTTCCGAATTTCTGTGCTTGTTGAATAAATTGTCGAGCTTGAGTACAGGGTTGATCTGCACGGATGGTTGAGCACACCGCGAGAAATGCAGGTAAAGCTTGATGTAGCTGAGCTATCGGAGAAAGGGCTTTCCAGTTGGAAGGTTGATCACCAAAGGCTTGATCATAAAAACGTGCATGACGTGTTTGCATTATCTTTTCTATATCATAAGCCGCGCTATCTAAAGCAACTGTAGCACGCCAAGGCTGTGGCTGGGGTGCCAGCCAATGGGGGCGAACGGTTAATAGACTGACCAGGTGTGCGCCCGCAGAATGTCCCATCAGCACCAAGCGTTTTGAGTCAGCATGCCAATGCGGTGCCTGATTTTGGATATAAATAAGCGCTTGGGCGATATCCTGAGTTTGCTGCTGTACGGTCACATCTGGAACTAATCTATAGTTGATAGACACAAAAATCCAGTTTTGCTTGGTCCAGTAACTCAGCTTATTTTTGACCACAGCAGCATGATTTTTATCACCCATTTTCCAAGCACCGCCATGGACCATCATCATGAGCGGGGCTGGTGTTTGATCTGTGAGTACTTTGGCAGGGAAATAGACATCCATCACTTGTTGAGGATGAGATCCATAAGCCACATTTTTCAAAGTCTGGACTTTGGTAAATGTATTCGGCACCAAAGCATGGAGGGATGTCGATGAATAGAAACAAAGTAGGGAAAAGATTGGCACAAGATTTTTTTTCATTTTAATGATCCTTTAATTTTAAATACTATCAATGTTTATAATTTTTATGATCCACTGATGTATCAACAGTAATACGTTAATTAATTCATACCTGCTCAAAAAGAGTAGAGAAGTTTGTCGGTGACATTGATCTTTTTGTCTTTTGATTAAAATAATATTACCAACAACGCAGAATCATTAGATTCTGCGTTTTTATGTGAGCTAAAAATTACGTTGCTACGGCTTTGGGCTTTTTACGTCGGATATATAACGTTTTATGCACTTCTGCAATTCGTACACCTGATTCATCGATAATATTGAGCGTATATTGACGTGTCAGAGGAGCATAGTCTTCTGCGATCTGTTTGATTTCCTCGACTTCAGCGGCACTCAGGCGAATATCGGCATACACCGTACTGCGTCCTGGGGCGAGGAAATGAATCGTTGCCGCTTTATCCCAAACAATATATGTTGAACCCAAGTGATGCATCAGAATTAACATATAAAAGGGATCGACCATGGAATAGAGACTGCCGCCAAAATGCACCCCGACAATGTTTTGATTTTTGCGGGTCAGTGGCATTTTGACACGGACATGGTGGTTGGCTAAATCGATTTGATCGATTTCAATGCCTGCACCCCGATAGGGTGGATAGCGATTTAAAAAGTATTTGGAAACGATAGGAAGTTGCTGTAATTTTTTGATGAGATTCATGTGATATTTCATAGAGCCTAGAGCAGATTGTCTTTTATATTAGTATGAAATTTAAGCAAACCTATGGCATATTTTGTTATTCTCAACAGCAATCGTGTCAATAAAAACCAACAGGATGTTTATGCAAGCGCAAACGCAATGGATTGAAACCTCTGATCGACAACAGCTCTATGTCAAAACTTGGGGCGAAAAAAAAGCACCTGCACTGATTTTGGTGCATGGCTATCCAGATAACCAAGAAGTCTGGGAACGGGTGATTGCCGTGTTGGTGCAAGATTTTTATGTGGTGAGTTATGATGTGCGCGGTGCGGGACAATCCTCCATTCCTAAATCCATTCGTGCCTATAGCTTGGCTCAATTGGCTGCAGATTTAATGACTGTTGCTAATGCCGTTTTGGGGCAGCGTGCATTTCACTTGGCAGCTCATGACTGGGGTTCAATTCAGTCTTGGGAAGCAGTGACGGATCCAGAATTAAAGGGACGAATTTTATCGTACAGCAGTATTTCAGGCCCATGTTTGGATCATGCAGCGTTCTGGATGCGTAAGCAGTTTTCTGAAAATAAAATTAAATTTTTCAAACAAATGCGTAAATCTTGGTATATTGCTGCCTTTCAACTTCCTGCACTTGCGCCTACAGTTTGGCAGTTCTTTCAACCTGAACAATGGCGTCAGGTAGTGATGCGCTTAGAACGCGATCAAGATATTCCGGTCAATCCTAATATCCGCAAAGATGGGCGCTATGGCGTCAATTTATATCGTGCCAATTTTATCCCACGTTTATTAAAGCCGCGTCAACGTTATGCAATTTGTCCTGTGCAAGCTATTGTCTTGAAATATGATCAATTTGTGGGTGCTGAATTGATTGATGAAATGTCGCTTTGGGTAGATGATTTTCAACGTGTAGAGTTGGCTGCCAATCATTGGGCAATTCTTAGTCAGCCACAAGCTGTTGCTACAGCTATCCGTGACTTTGCTTATAAGCATGAAAATCAGTGATTTTTGCTTGATCATACTTAGATTCATTTGTCGGAGTTGAATGTTTGGTCAACTCCAATCTTCATAATCTCTGATAAAATAGCTTCTTTTTTGAATTTCATCTCTTATGTTCGCAATTCTTGCTGCCATTGCAATCATGTTCGGATTGTCGTTGGCTCGTGTGCCTGTGGTTTTTGCCTTGGTTATTGGTGCAGTTTCAGGTGGTTTACTGGCTGGTTTAGGCTTACAAGGCACTTTAGATGCGTTTAATAATGGCTTAGGTGGTGGCGCTAAAATTGCCCTTGCTTACGGTATTTTAGGTGCATTTGCTTTGGCTTTGGCACGTTCAGGTTTGCCTGACTTATTGGCCTACAAACTGATTCGCACTTTAACAGGTAGCAGTAATACTAAGGTACAGAACCGCGTTAAATATCTGATTTATTTTACTGTGGCTTTGGCAGCGGTATTTTCACAGAACTTAATCCCTGTACACATTGCATTTATTCCTGTATTGATTCCACCTTTATTAAGTGTTTTCAATCATTTAAACTTAGACCGTCGTGCAGTGGCTTGTTTGCTGACTTTTGGTTTGGTTGCCACCTATATGTTTGTTCCTGTCGGTTTTGGTGCAATCTTCCTGAATGATATTTTGGCGCACAATATCAACACCTTTGGTGCTCCGTATGGTTTTGCCATTCAAAATGAAGATATTCCTTCTGCTATGTTTATTCCTGTATTTGGGATGTTTATTGGTCTATTGTTTGCGTTGTTTGTGAGCTATCGTAAGCCTCGACATTATCAAGATGTGCAGGTAGAGCGTACCCAAAGCATTTCGAGTGAGCTCAATGCAAATACCGCCGCGCCAACCCTACAAGCGCCTCAGATTGCAAAATTTACCTTGTGGATGGCAGTGTTTGCGATTATTGCAACCTTGGCGGTGCAATTGTATTCAGATTCGATGATTCTGGCAGGTTTGGTGGGTGTTGCCATTTTAAGCTGTGCGGGAATTTTCAAATGGAAAGAAGCAGATGATGTGATCATTACAGGTATGCGTATGATGGCACTCATCGGCTTTATTATGATTGCTGCACAAGGTTTCGCTTCAGTGATTGAAGCGACTAATCAAGTGCCTGCTTTGGTAGAAGCGTCGGTGGAATGGATTGGCAATAGCAAAGCTTTGGCTGCATTTTTAATGTTATTGATTGGTTTGTTAATCACCTTGGGGATTGGCTCATCTTTCTCTACCGTGCCTATTTTAGCGATTATTTATGTGCCTTTATGTTTGCAGTTCGGTTTTAGCCCTGCAGCAACCATTGCGATTATTGGTACAGCAGCAGCCTTAGGAGATGCGGGTTCTCCAGCATCGGATTCAACCTTGGGGCCAACTTCGGGTTTAAATATGGATGGGCAGCACGACCACATGAAAGACAGTGTGGTACCGACTTTTATTCACTTTAATATTCCACTGATTATTTTTGGCTGGATTGCAGCGATGGTGCTGTAAATCATCACCAAAATTTGTAAGCACACGTGTTCAGAATAGGTTGGGCACGTTGCAGCATCGTGCTAAAACGACAAGAAGAATCTTTCTCAAATTCATCCTTGCATCTGCCGATTGAATCTCAATACACGATTTAAAATCTTCAAACAGAATGATTCATTTTCGTTGTAATTAACTTCTAATATTAGAATGAAGATGATTTTAATTCTCTTTATTTAATTTTAATAATTTTTATTGATTTTCTATGATTTAAAAATAGAAAATTCTGAGTGAATTAATCAATTTAAAATAAATTTGTTTAATTTTTAAATAAATATAAGATGTATTTTAAATAGATATTTTAATTTAATTTTAAATAAAATTGAGTAATATAGTCGGGAAATAATAATATAAACTTTATTAATTAACTAGGGTTTTAAAACCAAGTAATTTGGTCTATTTAAAGTAAATTTATATAATAATGAATGAGTTGTAAAATAATTTAAAATATATGTTTAATATGTGTTGCATATTAATAGCAGTCATGTTTAATATTAATTAAGCGTTAAGATTTTTATTCTAAAGGTGGTTTTAAAATGTTAAAGCAAGTTGCTCTAATTGCATTAATGGGTATGTCTGCTTCTGCAATGGCTGGTCAATGGCAAGTTAAAGTTGGTGGTTCTGTTATTTCTCCAACTGCTGATACGAATGTTACAAACCCTGCACTTGGTACTTTTGAGGCTGACCATGAATATGCATTTACGCCTTCAGTAGAATATTTCTTTAATGACAATATCTCTACAGAGCTTTTATTGGCTGCACCAATTAGTCATGATGTAGCTCTAAATGGTAATGATGTTGTAAAAATTAAGCACTTACCGCCAACACTAACTGCAAAATATCACTTTAAAAACTCAACTGGTTTTACCCCATACATTGGGGTGGGTGGTACAGCATTTGTTGCTTGGGATGAAAAAACGTCAGGTGCTTTAGCTTCTTTGGATGTAAAAGTTAAAGAAGACTTTGGTTTTGCAGGTCAAGTTGGTTTTAACTTCCAGCCAGCTGATGCGAAAAACTGGGGTGTGTTCTTTGATGCACGTTATGCACAATTGAGTCCAGAAGTAACTGCTAAAACGGCTGCAGGTGCAACGGCGGCTAAGTTTGATTTAGACATCGACCCAATGGTGTATACCATCGGTTATAGCTACAAATTCTAATCATAAAACGTAGCTCTTTATAATAATAAAAATCAGCGCAACCCCATCTTTATGATGGGGTTTTTTATTGCAAAAAATAACAAATGAATCGAATGAAAAAATTGAGTGCATGTGCCATGTTCATTTACAGTCTGAAAGATAAAGTAAAGAACGATAAAGAAGGAATTGATTCATGTTGATAAAATACGGTTGGCTTGTGGGTGTTGGTTTAATGCTGAGTGTCGCGGGGCATGCGGCGAGTTTTTCTTGTGAGAAAGCCAAAACACAAACGGAGTATGCCATTTGTGAACATCGTGCGGTTAATGATGCCGATGTGAAAATGGCAACCACCTATCGTATCGTCAGCCGTTTGGTCGCCATGGGGACGCGTTCACAAATTCGTGATGAACAATTTCGCTGGTTAGAGTTGCGTGATCGTTGTGGCGCTTCCGTCGATTGTTTAACCCAAGTGTATAATTTGCGTCAGCAGAAATTAGAGGATCATTTAAATCAGGTCTATCAACGTGCACCTTTTTAAATTTTTCTGGGTTTAGGCTTGAAAAATTAGGCAATCACTCCAATTCATTAACACATCCAACAATAACCATGTTTATGAATTTAAGGAGTGATGAATGAGCGAGCACAGCCAAAAACACAGTTTCCAAGCCGAAGTGGCGCAGTTATTACATTTGGTGACCCATTCTCTTTATTCCAACCCTGAAATTTTCTTGCGTGAACTGATTTCTAACGCATCGGATGCCTGCGACAAATTACGTTTTGAAGGCATCAACCATCCTGAATATTATGAAAATGATCCAGATTTACGTGTGCGTATCCGCTTAGATCAAGACAAGAAAACCCTGACCATTTCAGACAATGGCATTGGTTTAAGTCAGCAGGATGCGATTGAGCATTTGGGTACCATTGCCAAATCGGGCACCAAAGACTTTATGTCAAAATTGACGGGCGATCAAAAAGCCGATGCGCAATTGATTGGTCAATTTGGTGTGGGTTTCTATTCAGGTTTTATCGTGGCAGATAAAATTACTGTGGAATCACGCCGTGCAGGATTGGCTGCAGATGAAGCCGTGCGTTGGAGCAGTGCGGGTACTGGCGAGTTTGATGTCGAGCAAATTCACAAAGCAGAACGGGGTACCGATATTATTCTGCACTTGCGTGAAGATGCGCTGGATTATTTAGAAAGCTACAAAGTTAAGCAGATCATCAATAAATACTCTGATCACATCAGTTTGCCAATTCAAATGCAGAAAGAAGTGTGGCAGCAAGAAGAAGCCGCTGAAGGTGAAACACCGAAAGCAGGTCAGTATGTGAAAACTGATGAATGGGAAACGATTAATTCGGCCAGTGCGTTGTGGACGCGCAATAAAAACGAAATTAGTGAAGAACAGTACATCGAGTTTTATAAAAACCTCAGTCACGATTTTGACGCACCATTGGCATGGGCGCATAACCGCGTTGAAGGCAGCACTGAATACACTCAGTTGTTGTATGTACCAAGTAAAGCACCGCACAACATTTTTACTCGTGAAGCCAAAGCGGGAATTAAATTGTATGTGAAGCGCGTATTTATTATGGATGAGGCAGACAACTTGATTCCTAATTATCTGCGCTTTGTGCAAGGTGTGGTGGATAGCGCCGATTTGCCGTTGAACGTGAGCCGTGAATTATTGCAAGAAAGCCGTGATGTGAAAACCATCCGCGAAGGCAATACCCGTCGTGTGTTGACCATGTTGGACAATCTGGCCAAGTCTGAAGATGAAAAAGAGCAAGAAAAATTTAAGCAATTTTATCAAGAATTTGGTTCAGTCTTAAAAGAAGGCTTAGGCGAAGACTTTGGTAACCGTGAGCGTATCCTGAAATTATTACGCTATGCCACTTCAAGCAATGATGACATCAGTACCTCATTGGCGGACTATAAAGCGCGAATGAAAGAAGGTCAGAAAGCGATTTACTACGTTACTGCAGATAACCTGAACGCAGCAAAGCATTCTCCACAGTTGGAGTTGTTTAAGAAAAAAGGCATTGAAGTGTTGTTGATGGCAGAACGCGTAGACGAGTGGGCGATGAACTTTGTGCAGGAGTTTGATGGCACGCCAATGCAAAACGTATCTAAAGGTGCGGTTGATTTAGGCGATCTACAAGATGCTGAAGAGAAGAAAGCTTTAGACGCGGCTGCAGAACAATTTAAACCTGTGGTTGAGCAATTGTCTGCATCTTTAAGCGGTAAAACCAAAGAAGTGCGTGTGACTACACGTTTGGTTGATTCCCCTGCTTGTTTGGTAACAGGTGAAGGTGAACTGTCACCACAATTGATTCGTATGTTGAAGGATGCAGGGCAAGCTGTACCTGATATGAAGCCAATTTTGGAAATCAACCCAGAGCATCCTTTGGTGAAAAAATTACAGGACTCCAATCAATTTGATGATTTGGCGCATGTGATTTTTGATCAAGCTGTGATTGCTGAAGGTGGCTTGCCTGAAGACCCAGCGGAATATGTGAAACGTATTAATAGCTTACTGTTAAAGTAAGTCTGCTTTCGCATGAACATGATCGATGATGCGTTGTACAAATAATGCATCGTCATCTTGCAAGATCATCTTGCAAAAAAACCAAGTCCTGTTCGCAAGACTTGGTTTTTTAATTTGGCTTGATTGTAGATGTTACCTGTTTAGAAAATGGCTTCTAAACGCACTAAAGCACCGAGATAATGATTACGATCTGCGCGATCATCATTTAAATAATTGACATCGCCCTGAATAAAGAACCATTCACGTAAAAATGGTTGACGCCAAGAGACAAATGGCCCCCAACGATTTAAACGTAAGTCATCATCGTGATAATAACCGCCTGTATAAATGCCATAGTTAAAGCGGTTGCCTGCAAAGAATTGATGTTGTCTAAAGGTGTAGTTGTCCCAAACCAAATCATCATCTTGTTCATCGGCATAGGTCAGGCTAAATTGATTGGACAAGAAAGCCTGATTGGGGCGTGCGTGCGTGAGCTCCAAGTTGGTTCTGAGATAATTTTCACTGTCGATGCCATAACGATAAATTTGTTCGGCATGAAAAGAGAAATCATTTTCCAAAGTCCAGTCTTTAGAGGCTTTTAAACGCAGATAAATATCATCGCCAGAACGTACCCCTAAATCGACATCTGTTTCAAAAGGTAGACGCTCGGCAAAGTTCGACCAACGTAATGCCAGAGAACTGTTGTCTTCACGGCTACGTTTGCTGTCTACAGTTTTGTCTGCATCATGCGCTGGGTTTTCGTTGGTAATGGCGACGTTATTTTGCAATTCGTTATCGAGCGAGTCATCACCAAAGACCACACTGAGTTTATTTTCAAGCGTAGGCAGTTTGATTTTCCCGCGAATACGAGGTTTGACTTCATATTCATTATACTTATCCCAACTGCTATCGACCAAAACCCGCAAAGTGGCTGAGGCAGGCTGTTCAGGACTTGGTTCACCAAACCAGTTATCCAGTTTATGTGCTGTTTTATCTGCCCAATTGCGAATATTTTTTTGACGTTGATCGAACCAAGTTAAATGTTCCGTTTCTGCGGTGGCAGGTACAATGGGTTCATTGGATTGTTCGGGTAACACCGTCGGTGTAGCATCAATCCAACGTGGAATCGTGTAATAAAAACTGCTTTTATCTACTGCACTTGGCGGAGCGACAGGCAATTCATAAGGTGGCAGTGACGTATGGGCTTGATCCACTGCTTGAGTTGATTCTTGTGCAAAAGTGATGCCTGCGACCCCACTTAAGAGACAGCTTAATATAAAAGGCGATGTGTGCTTTATTCTTGACATTATTTACTGATCTTTAAGCCATTTTTGTTAGTGTTGAAAATCTATGAGATAAAAGCAAGACTTGGCTACAAAATCATAATATAAACGGCAGTTTTTAGGCAGAAACCTCTTTTTCTTGATACATTTGAAGTGCTTGGCATAACTGCAAAGCATCAATCGGTTGCTGTAATTGGGAGATGACTTTTTGAATCATTTGCCAACTAATACCTTGTTGTCGATCTAATAAAATGTGCGGTATAGCTTGTTCAGTACGGGACAGTTGTAAGCGCTTTTGACCATGAATCACACGAATTTTTTGTCGTTCTTTCAGTAAAATCAAAGGGGTATGACTCTGTGCTTCACTTTCTTCAAACTGAATAAACTTAGTAGTTTGAATGTGCTGTATCGGAATGAAAGGAAAATAATGCTCTTGCTGCCACACGATTTGAGCATCATGACTATAGCATTGAAAAAGCTGATCGAAATCAAATAAATGTTCTTGTAATTTTTCCCAAGAAATTTCACGTATTGCTGCAATTTCATGTTCAAACTGTTGGCAAAAGTTTTGAGTCAAACGAATCGCTTGCATTTGATCTAATGCGCCAAGCAGTACCACATATTTAATAAAGCGTCCTTGCGTATTGGTTTGTTCTGCCAAATATACCGCACGCGCCAACACCTGTTGCTGATCTTCTTCGGGATCAGACAAATGCACCAATACATCGGCATATTGCGTGACTTCTGGCGCTTCAGGCAAAAAGACCCGATACAACTGTGCTGACTCATTTTGGCTAAGATTGAGCGCAGAAATGGGGCAACTATATTGGCTTAACAATAGATTATAAGCTGGGTTGACGCTTGGTTTTTGCGTGCCAGCCGTCATCTGGGCAGTATCTATTGTCGTTGCATCAGGCTGAGTTATATCCAATGTTGCATTGGAAATGATCGTTTGGTCTGCTGTCGGTTCAATTGTAAGTTCATCTTTAGCCACGTCCAAAACTTGAGTATCAGACGAGGTAACTTCTTCTGTAGCGATGTGGTCTCTAATAAAGTCAAATTGAATTGGCGAATCTACAGCTTTATTTTCTTCCAAGTCTGCAGTGACAAAGACTGGCTGAGTTTGAGCAGCTTCTAGCACAGCAGCTTGCTTGAGTTCTGCATCGGTTTGAAGGCAGTGATATTGTTGCTGCTGTTCCAACATCCAGCGATAGACCTGCTCTAAATCTTGAAACTCACTTAGTAAAGCAGTGCGGTCAGCAGCAGGAATTAACCAAATTTGCCAACCTGCTCTCGGTTGATACAAAATCGCCCAACCTGCTTCAGGCTGTTGATAAAGTACTGTTTCAAGTGCTTCAAGTTGTGTAAATACGCCACGAAAAGATTGTGCATATAAACTTTGTTCTGCAAAAGTTACCGCAGTTTGAATTGGATTTTGTGAGGCTTTAAATGTGAGCAACTGTTTTTGAAAAATCGGTTTATCGCACAGCATAAAAATTTCTTTAATGCGTGCTTTGGCTTTGGCTGTTTCATACAGACTGAGTCTTTTATGCGTTAAAGCATCAATCAAGTCGTGTAATTCTTTAATCAACAGTGATTTTTCTAGTGTATTCATTGATGCATACTTAAATATGTTGTTGTGCTTTTTCCAAATAATCTGCCAAGACAATATTCAGAGCCAATTCAATCAATTTATATTCTGCCGATTGTGGTTGAGGATAGCGTTTGGCTAATTCGATTAAATGGCTGACCTCAATCGCTTGAGGTGGAATTTTTCTTTGTATAAGTGCTTGAAGTTGTTGCATAGGCATCTGCTATAGCAATGAAAAAAATCACTTTAATTATATGGATTTAATTAAAAAATACATGCTAAAAATTGTCAGCTTTTGTGCTTTTTTAGACATTATTGACAAAAAATGCGCTTTTTATATGAAAAATAATCAAAAAAATTTAAATCGCAGTGCCAAAAAAGTATTAGCAATTGGGTAGAACACAGTTTTTAGATGTTGCATGGACGATTTAAAGCAAATTTAGCATTAGAAAAACAAACAGCAGCCTGCTTTAGACTGCTGTTTGGGGAGAGAAATGGGAGAGATTAATACAGCTAAAATTAGTGGATAAAACGCGTAACTTAAGCTGCCTTTTGCGAAGTTGGTTCATTTACAACAGCTTCAGATGCAGCCGATTCTGTATTCACTTTTTGAGTTGGAAAATCAGGTACATGCACAATTTGAGCAGATACATTTGCAGCAATTGCTAAAAGTGAAACCATCAAAACAGATTTAAACATATTCATGGGAATATCCATCCAAAGTGTTAATGTCTAGGCAGAAGAATAGACATCGTAGGGAGATCAAACGAAATAAAAAATTCACATGAATCATAACAAAGTTTAAAATTTACAAAATGATCATTTCGGCAATTATTTTAAAAATAGCAATATAAAACAATATATTAGAGTTTTAGCTCTAGTTTTTTTGTAGGCTTAAATGGTTGAGATGTCTGCAAAATTTGTATTTAGATAAGTCTGAAATGCGGGTGAATGGTGACAGTTTTTGACAGTGTGAAATCATGTAATGTTTTGGCTGTGATTGGTTAAACAGTCTAAAAATGCGGTTTTTTTAATCTATGATGGAATTCCAATAACGATAAAGGACAGTGAGAAAATCATGGCAATTGCAAAAGTAGTTGAAGTTAATTCAAGCAGTACAAAAAGTTTTGAAGACGCGATTCAGACTGGAATTGCTAAAGTGACAGAAACAATTAAAAATGTCCAAGGGGCGTGGATTAACGAACAAAAAGTGGTGGTTAAAGACAATCAAATCACGGAGTATCGGGTCAATTTAAAAATCAGCTTCTTGGTTGAATAACACCTCGCTTCATTAACGAAGCATAGTAAGATGACAACTAACCGAAGCATGGTTGCGGGGCAAAGCTGGAACTTTGACCCATTTTAAAAGCACAAAAAAATCCCGTAATGGGATTTTTTTGTGCGTCTAATCAGCCGGAAGAACACTATTCAGCCTTGTCTGTATTTCAATCTTAAGCTTTAGGTTCAGATACATCGCATTGTTCTGCATCGCAGCTTGCTGCATCTTCAAGCTCTAGCTCGCTTGCTGTTTCAAGGGCTTTTTGCAGAACTTGCACAAAAACTTCGCGTGGCTGCGCACCTGCTAAAGCAATACGCTGATCAAATACGAAGAACGGTACGCCAGTGACGTTTAATTGTTCACGTGCAACTTCTTGGTCAAATTTTACAAAGTCGGCATATTCGTCAGAATCCAAAACATCATCCACTTCTACAGGGTTCAGCCCAATACGTGATGCAACATCTTCTAGTGTTTCACGCTCGCCAATTGCCAAACCTTGAGTCATATAGCTATAGAAAAAAGCTTCTTTGGCTTCGCTGCCCAAGCCTTTACTTTGCGCCAAATGCACCAAACGATGGGCATTAAAGGTATTGCCTGAATTGGCATTTTCCCATTGAAAGTCAATGCCTTCAGCTTTTGCCATTTCGGCAATATTACGCTGCATGTCTTCTACTTCGGCAAGGCTGCGCCCATATTTTTGTGCCAAACGCTCTGAATTGGACACTTCCTGACGCGGTGGCGCATCTGGATCGAGTTCAAAACTGTGCCAATGCACTTCTAATTCTACACCTGCTTCTTCAGCAGCAGCCTCTAAACGTTTTTTGCCGATATAGCAAAACGGGCAAACAATATCTGACCAAATATCAACGCGCATGAACAATCTCAAATTCTGTTTTTTACTAAGATGGGGATGTTACATAAAATTTAAAGCATAAAGCGATGCTAAACTTATTTTTGAGCATCTGGTCAAATAGCGTCATGGATACAGAATCATATAAAGGCATAAATGAATTGATTTATTTCACTATATTCTAATGGCTGCATTAGAAAATAAGCATAAAATGCTATACAAATGTGACAGGCTTCACGCTAAGATATTGCAAATACTAAAAAATAAGAGGGCACGCATGCGACGTATAGTGCTAATTATAGGATGTGCAACGCTGCTGATTTTTGGCGGGATGTTTTATCAATATCAACAGCAGCAAAAACAAGTCACTCAATTGCATGCTTATCAAAATGTGATTTATGAAAAAGCCGAACAAATTTTTGTACAGGCACAGGATTGGTCTAAGCCGATTCAAATTGACTTAAAAGATAATCGTTTAGATGGCGACTATCAAATTATGGCGAGTTTTGTCTTGAGTCACATGGTGCAAAGTGCCGAAGCGCGCAATAGCTATTTACGTGAATTAAAAGCCTTGAATTGGGATCAGTTTTTAGATCCTCAACGACTTGCTGCAGATAAAAAACAAGACTATGCTGATACCGAAGCCATGTTGGTGCAAGTACGTGCCATGGTAGAGCTGTATCAGGAACATTTAGAACAGCATGAAGCGATGGCTTTGGAGCAGATTGAGAATCTTGAAATCAATCATAATTTGCGCCGTCATTTAGCAGAATCTTTGCTAGAAAGCCGCCATAATGACCAAGGACACGCATTATTTGAATTGGAAAAGAAAAATTTGGGTAAGGCGTATGTGTTGTTTGCAATTTTAAAAAACAATAAATGGGAGCTCAAAAACAATACCTTCATGTTCTATGAAGATGCAGCCTTGAAAGAATTTAATGCGGTATATCAAGAGATGGTGCAGCTCAATACGCAAATGCAAGAGATCACTCAGCAGCATCAGCGGGCACTGGAAAGCAAGTTGTAAGGTCTGGCAAATCCTTACATCAAATTGTCAAAAGAATGTCATCTGCCGTTCAAATCTCTTGCCTAAACTGTGCCTGTTGATTTAATTGCTCAGCTAGGCAGGTCCAATATGAACAGCATTCAAGTCTTTGATGATATTCAACAACTGTATTTGCAATTCTTAGAAAATAAAAACTACCCGAAACTCGAAAATTTAAATAATTGGGGCAAGAACCGTTACTTCTTTAATCAGCACTTTCGTTTGGTTGAAGATTGGCATCAGACTGAACAAATTGTGATTGAATTTAATCAACAATATTATTGCTTGGATACAGGCAGCGCCCCAGACTTTATGGATAAAGAACGCTATATGACATGGTTGATGGGGGAGTTGTTGGTTTAAGCCGTGCAGGTAAATCACAACTGATCAGCCATCTAGTCTTCAAGATAACAATGCAAAAGAATAAAATTTAAAAATTAGAACAGCTCAAAACAACAAAATAAAAAATCCCCGCATGATGCGAGGATTTTTTTATTACGAAGACTTTTTACACACGCTCAATAATTGTCGCGATACCTTGACCAAGACCGATACACATGGTCGCAAGACCAATTTGCGTGTCTTGTTGTTCCATCACGTTCAACAACGTGGTGGTGATACGCGCACCTGAACAACCCAATGGGTGACCGAGTGCAATTGCACCACCGTTCAAGTTCACACGATCTTGCTGATCATAAATGCCTAAGCCTTTTAGAACAGATAGACCTTGTGCAGCAAATGCTTCGTTTAATTCAAAAGTTTGAATGTCGGCAATTGACAAGCCCGCACGTTTAAGTGCTTTTTGCGTTGCAGGTACTGGGCCATAACCCATGATTGCTGCATCACAGCCTGCAACGGCCATAGAGCGAATCACCGCACGTGGTTTCAAACCTAATGCTTGTGCACGTTCAGCAGACATAAGCAACATAGCAGAAGCACCATCAGACAATGCTGAAGATGTCGCCGCAGTTACGGTACCGCCTTTCGGATCAAATACAGGACGTAAAGCTTGGAATGCTTCAAGGTTAGCATCTGGACGAATCACTTCGTCGATGTCGCAAAGCTGTTTAAAGCCGTTTGCGTCATGGCCTTCAATGCCAATGATTTCGTTTTTAAAACGACCTTCTTGCGTTGCAGCCCATGCACGACGGTGTGATTCCACACCAAAGGCATCTTGCTCTTCACGAGAAATACCGTTCATGCGACCCAACATTTCAGCAGTTAAGCCCATCATGTTTGAGGCTTTGGCATAGTGCTTCGATGCAGCAGGGTTGATGTCGATACCGTGCATCATGCCCACATGGCCCATGTGCTCTACACCACCAATGATGAAAATATCACCTTGATTGGTTGCAATTTGTGCCGCAGCGGTGTGGATCGCTTGCATTGAAGAACCACACAGACGGTTTACAGTTTGACCCGCTACTGTTTTTGGAAGATCAGCCAATAACGCAATATTACGACCAATGTTCATACCTTGTTCTAGGGTTTGGTTAACACAGCCCCAGATCACATCTTCAACTTCGTTAACATCAAACTGGTTACGAGCAACTAAAGCACGAACCAATTCAGCCGATAGACTGTCAGCACGTACATTGCGGAACATACCGTTTTTGGTTTTACCCATTGCTGAACGTACGCCATCAACGATGACAACGTCACGTGGATTTAAAGTAGCCATTCACGTTGCTCCTTAACCGTAGAATTTTTTGTTGTTAGCAGCCATGTCACGCAACATTTGTGGCGCTTCATAAGCTTTTCCTAAGTGTGCATATTTGTCGCAAAGCGCAACGTATTCAGCAACACCTGTTTGGTCGATGTAACGGCATGGACCACCGCGGAATGGAGGGAAACCTACACCCATAATCATCGCCATATCTGCTTCAGATGGTGTCGCTACAATGTTGTCTTCTAAGCAACGAACAGTTTCGTTACAGAAAGCCAGCATCATACGGTCAATGATTTCTTGTGCATCAAATTCACGTTTTTCAGCAGTTGCAACAGATGCCACAAGCTCGTATGCAGTTGGATCAACCACTTTGGCTTTTTTGCCTTTGCGATCCAATTCATATTTGTAGAAACCAACGTCATTCTTTTGACCAAGACGTTTGTTTTCGTACATGACTTGGATAGAGCCTTTGTAGTCAGGCTTCATGCGGTCAGGGAAACCTTCTGCCATAACTTCTGCACCGTGAACGCCCGTGTCAATACCGACCACGTCCATTAAGTATGCAGGGCCCATTGGCCAGCCGAATTTTTCCATGACTTTGTCGACTTGTTGGAAGTCTGCGCCATCTTTAAGTAATAAGTCGAATGCACCGAAGTAAGGGAACAATACGCGGTTCACCAAGAAGCCTGGGCAGTCGTTTACAACAATTGGTGTTTTACCCATTTTTTGAGCAAGAACAACAGTGGTAGCAATCGCTTCAGCAGAAGTTTTTTCACCACGGATTACTTCAACCAATGGCATCATGTGCACTGGGTTAAAGAAGTGCATACCGACGAAGTTTTCAGGACGCTCTAGGTTTTCAGCCAAACGCGTGATTGAAATGGTCGATGTATTCGATGCAATAATCGTGTTTTCACGTACTTTAGATTCAGTTTCTTTCAGTACAATGCCTTTGATTTTTGGATTTTCCGTCACAGCTTCAATCACGATATCCACTTCTTTAAACTCGTCGTAGCTTAAAGTTGGACGGATGCGTGCCAAAGTTTCACCCATTTTTGCAGGGGTTAACTTTTTACGTTCAACTTGTTTGGTCAATAAGCCATTGGCTTCTTTCATACCCAAAGCAAGTTGCGGATTACCAATGTCTTTCATGATGATTGGTGTGCCTTTGCTTGCCGCTTGGTAAGCAATACCACCACCCATGATACCTGCGCCTAGAACAGCCGCTTGGTTGACAGGGTGTGCACCTTTTTCATATTTCTTAGAAGTTTTCTTCACCACTTGGTCATTGATGAATAAACCAATCAACGCACCTGCTTGTGGCGTTACTGCAGCTTTTGCAAAACCAGCCGCTTCAGCTTGAAGTGCTTCATTACGTGACAAGCTTGCACCTGCTTGTAAAGAATCAAGCATGAGTTTTGGCGCAGGGTATTGTGCAGGGTTTGCTTTTGCTAGTACCGCACCTTTTGCTGTGTTGAACGCCATCATTTGTTCAAGTGGGTTCAATTTAACAGGGTCTAACTTTTCCTGACGTTTTGCTTTCCAGTCCAAACGGCCTGCAATGGCTTGTTTAACCAAGTCCAGCGCAGCATCTTGCAATTTGTCTGCAGCAACTACGGCATCTACAGCGCCATCTTTGAGTGCAGCATCAGGACGTTTAGGGTTGGCCATTGCCATCCATTCAACCGCATTGTCGATACCAATAACGCGGCTTAAACGAACCGTACCACCAAAGCCTGGGAAAATACCCAGTTTGATTTCTGGTAAGCCCACCTGTGCCTGATCTGACATCACACGGTAGTCACATACCAAACACATTTCAAAGCCACCGCCCAATGCCATACCATTGATTGCAGCAACTTTAGGAATGTCTAAATCTTCAAAAGCATTGAAGATGTCGTGAACAGGCAATGCCCAATCCACAATGGCTTGTTCACCTTGAGCGAAGTTTGCGCCAAATTCGGTGATGTCTGCACCCACGATAAAGGTTGATTTCGCAGAAGTGACGATTAAACCTTTCACTTCATTGTTTGCTTTAACAGCCTCAATCGCAGCTTTAAAGTCTTCAATCGTTGCACGGTTAAATTTGTTGACCGACTCACCTTGTAAGTCAAAGCGGAATTCTGCAATTCCGTCCGAAAGCATTTGGACGGTAATGGCATTGCCAGCGTGGATCATGCCTGATCTCCTTTATTTTGGAGGACTTCTAAGTTGATGTTATGAAGCGTGTGCGATAGTTCTGCACACATATATGCCTCGGTAATCTTACGATAACTATATCTAAAAAAAATATAGCAAGTTGTATCAAGCCGTGACGCAAGGGTCATGATTTTTCTCACAGCGTGGAATTGCTTTTTGGCCCGATTTTAAAATTCTTTTTTTAAAACAAGATGAAAGTGATTGTTTTCTATTTTATTTTTAGTCGTGTTGTAATACTTTTACGACGTGGAAGAGCTTGAAAAGTAGAGCCTTCAGTGGGTTATTTTTGGCAGAAAAGTCAATCCTTTGTTTGGCTGGTGGCGTTTTAAAGCGTGAAGCAGGGTGGGTATGGAGAGCGACTTGCAATGCTGTGTTCTATTTTCTGCGATGACCTCATGCGCTGAAATTGAGTAGAATATGCGACTTTTTAAATTTCTGCTGTTTTCAGTAGTTGGTTTGTTCTATGTTGAAGTGGATTATTTTGGCGATTTTTATCGCTTCAGCGTTGTATATTCAACAGCGCGGCAAGGTGCGTCATAGTTTTTATCGTCAGTTTTTTGACCATTCTACCATTCTCGCACCGATTAACTATTTAATGTACTTATTTTCTAAAGTGCCGAATCAACCTTATATCGATACCCAGTATTTTCAAGATTTAAAGGTTTTGGATGACAATTGGGAAATGATTCGTGATGAAGCGAAAGCTTTATATGAACAGGGCGGTATTAAAGCTTCAAGTAGCTACGATGATTTGGGGTTTAACTCCTTTTTCAAAACAGGCTGGAAGCGTTTTTATTTAAAATGGTATGACTCGGCACATCCATCTGCCGCAGAATTATGCCCAAAAACCACAGCATTATTAAAAACTTTACCTAGTATTAAGGCAGCCATGTTTACCGAGCTTGCACCCGACAGTCGCTTGGTGCGTCACCGTGATCCTTATGCGGGTTCATTGCGTTACCACTTGGGATTAATGACACCCAATGATGACCGTTGTTTTATTGATGTCGATGGTGAGCGCTATTCATGGCGTGATGGTGAAAGTGTGGTGTTCGATGAAACCTATATTCACTATGCCGAAAATGGCACTGATCAAAACCGTATTATTTTCTTTGCGGATGTCGAGCGCCCGTTAAAATCACGGTTAATGCAAAAGTTTAATCACTGGTTTGGTAAGAATGTCATGACTGCAACCAGTTCTCCAAATGAAGCCGGTGACCAAACGGGCGGCTTAAATAAAGTCTTTGGTTATGTTTACCAAGTGCGTTTAAAAGCCAAAGCTTTAAAGGCCAGAAATAGCCGTTTGTATTACTTTCTAAAATGGTTTTTGATGTTAGGTATTTTCTTCCTAATTTTTATTCGTCCTTATCTGTTTTAAATCATCACAACGCCTTTCGGGGCGTTTTTTTATGGCATTTTTCCATAATTTTAGCGTCAAGCTTCAATTTCACGCTGCTTTTATGTATAGAATGAAGCAACTTAGGGGAAAATTTATGCAAACGTTTCGTTCTAAAAAAGATTGGTGGGTCTTGGCCTTTGTGATTTGTATGTCAGGCTTATTAATTCAATTATTGCTGACCATGTATGCCAAAGGCACGATGCCTGCATTTCCAGTACATACGGGGGTATATATCATCACAATTTTTGTGTTGTGGTGGCCTATTTTTAATACTCGCTATAAGGTCGATGCAGAACGCTTGCAGATTCGCTGTATGTTTTTAAAGTGGGATATTCCACGTGCCAATATTCAGAAAATATCTAAAACCAATAATTCTGTGGCATCACCCGCCTTATCTTTAAAACGTTTAAAAATTGATTATGTGCAAGCAGGGCAGTCAAAATTTGTGTTGGTTTCGCCTAAAGATCAAGCCAAGTTTAGTCAGGCATTGGGAATAGAAATTACTGACTAATTTGCAGAATTTGAAAGCATCACCCCATATACATCACTGCATATAAGTGTCAAAGCATTGAGGATGAGCATTAATCATCCTCAACCAAAGATCAATCTATTTGAATGTGTAATGCGCCTGCGCTGCAATCCAGACACAGCTTTGTCCGTTCAGGATGGCTTAAAAAATACAGCGCTAAAATAGGTTCTAGCTCGGTACGGATTTTGCGCCCCAAATGCCGAGCACCGTAACGAATATCATGCCCTTGATAAAAATATGCTTTGGCTGCAGCTGTCAGCTGAACTTGGCGCTGCTGATGTTGCAGGCGACGGTTTAGTTTTTCCAATTCAATTTCAACCAGTTGAGGTAAAGCATCGGCAGATACGGGCTGATAATGCAAGCTGCGGTCAATCCGATTTAAAAATTCAGGGTCAAATCTGCGTTGCATGACTTTTTCAATGATCCGTTGAGTCGGCATGCGTGTTAGGCACAGTTGCTGTAATTTTTGCGGCAACAAATTTAGTTTATCCAAGTATTGCTGTGCCGCCTGTGCCCCCACATTGCTGGTCATAAAAATCATGCAATTGCGAAAGTCGATGGTTTTGGTACCTGCGGTCAGGGTCAGTTTGCCTGTATCCAATACATTCATTAAGCCACGGAGCACTTCAGTTGACGCTTTTTCCAGCTCATCAAACAGCATAATGCCTGGACGGGTATGTGAGCCTGCAATGGCCGTTTCGTCAAATAAACTGTGTCCTTCTTTGGAGCCGACATAACCCGGTGGTGCACCTGTCAGTGCTGCAGCATAATGTTCCTGCGCCAAGGTATTCATATCAATACGGCAGAAAGCGTCGGGGTGGCCGTAAATGGCTTCGGCAATCAGGCGTACTGTCTCGGTTTTTCCCACACCTGTTGGGCCAAGCATTAAGGTCACAGAAAGTGGTCGTTCTGTACTGGAAAAATCGGCCTTGACCACATACAGCATTTTTTCAATTTCATTCAGTGCAGCATCTTGTCCGATAATCCGCTGACGCAACAACTGCATGACGTGTGCAGGTTCAAAATGAAAGCGTGGTTGACCAATCAGGCGATCTTTTTCAGAGTTGTGTAGATTAGGACGGGTGGGTTTGGAGGTCGCGGGTTGAATGATATGTAGGCCGTGTTGCGTGGTCGTCATCCTGCACCTTTGTTTTGCTGACAAGATGCCTGAGCATAGCAAACCTTGTGTTGTGAACTAATCGCTTTTAGCACTGGGCTGATTGTTTTTGTGGATAGATCCTGCAATCGGCTACAGGATAAAGCTTGAAAAAGTCAGGTGAAGCATCACATCATGTAGACAATGCAGCGATTATAGGATGACTCGTGAACCCAAACGCACGTGAGCATATTGAGAAAATTTTGGCAAACATGACCCAGTTGCCTGGGGTGTACCGTATGTTGGGTAAAGACGGAGAATTGTTGTATGTGGGCAAAGCCAAAAACTTAAAAAATCGTGTGTCGAGTTATTTTATTAAGACCATTGAGCACCCGAAAACTCAAGCTTTGGTTGCACGTATTTATGATATTGAAACTTTGGTGGTGCGTTCCGAAACTGAAGCGTTATTGCTTGAACAAAATCTGATTAAGCTGCATCGTCCACCGTACAATATTATGCTGCGCGATGATAAGTCCTATGTTTATATTTTTGTGTCGGCAGATCAGCCTTATCCGCGTATTGCCAGTGGACGCGGCAAAGGCAAGCATCAGATAGGCAAGTTTTTTGGGCCTTATCCGAGTGCGTACAATGCCCGTGATACTTTGGTGGTGTTACAAAAACTGTTTAATGTGCGGCAGTGTGAAAACAGTTATTTTGCTCAACGGCAGCGTCCGTGTTTGCAATATCAGATCAAACGCTGTTCGGCACCGTGTGTAGGATTGATTTCGCCCGAAGAATATAAAGAAGATGTTAATAATTCGATTCGATTTTTACAGGGCGATAGTAAAGAACTGAATCAGCAATTGATTGCCAAAATGGAAGCTGCAGCCGAAGCGTTGGAATTTGAAAAAGCAGTCTTTTACCGTGACCGTATGGCTTTGTTGCGTGATGTGCAGGCACAGCAAGCCATTTATAAACTCAAAGGCGAAGCCGATATTATCGCAATTGCTTATCAGGCAGGTGTGACCTGTGTGCAAATTATGCATGTGCGCAATGGCAAAATGCTGGGCGGTAAAAGCTATTTTCCTGATATGTTGGGCGATGATTTGGGGCAAATGTTGGCCGATTTTATTGCCAACTTTTACTTTCAGGTGGCCGATGAAATTCCAGCGGAATTGATTGTTAATGTGGAAGTGGCAGATTGCAAAGAGTTGGAACAAGCCTTACAGCAACACTTCGATAAAAAAATTCAAATTAAACATAAAGTGCGTGAAACCCGTGCCGAGTGGCAAGAATTGGCACAAATGAATGTGCAGCATGCCATTAAAGGTAAACTCGCCAATCACTTTGAATTAAATGAGCGTTTTCATCAGTTAGAGCAAGTGGTTGGACGCCCGATTGATCGGATTGAATGTTTTGATATTTCGCACACTATGGGCGAAGACACTGTGGCATCTTGCGTGGTATTTGACAGTGGTGGTATTCGCAAACGTGATTATCGACAATTTTCAATTCAGGATATTCAGGCTGGAGATGACTATGCTGCCATGCGCCAAGCTTTAACGCGCCGTTATAAAAAAGCCATGCTGCCCGATTTATTGCTGATTGATGGCGGTAAAGGGCAGTTGAATATGGCGATGGAGGTCATGCAGGAGTTAGGATTGGATGCCTTTATGATTGGGGTGTCCAAAGGCGAAGGACGCAAACCTGGTCTAGAAACGCTACATTTTACCGATGGCAGCAAAATTCAGCTGCCTGAAGATCATAAGGCGCTGCATTTGATTCAGCAGGTACGTGATGAAGCACACCGATTTGCAATTACCAAGCACCGTGCCAAGCGCGATAAAAAACGTGGCTCATCAATACTTGAAGTGATTCCGGGCTTAGGGCCAAAACGTCGTCGTGATTTACTCACCCATTTTGGTGGCATACAAGGTGTCCTGAAAGCTTCTGAAAAAGAGTTGACTTTAGTACCCGGACTGGGTGAAGTAATGGCGCGTACGATTTATAAAGTGCTGCATGAATGACTAAATTTCCTGCCTCATGCCTTATATTAGCTAAAAATCTTGCGAGATATATCTCTCACGTCGCAAACATAGACGAATTGTCAACAGACCCTATTTACTGCATAAAAAGCAGTATTTTCTACAAAGGTAAATAGCAAAAAAGTGCATTGACTCTGTCGTCATTGAACATTCACATCAGATCGAAACCCTGTAATATCAACCACAACATTGTTTAAGGAAAAGCTATGTCGTTGCTACAGACCTATCAAGCCATTGCCGAGCAAGAATGGATAGACATCCCGCTTGGGTGGTTACAGGGGCGCACTATTTATGGTGGATTGGTGGCAGGTTTGATGATGCAAAAAGCCCAGCTTTGTATTGCCGATCCGAAAAAGCGCTTGCTAAGCAGCAGTGTCACGTTTGTCGGACCTGTGCAACAAGGTCGGGCACGGCTCACGGCGGAAATTCTGCGTGAAGGCAAATCTGTGACCAGTGTCGAAGTTCGTTTATGGCAGGATGATGCAGTACAAAGCATTTTAATTGCTAGTTTTGGTGCGGCACGTGACTCCAGCATTGTGGTGCAACAAGAACGTACTGCGCCCAATTTTCCACCTGCAACGGAATTGCCTGTTACACAGCATCATCCTTTAGCACCTGAATGTTTTCAGCAGATGGATTTGGTTTGGTCTGAAGGACAATATCCGTTTACTGCTAGTCATAAACCTGATTTTGCAGGCTGGATGCGTTTTAACCCAAAACAGCATACGAATCGTGCCATGACCATTGCCGATTTGATGGTGGCTTTTGATATGTGGCCGCCTGGAGTACTGCCGATGTTTGAGCAGCTCGCTCCTGCCAGTTCACTGACTTGGCATGTGACCTATGTCAATCCTTTGCAAAATCAGCTGCAAGATTGGATGAAATATAAAGTTTTTACCGATCATGCTAGCGGTGGTTATGCCACAGAATATGCGCACTTATGGGATGATCAGGATCGGCTAATAGCGATTGCCCGACAGACCATCACCGTGTTTGCCTAGTGACACCTACTAGCATTTCGTATAAAGTGAAGCCTATTCACGATGACAAATCCTCAAAAAACTTGTGAATATGCAGCGTAAAGAGGGGAAACATTGGCGGTGTCTATGACAACAGGTCGTATCCTGAACATTCCAAATATATTAACTTTGGCTCGAATCGCCTTGATTCCTGTTTTTTTGTTGGTGGCGTATTGGCCGCCTGCAATGGGCGTAAATGGTTATGATGGTGGCATGACGCGTCATATTATTTTGACGTCTATTTTTGTGATTGCTGCTGTGACCGACTGGTTTGATGGCTATTTGGCACGTACTTTGAATCAGACCTCTGCATTTGGGCGCTTTTTAGACCCTGTGGCCGATAAACTTATGGTCGCTGCGGCATTGATTGTTTTAGTGCAATGGCAACCGACTATTTCTATGGCTTTTGCCGCGATTGTAATTATTTCCCGTGAAATTACCGTATCTGCCTTACGAGAGTGGATGGCTGAACTCGGCGCACGTACCAGTGTGGCGGTGTCTACAGTGGGGAAATATAAAACAGCATTCCAAATGATTGCGATTTCAGTGTTCTTATTGAACTGGCAACCATTGGAAATGGTGGCTTATTTGTTGCTCTATACTGCTGTAATTCTAACGCTTTGGTCGATGTTTATTTATTTAAAAGCGGCATGGCCATATTTGAAACAACCTTAAATATCGTGATTCTTCATTAAAAAGTGCTTCTGATTGAAGCACTTTTTGATTAACTATGGGTTTCTTCCTCGGCATCATCCTCATAAGTTTTGGCAATTTTTTCAATATTTAAACTTTTTGCCATCGCATCAAAAATTTCTTTATAAACCCCATTTTGATGATAAAGCGCATCATGTTCGCCATGTTCCGCAATCCTGCCATCTTTCATGACATAGGTGTAATCGGCATCAATAATTTGCGATAAGCTATGTGAAATGATGATGACCGTACGCCCTTGTTTAATTTCATCGAGGCTTTGTTTGATTTGTTCGGTTGCAATGGCATCCAGACTAGCAGTCGGTTCATCTAAAAAAATAATAGGTGGATTTTTCAGGAACATACGTGCAAGGGCAATCCGTTGTTGTTGACCGCCTGAAAGCATGAGGGCATCTGCGTCATAAGCCTGAGGCAATTGCAAAATTTGTTCGTGAATAGAGGCTTTTTGGGCTGCCAGAATCACATCTTCCAAGCTTGCATCAGTTTTGCCATAACGAATATTTTCAAAAATAGAGCCTTGGAAAATATGATTTTTTTGCAAAACCAAGCCGATATGGTCACGCAAATATTGAGTGTCGATGTGGTTAATATCAATCCCATCGAGCTGAATTGTTCCCTGTTGTGGTTCATAGAATTTATCTAATAAACTGATCAGGGTAGATTTTCCTGCTCCCGACAATCCCACCAATGCGGTAATTTTATTGGGCTGAATCTGCATTTGAATGTCTTTGAGTGCATGATGTCCATTCGGATAAAAAAAGTTTACCTGTTGCAGATCAAACTGCCCTCGAATAACTGGTTTAAGCGTACCACTTGGCTCAATTTCATGCTCGGCTTCCAAAATTTGAAAGAAGCTTTCTGAATAGATCATTGCATCATTGACTTCATCATAAATACGATGTAATGAGCGAATTGGGGCAGAAACATTGCCAAACAGCAACACGTGATACATGATCATGCCGATGCTCATTTGTCTATCTAACACAAAATAAGCAGTTAAAATAATAATCAGCACCACGCCAATTTGTTCAATAAAGCTTTTTAAACCATCAAATAAAAAACTGGTTTGGCGGGTCTGCATTTGATTGTGGGTCAGTTTTTTCTGCAGGGTGAGTTGTTTTTCTGCTTCGATGCTTTCTCTGTTAAATGATTTAATCACGGTAATTGAGTTGATGATGCTGAGAATCCCTTGGCTTTTTTTCTCACGTCCATCACGTAAATTACGTCGCCAGCTTCCTAGTTTTTGTGCCTGCTGATAGGTCAGCCAAAAATAAATAGGCACAATGAGTGTCGCGACCAAGCCCACATAAAAATTGGCATAATACATTAAGCCCAAAGCCACAATTGCACTGGTAAAGAGTGGCAAAATATCAATAAAGAAAATTTGCACTAAGCGGGTGAGCGAACCAATGCCACGATCTATACGTGTTTGTAATTTACCTGCTTGGTTGTTGTCCTGATTAAAAAAGGCCAGTCGATAACGCAAAAATTTCTCAATAATGCCCTGTGCCAAATCTTGTGACACAAAAATGCGTAGTTTTTCACCATAAAACTTCTGTCCAAACTGCACAAAGGCATTGATGATTTCTTTACCCAGCAAAATGGCTGAAATGGTGATTAAAATGTGCCAGCCTGCAGACAGACCTTGTCCTGCCTCAATTAAGGCGTTAATACGGTCAACAGCGTATTGTAAAGTTAGTGCATTGACTTGAGCTGTTAATGAGCCGATGAGCGTTAAAACTAAGGTAGCAATCACCAAGAGCTGATAAGGTCGAACGAAGGGACGCAATTTTTGAAATAAATGCCATAAATTCATAAGCTATTATTGTTATAAGAACGATGATTTTAAGTCTAAGGATGAACTTCACGACTCACAAGCCAAAAAGCTGTGTCATTTTGTGAGCAGTCCTGATCCTTGTTTTAGATTAAACAATAAGCTATTCAGCATAGGAATGACCATGAATCTAGAATTGTTTGCACCTGAGCGTTGTGACAACGTACTGCCTTATGACGGCATTGCGCAGGACTATGGTTTGGTGCTGAGTGCGGAGCATAGTGAGCGTTATTTACGGTATTTTTTGCAACATTTGGCATGGCAGCCTGATGAAGGTCTGCTCTTTGGTCAGTATTATCGGACACAGCGCCAAGTGGCATGGTATGGCGATGAGCAGTATCAATATCGTTATTCGGGAGCAGTTAAGCAGGCACTGCTATGGCAGCCTGCTTTGTGGCGATTGAAACAGCAAATTGAACAATGGGTCGGGCATCCCTTTAATTCATGTTTGGCCAATTTATATCAAGATGGTACGCAGGGCTTGGGTTGGCACAGTGATGATGAGCCGAATTTAGGCAGACACGCTGTCATTGCATCTTTGAGTTTGGGGGCAACCCGTAAATTTTGTTTTCAGCATAAACACCGCGCCAACAAGGTTGAGCTACTGTTGCACAGCGGTCAGTTGTTGGTCATGCGTGGCACGACACAACACTATTGGAAACATGCCTTAATGAAGTCCAATAGAATTATACAACCCAGAATTAATCTGACCTTTCGCTATTTTCACACGGCTATTGAATAAAACTTGATTTAGCACTCTAAATCCTTATTCAGGAATAAATTTTAATTGTATTTAAATTCAGTGCTTTAAGGTATCAACAACCTAAATCTTTAAGTGAGTTCTATACTAAAACTGGTATTCAGTACTTCCACCTGTTTTTCAATTTGTTCTGCATTATCCTGCAAAATTTCAATCAGTTTTTGCAAATTGACAAATTCAAAACGGTTTTTAGATGCCAGCAGCGTCAATGCATAAGGTGCATCTTTAGATGAAAAACGAATCGGTACAGATAAGCCTGCAATTTCTGCATCGAGTTCGCCGTTAGAAAAATAATAGCCTTGTTTTTTGATTTTGCGCATTTGCTGCAAAAAGTCATCTTCATCTTGTGCAAAATTGACTTGTGCCAATTCGTTAGAAAAACGTTGGTAATAGTCTAAAATTTTAGCTTTAGGCAGATGTGCCATAATAATTTTTGGCGATGAGCCGACATAAACAGGACGTGGGCAGCCGCGACCATAAGACAGCAAAGGCGTATCTTTAAAGATTTCGTGATGCACATCAATGCAGGAATCTTGATTGAGTTGGGTCAGCAAACAGCAAAATTCAGTACGTTCCGCAATTTTTTTCATAAACGGAATACTGATGGTGACCAATGGATCGGTCGTGCGAGAGATAAAATCCAATACCGCAATTTTTGGCCCAAGGGTGTAATCTCCCGATGTGCCACTCATGCGCTGCAACAACTCTGCTGAAACCAACTCTTTTAAATAGCGGTAACTGGTAGGCTTAGATAAACCAAGTTCCTCACTAATGGTATCTACATTAATGACAGGACGTGCGGTTGAAAATAAGTCTAAGACTGTGAGAATCTTGCCAAAGCTAGACAGTGCCATGCGGATTTACCCATTCACACCAAAAGGATGGTGTCACTTTATATCAAAAAATCGCCAGACCAATAGACTTTTTAAAGATGATCTTAGGCATTCTAACGATCAATATCCCAATTCTTTCGTTTGTCGTTGTTATCTATTCAGAAACAGGATTTAAGGCTGAATGCCGTGAGGCTCACGATACCAGCTTTCAATCAATAGTGCTGCGGCAAGACTGTCGGCTGCGAGCTTTTTGCCACGCCCTTGGGCTTGATAATGATCAAGCTCATCACGTGCTTCACGTGTGGTTAGGCGTTCATCGACCATTAGGGTGTTGATATTGCTTTGATGGCGTAAGCGTCTAGCAAACTTACGCGCACGGGTAGACAGTTCTGACTCGCTATCATCCATATTTAAAGGTAAGCCCACTAGAAATAATTGTGGCTGATGTTGCTTGATAATTTTTAGCAAGTTTTCCCATTGCGGAATGCCATCTTTCATGGGAAAGAGGGCGAGAGGGGTCGCACTTTCAATCAGTGCCTGCCCCACAGCCATGCCCATTTTTTGCGTACCGAAGTCAAATGCCATAATGGTTTGGGCTTGTGTTGTTTCAGGCATGACCAATCTCTGAAGATAACCATGTTGGATCTACGCCCATTTTACGATAAGCGGCATCCCAACGGTCGTCATAAGGTAAATTGAAAATCAAGTCCATGTCCGATTCACAAATGAGCCAATCGCCACGGGCAATTTCTTGTTCCAGTTGCTGTTTGCCCCAACTGGCATAGCCCAAGGCAATTTGGTAACGTTCAACGCCTTCGTTGTGGGCAATCGCATCTAAAATATCTTTAGAGGTGGTGATACAGACATTTTCACCAACAGCGATAGATGAATGCCAAGTTGGCTGCCCTGTGTGTAAAACAAAACCTGCCTCAGGTCGTAATGGACCACCTTGTAGAACTTCGTGAGGATGCACATTATCTGCGTCTATATCTAAATCATTGAGTAATTCTTTGATTTGGATACCCGATGGACGGTTGATAATAATGCCTTGCGCACCGTCTTCATCATGACGTGCCAAATAGATGACGGTGTTTGCAAAAAACTCATCATTCATATCGGGCGGGGCTATGAGACAGCGATGCGTCAGATATTGTTTAGTCACCTAAGCAATTCTCCTTAATCTGAGGTGGTGGCAAACAGAACTGTAAACCGACTTGGAAACGTAAACGAGTTACAGCCAAATCATGCAAATATACATTTCTTAGCTGTACTTATCCCATAAAACCACTGTGATGACAACTTTGCTTTGGTAAAAGTGAGACAAAGGATAAATAAAAGAATAAATTTAAAATTTAGAAAAAATGATGTCATTAAATTTATCTATTTAGTTACAAAGTTGAAGATATAGGAACAATAATTGATTGCTTTATTATCTTTGTGATGTGGGTTTGTTTAAATATTTTGGTGTATATTTTTTAATCTACTTTTGATTTTAACTAATGTGATTTCTTTTTTTAATTGCAAAATAGGCGGTTTTATTGCATTTATATTCTCTTTTATTAAATATTAAGTTTGTCTAATGAGTAGTGGTTTTTTAATATAAAAAATCTATAAGTCTATTTATTTCTTTTGTAAGTTTTGTGCTTTAGTGTAAAATTTGTGTTTTTATAGCTTGATATGTTTCAATAGATATACATAAAATACATATTGAAACAAAAAATAATTGTTTGTAAGATGGTGAAATTTTCATCTTTTATAGCTTTTTTTGATGGTTTAATATGAATTATTTAATAAAGGGAAGTTTGTTTGCCGCTGTTTTTTCAGCTTCAGTTTTTTCTCAAGCAGCAATTTTTGGAACTTATAATGATGAAGGTAATTTGTTTCGCAGTCATTTGAATAATCATTTATCTGAAGATTTAGTTGCTAAATTTAAAGATAAAGTAGATTCAAAAGACGGCGTACTATATTTACTGGAGCAGGCACGTTTATTACAAGTCAATCATCAGTATGAAGAAAGTTTGAATCATTATAAGCAGGCTTTTGAATTTCTAGATAAACAAAAAAGTCGTGCAAAAATTAGTCTGAGTCGGGTCGGATTTAAAGCACTTTCTATGGTGAGTAATGATTCGGTGGTACCTTATTTGGTGCCACCTCATGAACAGGTATTGGCGCATATTTCTCAAGCGAAAAATTATATTTTTTTAAAAAATCTTGAGGCTGCTGCAGTAGAAATGCGTGTTGCACAGGGCATTCAGCGTGAAATTGAACTGGCACATCAGGCTGAGTTTGAAAAGAAAAAAGAGAAAAATACAAAAGCAAATACATCTTCAAATGCCGCATTGCATGTTTTAGATGAGGCATTTGTTGGCTTAGATCCAATTGCGGGCAAGATTAAGAATACTTATCAAAATGCTTATGCTTTTTATATGGCAGCTAACTTGTGGGAAACCTTAGGCGAATACAACGATGCTTTGGTGGATTACAAAAAAGCTTATGAGTTACAGCCTGATGAGCAGATTGCTAAAGATGTAAAGCGTTTAGATCAATTGGTTGCAAAACAAAGTAATAGTAGTGTGCCTGTTATTGTATTTATTGAACAAGGTATCGTTCCACAGAAAATTGAAAATAAGTTAGATATTCCGACTCCAGGCGGCATTATCAACATTGCTTTTGCGACTTATGAACCTAGCACTTATGTTGCACCCAAAAGCCTGAAAGTGAAGCTGAATAACCGAGTTTTGCAAGACAGTTATGTGATTAGTGATATTGGTGCATTGGCTGTTAAAGACTTAAAAGAAAAAGTCGTTGGAACTTTAACAACCCAAGTGATTCGTGCCACAGCCAAATATGCTGCTCAAAAAGAGCTTGGTAACCAATTTGGTGTTTTAGGGCAATTGGCAGGTAACGTGCTCAATATGGCAACCGAGCGAGCAGATTTACGAGCTTGGACAACTTTGCCAAGTAATACGCAAATTGCACGTCTGAACTTAACGCCAGGGATACACAACTTACAGTTATCGTCAGGTAATTTGTCAAGCTCCTCTGTGAAGTTAGATGTAAAAGCCAATGAGACAGTATTTGTTTATGCACATCATGTAAATGACAAAATTACAGCAAGTGTAAGTAGTATTCCACGCCAATAATTTTGAAGAGAACTTTATGAAAAATCAGTTAAAACTCGCATTACTCGGTCTTAGTGCTGCGGCGATGGTTGGATGTACAGCCCCTAATGCTTTGTCTACACAGACAGATGCGAATAACGAAGTAAGTATTCGCACCATTACCAATAACCCAGTCTTAACCACTGAGGTATTTGTTGAGCGTGTGGGAATGTCTATGGCAGGCGACTTAAAAAAGGCATCAATTGCCATTAAAAACCGCCGTTTCAATAACAAAGATTTTAGCTACAAAATCGTATGGGTCGATGCACATGGGGCAGAAGTGAACCCTGAAGGTGCGATTTGGAAACCAATTCAGTTAACGGGTCGAGAGGTGAAGGGCGTGCAATCTTTAGCACCAAATCCATCGGCTGTAGATGTTGTTGTGTATTTAAAGAAATAAGCGAGATAGAGCAATGAATGCAAAGTTAATCATGGCTGTGGTAGCAACTTCTGTTTTGGCAACAGGTTGTGCAACAACGGGTAGTGCAGTGAGTTATGGTGATGCTCAAGCTGTAGAAACTTTAACGAAAGATTTTGGATCGACAGATCTACAAATGATTGCTGCAAAGATGGTGGATGATATGCTGACCTTCCCACCTGTGGTGCAAATGACGCAAACTCGTCGTCCAGTCATTGTGCTTGATCGTATTCATAACAAGACACAAGAACATATCGATACAGAATCTATTACAGATACGATTCAGAACAAATTAATTAATTCAGGGAAGTTTCGTTTTGTAGATATGAAATCTGTCAATGCGATGGCGCAGCAACTTGCCTATCAAAAGCAAAGCGGCATGGTCAATCAAGCGACTGCAGTGCGTACTGGTGGACATATCGGTGCTGAATATATGCTCAATGGCAATCTATCTAGTATTGTAAAAAATGCAGGTGGTAAGAGCGATGTGTATTACAAGTTCACATTTAAATTGCAGAACTTACAAACTGGCATTGTAGAGTGGACAGGCGAAAAAGAAATCCGTAAGGCAGCAAAGCGCTCAACTTTTGGTCTTTAATTTAATCTGAAAGCAACTGCGCTGTGATAAGCGCAGTTGCTGTTGAAGAATAGAACATGAAAAAAATATTATTTGCAGGCTTATTATCTGGATTACTGTGCAGTCCTGCTTTTGCTGCGATTAAAGAAGTGATTAAAGAGGCAACGGGTAGTGGTCCAACACAACACCAAGCTATTTCTGAAGCATTATTGATTGCAGTTCAATCGGTGAATGGTGCTTCGGTATCGTCACAAATGAATTATGAAGAAACAGTTTCTTTATCTGTAAATAATCAGGGCTGGACATATACGGGTAAAGTTTCACCTGTATTTAGTGTAGCCAATCAAGGTTCGGGTTCTGTCACCAAGTTTCAGGTCTTGAGTGTTTCTGGTGCTAAAAATAATTATCGCGCTAAAGTTCGCGCACATGTGGTGAAGTTTGAATCTACTGTACAAGATCAACACATGCGCCGTATTGCAGTCTTGCCATTTCAAATGGCAGAAAAAAATAACCGCTTAGCCAGCGGTGCTTCTGCTTCTGAGTTTAGTCAAGAATTATCAGATACTTTAGGTACTTATTTGGCACAGTCAGGGCAGTTAAGTGTTGTTGATCGTCATTACATAGATGAAATGCAATTTGAAAATGACTTCCTGTATTGGGATGGTGCACCGCATGAGTTAGCGCGTATTGGTCAAAAAGTAGGTGCTGATTATTTACTCGTGGGGCGTATTAACGATTTGTCAGTTGCTAGCGGTCAACAAATGTATGGGTTAAATGCTGGTGCAGAGCAGGTGCGTTTAACGTGGCGAGTGATTGAAGCGAATACCAGTAAGGTAGTTGCGGCAGGGACTTTTAATCGTACCTTATCGAACTTGATGACACAGAATCTTTTAAATAATAGTTTAAATGATAGTACTGCAGATAAGATTGCCCAAAGTTTAAATCCTGAAATTTTACAGGGTCTTAAACTACAACCTGTGCAATCTTCTAGCAGTCAATTTTATGATACCTCTCCAGGTTATGAAATGACACCTGGTTCAAGTGACCAACCTGTGAAATGGTAAATAATGATTAAGCTTGTTTTAGACCTAAATAAATCCCCTGAAAATCAGGGGATTTATTTTTTAAGCCTGTTGAAACTTCAATTGGCGTAATTGTTTGGCGTGTTGCAGGGTGGTGTCATTAATTTCAACGCCGCCTGTCATGCGTGCCAATTCTAAAATACGCGCATCTTCTTCTAATTCAACAATGGTGCTGCTGGCAGGGTCGGTCTGACGCTTTTTCACTAAAAGGTGTTGATCAGACTGTGCTGCCACTTGTGCTTGGTGGGTAATACATAAAATTTGAACGTGTTGCGCCAAACCTGCGAGTAAGCGCCCCACAATTTCTGCGGTACCACCACTAATCCCGACATCAATTTCATCAAAAACCAAGACTTCGGCTTCGGTTTTTTCGGCATTCATGACTTGCATAACCAAGGCAATCCGCGATAATTCGCCACCAGAAGCCACACGTGCTAATGGCTGAGCAGGAATACCTTTGTTGGCAGTAAACAGTAGTTGAATAAAACTTAACCCCTCCGCAGAAACCTGCTCTAAAGGTTCAAACTTAAATTCAAAATGTGCCTCAGGCAGTGCCAACTGTTTGACTTGCTCGGTCAGTTGTTTGGCAAGTGGTGCGGCTGCTTCACGACGGATGTCATCTAAATGTTGTGCTTTGGCTAAAAAGTCCTGATGTGCCACTTCTACTTGTTCTGCCAAAGTTTCAGGGTCTTCAAGTTCATGTAAAGCAGTGAGCTCAGTTTGCCAAGTATCAAATTCTTGTTTTAATAATTCAGGTTGTGTGCGGTATTTACGCGCTAAACGATGAAAGACTTCTAATTTTTGATTCAGTTCTTCCATGCGTTCAGGGTCAAAGCTTTGACGATCAATAAACTGACGTAAATTGGCTGTCGCATCATCTAATTCACTTTGCGCATTTAACAATGAGTTATAAATTTCTGATAATTGTTCACTTCGTCCCGCATGCGATTCCAAGCGGCGAATAATCGAAGCAATTTCCTGAGTGATGTTTTGCTCGGCTTCGTCTAAGGCATTTAAGCTATAACTGCAGTCCTGCATGATATGTTCATGATGGCTTAGGCGATCAAACTCTTGTTCAATCTCCTTATAATCGATTTGTACCAGTTCTTCGAGTTCTTCGAGCTGTAAGTTTAGAGTTTCGATGCGCTGCTTGCGAGTTGCCTGTGCATCCAGCGCCGCCTGATGCTGTCGGATATTTTTTTGCCAGGTACTATAAGCATCACGTACTGCTTGGGCAGGGGTATAAAAATTATAATAACGATCAAGCCAGTGCTTTGGATAAGGCGGTTCCAACAATTGTTGTTGGCTGTGCTGGCTATATAGCTGTACTAGCAAGCGTCCAATTTCTTTCAGCTCTGCCAAACTGCTTGGACGACCATTAATCCATGCTTTGCTGCGCCCTGTGGCAAAAATTACCCGACGTAAATGGATTTCACCAGACTCATCATCTAATTCATGTTCTTTTAGCCATTGTGCTTCAGGGCTATTGTCCTGATAACTGAAACTCGCGGTCACATCGGCTTTATCTGAGCCAAAACGTACATAATTGGTATCGGTACGTTCACCTAAACAGGCAGAGAGCGCATCTAAAAGTAAGGATTTACCTGCACCTGTTTCCCCTGTCAGAACGTTAAAACCTGTTTCAATATCCAGTGCTAAGTGGTCGGCAAGGGCAAAGTTAATCAGTGTTAAATGAGTCAGCATAAACGCATCCAAGCTGCGAAAAGTGTCAGTGAAAGAGAGTCAAGTTTTGGAAATGCCATAACAAGGCTGTTATTTTCTTCTATTTAATTCTAGCTTAAATTGCAGCGCAAACAACAAAAAATGTACCCGATAAGCATCATATATAAAACACATGATCATTTGATCATTTCATTGGATGGTCATTAAATTGCAGTATATTCACTTGGGGAGTTTTCGGTGCTGCTTGATATGGTGGAACTTAAACGATATAGATACTATTCGTGATCTGTTTCACATTCAGATTTAGCACTTTAGTGGGGAAGAATCTAGAGCAGAGTACTTTGCATGCCTCTGGCATTGGCTTAGACTGTGCTGTCAGCGTGTTGCATGCTGCGTATTGAAACATTGTTCAATTTACGCAAAGCCCACTGTAAACACAGATTGATTAGTTCTGAGGACAGAATTAAACTACATCAGTCAAAAATATAAAAACGCGTTACCTGGAGAATACGCATGTCAGCTCAGTTTGATCATGTATCAGTTGTGAAAAAGTCGAATGTCTATTTTGGTGGGCAATGCATCAGTCACACGGTGCAATTTGAAGACGGTACCAAAAAAACCTTAGGGGTAATTTTACCGACTGAACAAGCCTTGACTTTCGAAACGCATGTACCTGAACGTATGGAAATTATTTCAGGTGAATGTCGTGTCAAAATTGCCGATAGCGAAGAAAGTGAATTATTCCGCGCGGGTCAATCGTTCTATGTGCCTGGCAATAGCCGTTTCAGCATCGAAACCGATGAAGTGCTCGATTACGTGTGCCACTTAGAAGGCTAATCAGCCGATAATAGGGTATTGAATTAAGATTTCATTTTTCTCCTGCTTGAGCACCCAATCAAGCGGAATTGAATCAAGAAATTTTCACCCGAATCGGTTAAACTAGATCTGATTGAAATCCTGTAAAGTCAGCTTTGCAGGATTTTTCGTTTTCGCTGGTTTATTGGTGCATTAATTAGAGGTCGTTCATGGCAAAACCTGAATATTATTATGGCGTTCACTCGGTGGAGTCATTATTGGAGCTTGAGCCAGAGCGCGTCTTAACTCTTTTTACCTTAAAAGGGCGTGATGATCAGCGTTTACAAAAGATTTTAGAACTTGCCGAACCATTTGGCATTAGTGTGCAAAAAGCCAGCCGTGACAGCTTGGAAAAACTGGCAGGTTTGCCTTTTCACCAAGGAGTGGTGGCTGCAGTACGCCCACATCCAACTCTGAATGAAAAAGACTTGGATGCCTTGTTGCAGCCTGATAGCAAGCCTTTACTTTTGGCGCTCGACCAAGTCACCGACCCGCATAACTTGGGTGCGTGTATCCGTACTGCCGCTGCGATGGGGGTTACTGCCGTGATTGTGCCGCGTGATCGTTCAGCAAGTTTGACCCCAACTGCACGCAAAGTAGCTGCAGGTGGTGCAGAAAAAGTCAAATTTATCCAAGTGACCAATTTGGCACGTACTTTGGCGCATTTGAAACAAGAGTTTAATGTGCGCGTGGTGGGTACGATGCTGGATGAAAAAGCTTTGCCAATTCAGCAATTTGACTTTACAGGCACAGCAGTATGCGTGGTGATGGGCGCAGAAGATACAGGTTTACGCCCAATTACCCAGTCACAATGTGATCAAACCGTATTTATTCCAATGGCAGGAAATCTGCAAAGTCTGAATGTCAGTGTTGCAACAGGTATGGCCTTGTATGAAGCTTGTCGTCAGCGTCAGGCTTAATTGCTGATTTTGTATTTGCTATTCTATTGATGTCTTCAACACCGTGATTCGTCTATCTCCCCAAAAGCAAGGTTATGCTTTGGTGTTTGTTACCATGTGCATTTGGGGTGGTTTTACCCTAACTGCTCGGCTGAATGCACAATGGCAGATCAGTGCTTGGGATATTACCGCCTTACGCTTTGCTTTGGCTTTTTGTATTTTAATGCCGATTCTTATCTGGAAAAAAGATACGGCATTTTTATGGAAAAAAGAGCCTTTTATTTTGGCAATGATTGGTGGAGTGGGCTATTGCCTGACTGCGTATAGTGCTTTTCATTATGTACCTGCTGCGCATGCTGCCATTTTTTTGAATGGCTGTATTCCTGTTTGTACCGCCATTGCTGCTTGGATGTTATTTCGAGTGCCTTTTGACCGCCATACATGGATCAGTATTGTAATTATGCTGACCGCCATTGCGGGTATGAGTGCGCTGATGTATCAAGAAACAGGTGTTGCCTTTGGACTTGGGGATGGACTGTTTTTTATCAGCGCTATTTGGTGGGGTGTGTTTACGGTTTTATTAAGACAATGGAAGCTTTCCGCTTGGCATGCTATGGCGGGTGTCGCAATTTGGTCGGCAATCGTCTATGTCCCGATTTACGTACTGTTTTTCCCGAAACAACTCAGCACACCTGAACCGATTCATTTATTGCTGCAAACTGTTTTTCATGGGGTATTTGTGGTAATCATCGCAACACTTAGCTATGTCGAGGCAATTAAGCGTTTGGGGGCATTCAAAACTGGTAGTATTGTGACCTTGGCGCCGTTTATTGCTGCGATTCTTGCTGTCCCTTTATTGGGCGAGCCGTTGAGTCTGGCAATTTTATGTGGCTTGATGGGTATGGGGATTGGCGCTTTGCAACCTTGGCGTTGGTGGGCCCGACCTGACAGCTTAAAAGCCCAACTTGAACAGCAAAAAAAACAGTCAGATTAATTTGCTTACTGCATCGCTCGCTTTAAATACTGCTGATGCAATACTTCAAGTTTGCTATACAAATGATCTAAATGCCCATCATTTAGCACAATGTCATCGGCTAGGCGTTGTTTTTCAGCACGTGGCATTTGTGCTTGAATAATTTTATGAATTTGCTCAACCGTTTGACCATCACGTTGTGAAGCACGGTGAATTTGTAGGGCTTCAGTAGCATCAATCAATAATGTATGTCGGGTCAATTGATGTTGATTGGTTTCAAACAAGAGTGGTGAAACCAAAACCACGTAGGGGCTATTGGCAGCATTTAATTGTCGAATAATCGATTCACGAATTGCAGGGTGGGTGATTTTTTCAAGTGCTTGTCGTGCACTTGGTTCTTTGAAAATGTGTTCACGTAATGCGCGACGGTCTAGTTCGCCATTTTCAAGTAAAACCCAATCGCCAAAGTGTTGTTGAATTTGCTTTAAGGTAGGCTGTCCTTTTTCAACCACTTCACGTGCAACCACATCCGCATCGACCACAACAATGCCTTGGGTCTCGAACCACGCACTGGCTGCAGACTTGCCACTGCCAATTCCTCCTGTTAGACCCAAAACAAAACGCATGTGTTGTCCTTATTGTCCCAAATATACTTTCATGATTTGCTCGCCCCATAAAAAGGCAATCCAGCCCGCAATGGCGATATACGGACCAAATGCAAAGGGTTGGTTTTCTTTACGCACTTTTAACAGAATAATGCCAATAATCGCCCCAACTAAGGACGATAGCAGCACAATCAGGGGTAACATCATCGGCCCCATCCATGCACCTAAAGCGGCAAGGAGCTTGAAGTCACCATAGCCCATGCCTTCTTTGCCTGTGACGATTTTAAACAGGTAATACACCACCCATAGACATAGGAAGCCAATTACATAACCCCAAATTGCCGAGGTTGGTGAGGTATAGATGGCATAGCTGTTGACGGCCAAACCCAGTGCAGCCAAAGGCAGGGTGTAACGGTCTGGCAAGAGTTGTGTATCAAAATCAATGAAGGTGAGTGCAATCAAGGTATAAGTGAGCAGCAAACCAAACAGCATTTGTACAGTTGGGCCAAATACCGCAAGCACAATCAGGGCGCAAACAGCGGTTAATACTTCAATCATTGGATAACGTACGCTGATCAGGTTTTGGCAGTTGCCACATTTACCGCGTAATACCAACCAACTCAGCACAGGAATATTTTGATACCAACGAATTGGGTTGTGACATTTGGGGCAGGTCGATGCAGGTTTGCTCAGGGTGATTTTACTTTCATTAATAATGGCTTGTTCAGGATGTAACAACATTTGGCAGTCGTTACGCCACTCCTGTTCCATCATTTTTGGGGTGCGATAAATCACCACATTCAAAAAACTGCCAATACATAAACTAAAAAGTCCAACTGCGATATAGAGCGCAGTTGGATTTTGGATCAAGTACGCGATTAATTCTGTAAGCAATTTACTCAGCCTTTAAAATATAATTAGCCAACAACTGAACCCATTTGGAAAATAGGTAGGTACATAGCAATAACTAAACCGCCAACTAAAATACCCAAGACAGACATAATCAACGGCTCCATCATTGAGGTTAAGCCATCTACTGCGTTGTCGACTTCGTTTTCATAGTGGGTTGCGACTTTATCCAGCATGGCATCTAGCGCACCTGATTCTTCACCAATGGCGACCATTTGCACCGCCATAGAAGGGAATTTATTGGTGACACGCATGGCGAATTGTAGCTGCTGTCCTGTCGCGACATCATCACGGATTTTCATCACCGCTTCTTCATAGACCACGTTATTGGTTGCCCCAGCGGTCGATTCCAAAGCATCAATTAAGGGTACACCAGCAGCAAAAGTAGTGGCTAAAGTACGGCTATAACGCGCGATAATGGCTTTATAGACCAAGTCACCAAAAATAGGCGCTTTCAGTGCCGCTTTGTCTAAGAAGTCACGGAATTTTTTACTGCGTTTTTTAGTTTCCAAGAAACCTGCAATCATGACCCCAATCACAATAATCAGAATAAACCAGTATTTCTGCATCCATTGTGACATGTTGACCACCATTTTAGTGAAGGCAGGCAAGTCTGCACCAAAAGAGCTAAACAACTCTTCAAATACAGGTACAACTTTTACCATCAAAATAATGGTCACAATCACAGCCACCACGATGACCGTTGCAGGGTATTTCATGGCTTTTTTAATTTTTTGTTTGAGTAACTCACTCTTTTCTTTATAGATCGCGACACGATCCAGCATGGTTTCTAGTGCACCCGATTGTTCACCAGATTCAACCAAAGAGCAGAACAGATTGTCAAAATATTGAGGATATTTACGCAATGCGCCAGCAAAGGTATTCCCGCCTTCCACTTCACCTTTAATGCCTAAAACCACTTCACGCATGGCGGGGTTTTCAAGACCTTCGGCAACAATCTCAAAGCTTTGTACCAAAGGCACACCTGCTTTCATCATAGTGGCAAGCTGACGCGTGAAAATAGTGATGTCTAATGTCGACACCCGTTTTTTCATTAAGCCTTCAAGAATATTCTTTTTCTTTTGGCGAATCGTCTTGATGGTAATCCCTTGTTTACGCAATGTGACCTTTGCCAAGGCCATATTACGCGCTGGAATTTCCCCTTTTAACTTAGCCCCTTTGCGGTCAATCCCTTCATAAACGAAGGTGGGCATCATCTGTGCTTTTTTGACAGCCATGCGTATTTATCCTTATTTTAAATTTTACAACTATTCACTGGTCACACGATTGACTTCTTGCAATGAAGTCACCCCCTGCATGACCTTAAGTAACCCCGAACGACGCAGATTGTTAAACCCCGATTTTGCTGACGCATCAGCAATTTGGATGGCATTACCATCCTCCATAATAATTCTAGAAATTTCTGGTGTGACTTTCATCACTTCATAAACACCAACACGTCCTTTATAACCTTCACGGCATTCAGAACAGCCTACAGGTTGATAGACCTGAAATTCTGGATTGCTCAAATCGGCTTCAGTAAAGCCCATTTCCAATAAGCTTTGTTTTGGAATATCGGAAGGAGCTTTGCAATGCGGGCATAGGCGTCGTGCCAAACGCTGTGCAATGACGAGGTTTACCGAAGTTGCGATGTTAAAGGAAGGAACGCCCATGTTGCGTAAACGGGTTAAAGTTTCTGGTGCACTGTTGGTATGCAGTGTTGACATCACCATGTGACCCGTTTGTGCTGCTTTAATTGCAATTTCTGCTGTTTCTAAGTCACGAATCTCACCCACCATAACAATGTCAGGGTCTTGACGTAAGAATGATTTCAGCGCTGCAGCAAAGGTCAGACCAACTTTATTGTTGACGTTAACCTGATTGATCCCTTCAAGGTTAATTTCCACAGGGTCTTCGGCAGTGGAAATGTTGGTGTCTTCTCGGTTTAGAATGTTTAAACCTGTATAGAGCGATACCGTTTTACCCGAACCTGTTGGACCTGTGATCAGTAACATACCTTGCGGTTTGTCCAGAGCTTCCATAAACAAAGCTTTTTGTTCAGGCTCATAACCCAAGGCATCAATCCCAAGCATGGCGCTAGATGGATCTAAAATACGCAGTACAATTTTTTCACCGAACAAGGTTGGCAAGGAGTTAACACGGAAGTCGATGGACTTGTTTTTAGATAGTTTTAATTTAATACGACCATCTTGCGGGACACGCTTTTCAGAAATGTCCATTTGGGACATCACTTTTAAACGTGATGCCAAGCGGTTAGCTAACTGTAAGGGTGGGGTGGCAATTTGACGTAATACACCATCGACACGGTAACGCACTCGATAGGTTTTTTCATACGGTTCAAAGTGTAAGTCCGAAGCACCCATGCGAATTGCATCAATCAGTAATTTGTTGATGTATTTAACAATTGGGGATTCATCACCCTGCGGTTCATCTTCTGCAGCTTGTTCTGGTTCGCTGTTACCATCTTCAAAGTTGAGATCGAAGTCATCATCTTCAAATTCAAAAGCAGACTCACTCGCAAAGTTTTGTTCAATCAGTTTTACCAATTTATCGTGTTCGACCACAATGGCTTCAATATTCATTTTACTGTTGAAACGAATGGCATCCATTGCTTCGATATTGGTCGGGTTACTGGTCGCAACGTAAAGCAGGTGATTGCGCTTAAAAATAGGTAAAAGGTTATATTTGCTGAAAAGCTTTTCATCAATGCCTTCACGCACGATGAGCGCAGAGTCATACACGCTTAAATCAAAAATAGGTTCGCCAAACTCATTAGAAATTTTTTCAGCAATGATTAAAGGCGCGATATTTAGGTTTTGAATGAGATAGGGAACAATATCAACATTATCTTTTTGTGCGGCTTTAATGGCAGTTTGCATATTTTCAGCAGAAACGAGCCCATCTTCGACCAAACGTCGAATAAAACCTGTAAATCTAGGTGTAGCTTGTTGTACTGACATTCCCCAACGTCCTCAAAATCAAGATTGTTTATAATTGGTATCTTAAAATTATACTTTTGTTGCACAAAAATACCATATCTGAAAGTGCTGTCACCACCTAAGTATCGCCTAAAAGCATGAACCAGTTACATTAATCTGCTAAAAAAATTGTAAGTCCTGCCATGAAAAGATACTTCATGCAGCAGTTTGATGCAAAGCTTGTACAAAAAACTCAGCAGAAATGTGATTTGCGTGTAGAATGTGCGCGATTAAATGAATTGTTTTTGCAGGTTATTCTATGTCGGCTACGACGATTAAGCCTTGGGTGGTTGGCAATTGGAAGATGAATCCGATACATGCCGATGCTCAGCAACTTATTTCTGAATTTAAAACATTATTACAAGACAGCCCTGTAGAGGCTGAAAAGTGTCATTTGGGGATTGCACCTGTCACTTTGGCTTTAACTCAAATTCAAGCTGCATTGAGCGAAGCAGTACGTCCTGTCTATACCGTTGCACAAGACCTTTCCCGTATTGCGGGTTTGGGTGCATATACAGGCGAAGTCAGTGCAGAATTGCTAAAAGACAGTCAAATTGATTATGTATTGGTTGGGCATTCAGAACGTCGTGAACTTTTTGCAGACACACCAAGCATTTTGAATGAAAAAGTTAAAAATGCCTTGCAGGCAGGTTTGACAGTTATTTATTGTGTGGGTGAAAGTCTGCAACAACGTGAAAGCGGTCAGGCAGAGCAAGTTGTTTTGCAACAAATTTGTGATATTGCTGCTGTGGTTGACGCTGAGCAATGGCAACAGATAGTGATTGCGTATGAACCTATTTGGGCAATTGGTACAGGCAAGACCGCATCACCTGAAGATGCGCAAAGCATGCATGCAAAAATCCGTGAAGGTTTAAGCCAAATCACCGCTTATGCGGTGACTCTACCGATTTTATATGGTGGTAGTGTAAAACCAGAAAATGCCGTAGAGTTAGCAGCCTGCCCAGACATTAATGGTGCTTTGGTCGGTGGTGCATCCTTAAATGCGGCATCGTTCCATCAAATTGCGCAAGCCTTTGCAAATACACAATAATGAGGAGTTCAGCATGCAAACATTTGTGCTGGTAGTACATATTATCTTAGCCATTTTAATGATTGGACTAATTTTGGTTCAGCATGGTAAAGGTGCAGATGCAGGCGCTTCTTTTGGTGGCGGTGGTGCGGCAACCGTATTTGGTGCGTCAGGCTCAGGTAACTTTTTAACCCGTTTAACGGCAATTTTAACAGCCTTGTTTTTTGCAACCAGTTTAACTTTAGCGGTGTTTGCCAAGAAACAAACCACAGGTGCATATAGTTTGCAGACTGTACAAACGACTGCACCTGCACAGCCAGTATCGCCTGAAACTTCACCAACTGCGCCTAAAAGCGCTGAATAATTTTATTTAGCACTTTCTTTTTTCGCATGATGCGACTAGAATGCGTCACAGCTGCGGTGGTGGTGGAATTGGTAGACACGCTACCTTGAGGTGGTAGTGCTTTCGGGCGTGGGGGTTCAAGTCCCCCCTTCCGCACCAACTTATAATCCAGAAAACATAAGTTGGTGTTAAGCAGCAAATCTGTTGATGCGGGATGGAGCAGTCTGGTAGCTCGTCGGGCTCATAACCCGAAGGTCGTTGGTTCAAATCCAGCTCCCGCTACCAATCAATCCTAAGCTTATCGTGAATTAAGCGTAGGCAACTTAAATTATTTTAGGTTGAGATAAGTATTTACATGTTGTTGCGGGATGGAGCAGTCTGGTAGCTCGTCGGGCTCATAACCCGAAGGTCGTTGGTTCAAATCCAGCTCCCGCTACCAATATTTTAAAAGTGTGATTATGCTCTAATATGAGTTTTACGCTTTATACTGACTAAGGTGCAACTTAAGTCAGGCAAAAATGCTAAGTTTGATTGAAAACTTATTCATATTTGTATATAATTTTTGCACGTTGATGCGGGATGGAGCAGTCTGGTAGCTCGTCGGGCTCATAACCCGAAGGTCGTTGGTTCAAATCCAGCTCCCGCTACCAAGTTTCTAATGGTGTGGTACGTTAGTTTTAGTTGATTGAATTCAGCATAATAAACTAGCAAAGATGGTTAGATTTAGTCTAATCCCCGCAACCAAGTTTCTAAAGAGGCTCACAACTAGGTGGGCCTTTTTGCACAGTGGATATTGGTTTTACTGTGCAAGAATAGGGGCGATTACGCCCTTTTTTATTGGCTATCGTGTAGTGTCGATACAAGCCGTGCGCGGCCTAAAGTCAAAGTGTCATGTTTCACTACTACTATAGTTTGTATGAATGTGTAGTGGTCAAATAAGACCATTGAACCGCAGCAGAATGACGAGAGTAAATGAAGCTATCAAATAAAACTCAAGCACTTCAGGACTTAATTGCGCCAGCAGTGCAAGCATGTGATGTGGATCTTTGGGGAATCGAGTTTATTCCACAAGGTAAGCGTTCTTTGTTACGTATTTATATCGACAAAGCTGTCGATGAAAATGCAGAACCTGTCTTAAATGAAGATGGCGAATTAGAGCAAGGTCGTGGTATTGGTGTGCAAGATTGTGTACGTGTAACCCAGCAAGTTGGTGCAATGCTTGATGTGCATGATCCAATTTCAGGTGAATATGCACTTGAAGTATCCTCTCCGGGTTGGGATCGTCCATTTTTCCAATTAGAGCAATTGCCTGCATATATTGGGCAAACCATTGCGTTACGTTTAATCAGTGCTGTAGAAAACTGTCGTAAATTTCAAGCGAAATTGGTTGCTGTAGATCTGGAAAATGAAACCATTCAGGTCGAAGTGGAAAAACAGCAGGTATTGGAGATTGACAGTCACAATATTGATAAAGCAAACCTGATTTACCAAGATTAATCAAATTAATAAGAATCTGAACGAATAGGTGACTTATGGCACGTGAAATTCTTACCGTCGTTGAAACGGTTAGTAACGAAAAAGGTGTAAGTCGTGAGGCAATTTTTGAGGCGCTTGAACAGGCTCTTGTTGCTGCGACGAAAAAGAAATTCTACGAAGGCACAAACTCAGAAGAAGCACGTTTACGTGTGGAAATTGATCGTAAAACAGGTGACTACAGCACTTTCCGTCAGTGGGAAGTGGTGGCAGATGAAGATCATGAAATGCCTGCATGCCAAGATGCAATTTCTGATGTAGACCCTGCAAAGTGGTCAATTGGCGATATTCGCGAACTTGAAGTTGAGTCAATTGACTTCGGTCGTATTGCTGCGCAAATTGCCAAGCAAGTGATTGTGCAAAAAATTCGTGAAGCAGAACGCGCATTGGTTGCAGATGCTTATGAAGCCAAAGTAGGCGAGCTGATTTACGGTGAAGTGAAAAAGCAAACCAAAGATGGCTTTATTATTGATTTGGGCGACAATGCAGAAGCATATTTGGCGCGTGAAGAAATGATCGCCAAAGAAATTTTGCGTCCTAAGCAGCGTGTGAATGCAATTTTGTACAGCGTGAACCGTGAAGGTCGTGGTGCACAATTGTTGTTGTCACGTGCCAAGCCTGAAATGCTGATTGCATTGATGAAAAAAGAAATTCCAGAAATTTCTGAAGAAATCATCGAAATTAAAGCAGCAGCGCGTCAGCCAGGTGTACGTGCAAAAATTGCAGTAAAAACCAACGACCATCGTATTGACCCTGTAGGTGCATGTATTGGTATGCGTGGTACACGTATCCAAGCGGTACAGCAAGAGTTAAATGGTGAGCGTATTGATGTTGTGGTGTGGTCTGATGATCCAGCACAATATATCGCCAGTGCTTTAGAGCCAGCCGATGTATCGGGAATTGTGATTGATGAAGAAGAACGTACTGCCGACATTATTTTCGCAACCAGCGATCAGTTGGCACGTGCAATTGGTTCACAAGGTCAAAACGTACGTTTAGCCTCTGAACTCACAGGTTATAAGCTGAACATGATGCTTGAAGAAGAGTATCACGCACGTCAGCAAAATGAAGCGCAACAATACTTAGACTTGTTTGTTTCACGTCTAGACATTGCTGAAGATTTGGCGATGGCATTGGTAGAAATGGGCTTCACTTCATTAGAAGAAATTGCGTATGTTCCTGCGGAAACATTTGACGAAATTGATTTAGATGAAGAACTTGTTGAAATGTTACAAGGCCGTGCCAAAGAAGTGGCTTTGGCAGAAGCATTGCAACAGCAAGAAAATATCCAAGATCCGAGTGAAGAACTTCTAGCAATGGAAGGCATGACACAAGAGATCGCTTATGCGCTTGCCGCTCGTGGTGTCATTACAGTTGATGATTTAGCTGACCAAGCGACTGACGATATTGAAGATATAGAAGGTTTAGGTACAGAAAAAGCGGGTCAATTGATTATGAAAGCGCGCGAATCATGGTTTAACTAGGAGGTAATATATGACGGACAAGTCGATTAAAGAGTTAGCGCTCAGTGTAGGTCGTCCAGTTGAGAAACTCCTGGAACAGGTTCGTGACGCAGGTTTACCACAGCGTAACGCTGACGATATTATTTCCACGGAACAACAAAGTACCCTAGTGAACCATTTAAAAAAGGTTCACGGTCAAGAGGGTAAAGCAGGACAAATCACGTTGAAACGTAAAACCACCAGTACCGCTAAAGTGGCAAGTACTTCGGGCAAAGCGAAAACGATTAATGTAGAAGTTCGTAAGAAGCATACATTTGTAAAGCCTGATCCTGAACAGATTAAAGCGGAAGCACTGGCAAAAGCACAGGCGGAAGCAGCTGAAAAAGCACATGCAGAACAGCAAGCACGTGACGTGGCAGAAAAGAGCAAAGCGAAAGCAGACGCGCCTCAAGCAGGTGCTGCAAAAGCGAAACAAGCTTTAGATGCAATGCGTGCAGCAGCGAAGCAAGAAACAGCCAAGCAAGAAGTTGCGAAAGCTGCGGTTGTGGTGAAACGTAAGTCAACCAACAAGCCAATTGTGAAGCAAGCAGTGAAAGTCACTGAAACACCTGAGCAAAAGAAAGCGCGTGAAGCGCAAGCAGCTCAGTTGAAAGCGACTGAAGAAGCAGCACGTCGTAAAGCTGCTGAAGAAGCGCAGCAACGTACGCTTGAGCAAATGCGTCAGATGGCATCTAAATACTCAAATGAAGATGCAACCGCTACCATTCGTGTGGTAGATGATTCTCCATTGGCGGCTGGTCTTGTGGGTCAGGCTTATGAAGATTCATTTGCCAAAGAAGACCGCGAAATCAAGCGTGGTACCAGTACCACCAATACACGTTCACCGAAAAAAGGTGGTCGTCGCGGTCAGGAAGAGCAATCTTTCAGCCAAAACCCACATAAACGCGGTTTGAAAACGAGCCAAGCCAACAAGCACGGCTTTGAAAAACCAGTTAAAAAACAAGTTTATGATGTTGAAATTGGTGCAACGATTGTGGTTGCAGACTTGGCTGCAAAAATGGCAGTTAAAGTACGTGAAGTGATTAAATCACTCATGAAAATGGGTGAGTTAGTTACGCAAAACCAAGCGATTGAGCAAGAAGTTGCGGCACTTGTAGTTGAAGAAATGGGCCACAACCCAGTTCTAGTATCGGATACGCAAGCTGAAGATAACTTACTCGAAGCGGCTGAAGAGGCACGTGGTGTTCAAACGACACGTCCACCAGTGGTGACCATCATGGGTCACGTTGACCATGGTAAGACATCATTACTTGACCGTATTCGTCGTGCCAAAGTGGCTGCAGGCGAAGCGGGTGGTATTACCCAGCACATTGGTGCATACCACGTACAAACCGATAAAGGCATTATCACCTTCTTAGATACACCAGGACACGCAGCGTTTACTGCAATGCGTTCACGTGGTGCGAAAGCGACAGATATCGTGGTATTGGTCGTTGCGGCAGATGATGGTGTGATGCCACAAACTGCAGAAGCCATTGACCATGCGCGTGCAGCGGGTACGCCAATTATTGTTGCCATTAACAAAATGGACAAAGAATCGGCTGATCCAGACCGCGTATTGAATGAATTGACCACCAAAGAAATCGTACCTGAACAATGGGGCGGTGACGTACCTGTTGCAATGGTTTCGGCGCATTCAGGTCAAGGTATTGATGAACTTCTTGACTTAATTTCAATTCAAGCAGAAATGATGGAATTGAAAGCATCTGAAGAAGGTGCAGCGCAAGGTGTGGTGATTGAAGCGCGTGTAGATAAAGGTCGCGGTGCAGTGACGTCAATTCTGGTACAAAACGGTACTTTGAATGTAGGTGACTTGGTACTTGCAGGTTCATCTTATGGTCGCGTACGTGCCATGACTGATGAAAACGGTAAGCGTATTAAATCTGCAGGTCCTTCAATTCCAGTTGAAATTTTAGGTTTACCTGAAGCGCCAATGGCAGGTGACGAAGTTCTTGTTGTAAATGACGAGAAGAAAGCACGTGAAGTTGCCGATGCGCGTATGGATCGTGAGCGTCAAAAACGTCTAGAGCGTCAAAGCGCGATGCGTCTTGAAAACATCATGGCATCAATGGGCAAAAAAGACGTTCCATTTGTCAATGTGGTATTGAAGACCGATGTACGTGGTACTTTGGAAGCCTTGATTGTTGCATTGGGTGAGTTGTCTACCGATGAAGTACGTGTACGTGTGATTGGTTCAGGCGTAGGTGCGATCACCGAGTCTGACGTTACGCTTGCAGAATCTTCAGAAGCCGTATTACTGGGCTTTAACGTACGTGCTGACAATACTGCGCGTCAAAAAGCCGATGCGGATGGTATTGACATTCGTTACTACAGCATCATCTATCAATTAATTGATGATGTGAAAGATGCGATGAGCGGTAAGCTTGCACCTGAACACCGTGAAACTATTTTGGGTGTTGCAGAAGTGCGTGAAGTGTTCCACTCAAGTAAGTTTGGTGCAGCTGCAGGTTGTATGGTACTTGAAGGCGTACTTCACCGTAACAAACCAATTCGCGTATTACGTGATGATGTGGTGGTATTCCAAGGTGAGCTTGAGTCACTTCGTCGTTATAAAGACGTGGTGGAAGAAGTTCGCGCAGGTATGGAATGTGGTCTTGCAGTAAAAGGCTATAAAGACATCAAACCACTTGATAAGATTGAAGTGTACGATGTTCAATTGATTAAACGGAGTCTTTAATGGCGGGTAGTCAACGTCTGAAGCGTATGGCGGATACAGTACAGCGTGAGCTGTCAGAACTGATTCGCCAAGAGCTGAAAGATCCACGCTTAGGTGGTCTTGTGACCATCTCTGCAGTGAAGGTGAGCCCAGACTTAGGATATGCGGAAGTGTACGTGACCGTCATGGGACGTGAATTAGGCGATGAGCAAAGCGAAACGGCAAATAAAGAAACCTTGGATGTGTTGAATAAAGCATCAGGCTTCTTGCGCCATGAGTTAAGCCGTCGTATTAAGACACGTATTACCCCGCGTTTGCGTTTTCACTACGATAAAACCAATGCCTATGGTAACTATATGTTTGGTTTGATTGCAGAAGCGGTAAAAGATTTACCTCCTGCAGCACCTAAGCAAGATGAAGAATAAATCAGTGATGATAAAAAATGCCACCTTCGGGTGGCATTTTTTTGTCTATCATGTTTGAGCTTTTGCAATGTAAGCAAGGTTATATCGGATACGATGCTTTTTTTAATGCCTGACTAATATTCTAGACCAAATCATCATGGGACTTTTTTTCATAACGACGTAAATTACGACGTTGGCGTTGCCACGGTAATGGACGGTCTAAGGTTTCAGGCACATTGCCACTCATCGAACGTAAACGTAAATGCAGTGCTGCCTGTGCCATTAAATTGGCAGAAACAGGCGCGGTAATAAACGCAAATAGGGTGATTAATACTTCTGCAAAGCCAAATCGTCCTTCAAATGCCGCATAAATAATGGCTGCAATTAAGAAACTGCCTAGTCCTAAAGTGCTGGATTTTGTAGGGGCATGCAGTCGCATAAATAAGTCGGGTAGGCGAACCATGCCAATGCCGCCCACCAACATGAAAAATGCGCCAATAATTAAAAAGAATGACACTAAAATTTCCATGAGTAATTGCATGTTCATTCTCCTTAATCAATCACATGACCACTGGTGAAGTAACGCGCCAGTGCTGCAGTAGACACAAAGCCTAGCATCGCCACCAATAACGCACCTTCAAATAATGAGGTACTGGTCCAATAGATACCCAGAACCACCACCAAGCAGGTCGCATTTAAAAACAAGGTATCCAAGGCCAACAGGCGGTCTACAATTGAAGGGCCAATAATCAGGCGATATAGGCACATAAACATGGACAGTGTAATCGCAACCATGCAGATTCCAAGTGCATAAGGCAGAATCATCATTGCTTTTCTCCTGACTGTGCACCAAAAATTTCAATCAGCGGTTTTTCATAACGATTTTTGATGTCTTGAATATCTACACTTTCATCTGCAGTGTTTAAGGCATGCACCAAAATATCGCCACGGTCTTGGTCAATACCTGCTGTAACCGTGCCTGGTGTGGTGGTAATGATCATCGCCAAAATACTGTTGACCTGTTCGTGTTGTGTTTCGAGAGGGACACGGAACCATTTTGGCTGCATACGGTCTGTTGGGCCAAGTACCAGTTTTGCGACACGAATATTACAAATCATAATATCCCAGACCACCACGAAGAATAAGCGAATGGCTGCAGTCCAGTTGATGTCTGGTGTACGCGCAATAAAGGGCTGGATCAGTTTGGGAATCAAGAGCGCCAAGACCAGTGCCATCAACAGATTCCCTGCAGAAACACTATGCGCCAACATCAGCCAACTCAGTGCCACCAAGACAGATACAAACGGGTGTGGCAGCAGGTTATCCCAAAACGAAGTTTTTGGTCTCGTTTTTTGCATGTTTAGGGCTCCGCAGGTTTGAGTTGAGTATCGCTAGGTTGCTGTGCTTCCTCACGATTTTGCTGTTGAATCTGACGTTGTTTATAGTCAGAAATATGCTCGCCTTCCAAGGTGTTTGGATCAATCACATAGGGAATTAAATGTGCATTGGTGTCAATTGCTTCGCCACCGTACTTGGTTTCAGGTAAGTACAATGGATCATAAGGTTGTACGCTAATCACATTTGCAGCACGGTCTTTTTTCAGAATCAGTGCTTCATAGGCCGCATTATGTTGAATCTGCTGTGCAGTATTCAGCATATATTGTTGAATTGGATTGGCAAATACCACGTACAGCACTAAACCCGTCAGCAGTAAATAAATGACACGGTCATTGCGGGGCGGTGCAATCGCAGGTAGTGCCTGATATTCATAATAGGCTTCAGTTTGCGCATCATCTTCAGGTTTGGTCGCGCGCCAAAATAAAATAAAGCCGACACGGGTGAATGCAATAATACTCAGCAAGCTGACCAAGAGAATAATGCCAATAATCCAGCCTTGATGTGCCATATTGGCGGTGGCTTGCAAAATAAAGACCTTGCCCAAAAAGCCACTAAACGGTGGCAAACCTGCCATCATTAAGGCAATCATGAAGTATGTGATTGCCAGTACTTTGTGTTGCTTCATTTGCGGGGCAATATTGAAGTGATCTTTAAATGCGCCACGTTGTGAGGTAATCCAGCCACACAGCAAATAGAAAGCCGCTGCAATTAAGGTACTGTGTACTAAGTAATACAGTGCGGCTGACCATGCCTGTGTGTTCAGCATCGAAATGGCAATCAGGATCGTACCAATTGAAGACAGCACCATAAAACCGACAAAACGACGTAAGCGCTCTGCACCAATTGCGCCTATGACCCCATACAGTGAGGTAATTAGACCAATCGGCAGTAACCAGTCTTGTAGGATTTTATGGCTCAGCGCATCATCAAATACGGTTCCATTGACCCGCAAAATGGCATACACACCGACTTTGGTCATGATGGTGAATAAGGCTGCCACAGGGGTTGTCGCCACGGCATAGGTTTTAGGTAGCCAGAAACCGACAGGAAGCATGGCGGCTTTAATACCAAACACCACAAATAACAGTAAGCCACCTGCCACCGCAATTTTATGTGCATCAGCATCGAGTAGCGGAATCAGACGCGCCACATCGGTCATATTTAAACTGCCGACACTGCCGTAAATCATCCCTAAACCAATTAGGAACAGGGCAGAGGCTAACAGGTTGATGGTGACGTAATGAATCCCGAGTTGAAAACGTGCTTTGCCCTGACCGTGCAATAACAACACATACGAGGCGAGCAACAAGATTTCAAAGAATACGAACAGGTTAAATAAGTCGCCTGTGAGGAATGCACCGCAAAGTCCCATGAGTAGGAAATGCACCATGGTATGAAAATAGCGACCACGTTCATCCCATTTTTTGCTGGAAAACCACAGTAATGGCAAGGCAAGTGAATAAGTCAGTACCAACATGAGGGCAGACAGTTGATCTAGCACTAAAATAATGCCAAACGGGGCGGCCCATTCGCTCAAATTATAAATAATAATTTGCCCACTGCTGACCTGAATTAAATAGCTGATCGCCGTGATTAAACCGAGCGTGGCAGAAAGATAACTAATGCCACGACGCCATGGCTGACGCCAGTCATGTGAGAGTGAACCAAAGCCCGGATTGCCTAATAGCACTAAAATAAATGCGGTAAAGGTTGGAATCAGGATGCTAAAAATAGGTGAATGCTGTAGCCAAAATTGGAGGAAATCAGTCATTATGGCTCATCCTCACGTGGGTCGAGCAGTGGATGTTCTTCTTTGGCATCGACGTGGTCTGTCCCTGTTTCATAACGGCTACGCAGCGCCAATTGCACAATAAATGCGGTGGTGGCAAAACCAATCACAATTGCGGTTAATACCAAGGCTTGTGGTAATGGGTCGGTGACTTTTGAAGCTTCAGTCAAAATTGCAGGTGCATTGAGCTGAATACGCCCCATGCTGAATAAGAAAATATTGACGGCATAACCAATCATCGCCAAGCCCAAAACCACTGGAAAGGTACGGGCACGTAAAATTAAATAGATTCCTGTCGCGACTAACATTCCAATGGCAGACGCAATTAAAAACTCAATACTAATCATTGCATTACTCCTTTGGAAGTGGGCCAGACATGCCTGAGTGACGTGAGTCGCCCAAGACAGAAATCATCAACATTACCGCACCAACCACCGTGACATACACGCCTACATCAAATAAGGCAGCCGAAGCGAGGTGCATTTCACCAATAATCGGAGGATTGACATAAATATGTGCGCTGGTGAGGAATGGACGTCCCCAGAACCATGCGGCAAGTCCTGTCAGACCTGCAATACTTAAACCCACGCCAATCCAGATTTCGTATAAACGTCCAGATTTAGCTTTGAGCATTTGTTCGGTGTGGTCTTGACCAAGCGCAATGTATTGGATGATCAACGCCATTGCGGTAATTAAGCCCGCAATAAAGCCACCGCCTGGTAAGTTATGACCGCGCAAGAAAATATACAGGCTGACCACAAGGGCGATAGGTAAAATCCATGAGGCGGTAATCCGCAGCATCAACGGTGAAGGATTAAAGCGATAGGTTAAACCTTGGGTCATGATAGTGCCGTGCGCACGCATACCATCCATTAAACACAGCGTACCAATCGCAGCAATGCCCAAGACGGTAATTTCACCAAAGGTATCGAAACCACGGAAGTCCACCAAAATGACGTTGACCACGTTGGTTCCGCCACCGAGTGGAATGGATTGCTGATTAAAGAACCATGAAATTGAATTGTGGTTGCGAGTCATAACCAGCCACGCAATCCAGCCGATACCAATGCCGCCACCAATCGCAATGAAGGCATCTCGCCAACGACGTGAACGGCTAGATTCATACGGGGTCAATTGTGGGAGCAGCGATAGACTCATCAGCAATAAAACAGTGGTGACGACATCAACCGTGATTTGAGTTTGTGCCAAGTCGGGAGCAGACAGTCCGACAAACATCATGGTGACGACCAAGCCAACTGCACCGCTGATTAAGACAGCTTTGATGCGCTCATGGTGGAACCACAGCATCATCCAGCAGGCAGAGAACAGCAATAACCATAAAACAATGGCAATCATAGGCGCATGTGTGAGTTCACGTGTGCCAGTTGTTAATCCCTGATTGAATAATGGTAGCGCGACCATGAATACCGTAAAAGCAATGATCCACACCAAATAGCTTTGCAGTGAACCATTTTCGGTTTTACGTTTGATTTTGCGTGAAACCTGTAGCAAATGTTTTAAGAATAATTCAAACAGCAGTTTGCCTTGGAATTGACCTAAATGTGGGTCGAGGTCAATTTCACGGATTTTTCCACCTTTGGCGAGCGAGAAATAGAAAATGATCCCGCCAAGCAGTGCAATAACACTCATCAGCAGGGGAAGATTAAAGCCATGCCAAATTGCCAGATGTATGCCTTCAAACTGCGACAGTTGGGTACTGGCACGAGTCGTGCTATTGACAATATGCTCGACCAATAAGGCAGGCATCAAGCCGACTAAAATACATAAAACAGCCAATAAAGTTGCGGGTGCACGCATGCCAAACGGAGGTTCTTGAGCTTCTTTGTTTGGGACATCTTTACCAATTGGACCATCAAAGAAAACGCCGTGTACCAAACGTATTGAATAGGCCACTGCAAAAATACCCGCCAGTGTCGCAACAATTGCAGAAACCAACAGTACAGGGCCAGATAAGTTTGCTACCAGTTCAGTGAAGAACATTTCTTTGGACAAAAAGCCGTTGGTCAACGGTACGCCAGCCATAGAGGCCGCGGTAATCATAGTGAGGGTGGCGGTAAAGGGTAATAGTTGCCATAAGCCACTAAGTTTGCGTAAATCACGTGTGCCTGATTCGTGGTCGATAATTCCTGCAATCATAAACAGGGCCGCTTTAAAGGTGGCGTGGTTGATGATGTGGAAAATTGCAGCAGCTACTGCTAACGGTGAACCAATGCCGAGTAAGCACATGATCAGACCTAAATGACTGATGGTGGAATACGCCAATAAGCCTTTTAAATCTTCTTTGAAAATGGCAAAGAATGCTGCCATACACAGGGTAAATAGACCAATAAAAGTGACTAGGTTGTGATATAACGCTGCGCCTGCAAAAATTGGCAATAAGCGCGCCAGCAAGAAAATCCCTGCTTTGACCATCGTTGCCGAATGTAGATAGGCAGAAACAGGCGTGGGTGCAGCCATGGCATTGGGTAGCCAGAAGTGAAACGGAAATTGCGCACTTTTGGTAAATGCACCCAATAAAATCAGCAATAAAGTTGGTACAAATAAATGATGACTTTGAATTTGTTCAGTCATCATTAAGATTTGGTCAATTTGATAGGTGCCTGTGATTTGCGCCAATAACACAAAACCACCGAGCATGGCGAGTCCGCCCATGCCTGTAATGGTCAGTGCCATACGTGAGCCGCGTTGTGCTGCCTCGTAATTGCTCCAATAACCCACCAATAAGAAAGAGGAAATACTGGTCAGTTCCCAAAAAGTCAGCAACAAAATCAGGTTGTTGGAGAGCGAAATTCCCAACATGGCAGCCATAAACAGCATGAGGAGAACATAGAGTTTACTGAGCGAGTTTTGTGGACTTAAATAATAATAGGCATAAATAAAAATGAGTGTGCCGATCCCCGTGATCAGCAAGGAGAATAATAAACCAAGCGCATCTAGACGGAAGCTTAAATCAATCCCCAACTGTGGCAGCCAAGACCATGTTTGAATGATCGTTTCGCCATTAAAGACTGCTTTTGCTTGAGTCAGGAGCAGAATAAGACTGCTCAGACTGACGCCAATCGCCCCTAAAGCCGTTACCCCGCGTGAAAATTGTTTCAGCCACGAGACAAGGGTTGTGCCCAGTACTAACGGTAACAATATAATAATCGGTAGCACACTCATATCCATTGTCGTGAATAGGTTGAAAACCTAAAGGATGAATCTTATCTTCCAAGGATTACAGGACAGCAACACACCATCCAAAAGATTCAATCTTGAAAGCCAATCAGTCGTGTCAGTAAACACGTAGTCTATTGTTTTGATGAGCGTATTGTCGCAACTTAAACTCAAAACAAGATCATGCAAAAATAATTTTACATGGCTAGGCGGCTCAAGCAGCAAAAAATATGCTGATCTTTCGCTGACGATGCAGCGAATAAGGTTGTGCTTGGTTTGGTTAAAGCTGTGTTAAAAATATTGAGATGCGTCAATCTACAACCTAGTTGAACTATGGATGAAGTTGATCTGCATCTGCTGCATTTTTACAGCATTCACCGTGTTTGAAAGGTCAATAGACACTATTCAAGGTATAAAAAAAGTTGTATTGCGCAACTTTAAAAACTACAGCAAAATCGGATTTTACTATAAAAGTTCAAAATTAATCTGATTTTATTACATGAATAAAACAACATCAATTTTTTTTGCATACAGCAAAGTCATTATATACCGTCTGTTATATGCGGGATAAAGTATTTCCTTGCTTTTTGCCCAAGTATGCGTTGAAAGACTTCGGCAATTAAGATTCAGGCAATTGATCAGGTGTTGGCTCACTATCCAATTGCTGTAAGCGTTGCAGCAATTCCTGTTTTTGTTCGGCAGTTAAATGGTTTTGAATCTGCTGCAAAATTTCAGCCGTGCATAATTGTGTTGGGTTTTGTTCTTGTAGGCTGACGTCTTCTGTCGTGTGAGTGGTTTCTAGCACATCAGCATAAATTTCTGCAAACTGCGGTTGTAAACTTTGCCATGCGATGGGATGCAGCTGTTGATGTTCCAGTTTTAAACATTGAAAGCGTTCCGCTTGTTCCAAAAGTTCGCTGCGGTTGCCTGTGGCAATAATTTGTAAGCGCGGAAAAGCTTGATGTAAACGAGTCAGTATTTGTGCGGCCTGTTGTTGATCGAGCTGATGATCAATCTGGTCAATCAACAAAATACCATCTCCCTCGCGACACGGATACAAACTGTTTGGGTTTAGCAAACAGAGGCGACGTACAATATCGCCTACTAGAGCAATCCAGTTGCGCTGACTGTTCGACAATTGCTGATACAGCATATCTTTGCCCTGACAGCGCACCATGAGTTGTAATTTAGGCAGATGTTGTAGATATAGGTCTTCAATTTCAGGCAGCACGATTTGTAAGGCATCTTTCAGTGCTTGTAAACTCGGTGCATGCATTTGGGTATAGGCATGCAATAAGGACTGATTCAGGGTTTGTGCGAGTTCGCTTTGTTGTTGCTGATATAGCTTGTGTAAAAGCTGCGCACTTTGGGCATTTTCAATATCGGAAATTTCCCGCAACCATTCAAAAAAACGAGTAAATGTCGTGAATGGAATCGCAGCAATTTCGTAGGCATGTCCAGGTTGTAAAATCAGCGGATTATTTTTATTGAGTAAATTAACTTCATTCACGAAGCGTTCTGCAGGGTAGTAGGCAATCAGCGGTAGACCTTGCATCGGGTCATGTTTAATGGCGTGTTGATAGAGCTGCACCATTTTTTCAAGCTTGGCGGTTTCTGCTTTGCTTACTCCTACGCCGCTACTATTCAGGGTTTTATATAATTGCCAGTCACAATGTTGGGTGCTTTCAATTTGCGTGTTGCTTGATTCTGCCAAACTGCCTATTTCTGCTGGAATTTCCACACAAACATCAATTTTAGCTTGCAAGCGGTTGAACAAAATATCTTGATCTTGCATCACCAAACCCGCAGTGCGTAAGTCTTTATAGCGAGCGGCAAACCAAGTCAGTGCTTGATAACTAAATCGTAACAGCGAGGTTTTACCCGCGCTTTGGTCTGCCAAAATAAGCGTAATGGGCAGGTCGTGATAATTGAGTTCGAGTTTTAGGTCTGCAAAATGGGTGATGTGTCTGAAATGAACCGATGTAATTTTCATAGCGCACCTGCTGCAATTACCCCACCGCTTTGCGTAACGATGTCGGCATTTTTATTTTCAGTTGTTGTACCAAATCGTAAATATGATGAATATTTAAACTGACTTTAGCACGTGTGCATGCCACGTACAGTAATCTTAATTCTTCATCGCTAATTTTATGCTCTTTGTCGTTCAGTTTAAATTGGTAGTCGTCTTCAATATGTACCCGATTCCATTCTAAACCTTTGGCTTTATGCGCTGTCGAAATAATATAGTCGGCTTGGTCAATTGGGGTGATTTTTGCCAACGCCCGTTTGAGTGGATTAGTACCATGATCATCCACCAGTTTGACCAAAGGTTTAATGTCGCTGCCATCGTTGGTTTCACAATATTCATGTACATCATGCCAAGAGTTAAACCATGCCAGTTCCGGAACGTCGGTCACACGTTTGCCTTGTTTGAGCATCGCGGCAGCATCCACAAAACGGTTTAAGCGCACATGGTCGGCTTGCAGACTGACTTTATCGCCATGCACTAAACCTGCCAGTAGCAGTTCCATGGCACGGGCGTTGGTACGGCATAAAATCGCATCACGCATTTTGGTATGCGGTTTGTTGACCACTTTGGAATGTAATTCTGGATTGCCCAAGAGTGGCACGGTTTCATTCAGCCCACCTAAAATGGCATTGGCGGTCAGGGCAATTTCTTCACCAAAACGGAACGATGTGGTCAGTCGTGATTCAGGCAAAGGTAATTGCTGCATGGCATTGATTGCACCACGCCAAGCATAGATTTGCTGATGCGCATCGCCCACATAAATCACTTGAGTATTACGTTGCTTGAGTAAAATGCCCAGCATGAGCGGGTCGGCATCTTGAGCTTCGTCAAACAGCACATAATCGGCAGGAATGTTGGGTTCAGACAAGGCCCAAAGTTTCAGATAAATATCGTGTCCAATGCCTGCCTGATGATTCGGGTCAATTGACTCCAACCAGCGTCGTTCTACCGCAGGATAAAGATGCTTTTGTAAGGTGTCGATGTCATCTGGATGCAACCAACTGGGTGCTTGTAAATGTCGTGGGGCAGGGTATTGCGAACTGGTCGAGCAGAAATGACTCACGGCATTGGCCACCAAACTGGCTAAACGACTTGGCATCAACACATATTTTTCATAGCGTCCGCCCATCATACGTCTAAGGGTAATCGGTTCTAAACGATACTCTTTGGCAATAAAACTTGGACTTAAACGGGGTAGGCGTAATTTGTCGGTGACTCCACGTGGAACGCTGCGATATGCAAGCGAGTGAAATGTACGACAATCGACCTGACGATGAAATTTACTTTGTGCTTCTGCGGCAATGGCTTTGTTAAATGCCAAGTACATGCCACGCCGTTCTGGCATGGCATCACTGATCATTTGTAAGGTCGTGGTTTTACCTGTACCTGCATAGGCAATCACTTTAAAAGATTTGCCCAGACGTGCATTATCTATAGCAGTGGCTTGCTCATAGGTCGGGCGAGGCTTGGTGATTACAGACACAGATCAGGGTTGGCTTTTCGCGTTAATGGCTACGGTTGGCTTTTTCAACCAAGCCTGATAAACCTTGACGACGAGCCAATTCATTCAGTACCACTTGCGGTTCAATATCGAAATAACCCAACATGACAATGCTGTGGAACCATAAATCGGCCACTTCATAAATCAGGTCATTTTTGTTGTTGGCATTGGCTTCGGTGTTGAAATCTTTGGCGGCAATAATTGCTTCCACGGTTTCTTCACCGACTTTTTCCAAAATTTTATTCAAGCCTTTATGGTATAGCTTGGCTACATAAGATGAGTCAGGATTAGCGGTTTTGCGCTCGCTCATCATTTGCCCTAAATAAGCCAAAACTTCAACCTGTTCAGCTTGTGCCTTTGATTGGCTCATGGCTAAGGTGTGAGCATTGGCGGCTTGTTCACCATAAATTTGATTCGGGTCTTTCAGCTGTGCATCTACAATTTCCCAACCATTGGCGGTGAGTTTGCGATAGAAACAAGATTCACGCCCTGTGTGGCAAGCAATTCCACCATGTTGTTCAATTTGCAGTATAATCACATCGGCATCGCAGTCCAGACGAATCTCGTGCACAGTTTGAAAGTGTCCAGATTCTTCACCCTTGTGCCACAATTTATTGCGTGAACGTGAAAAATACACCGCCTGATTTTTTTCGGCAGTCAGTGCCAAGGCTTCACGGTTCATCCACGCCACCATCAACACACGTCCTGTTTGATGATGCTGTGCAATGGCAGGCACTAATCCTTGTTCGTTAAATTTTACTTCATCGAGCCATTGCAAGTTATTCATGAGTTGTTCACCAAAATTAATTTAAATTGTATGGACGCTATTTTCTGAGCGCACGATTTTGCATCGTCCCTATAGTGTACGTGATTCAAGACAATTTACCTAAATTATCTTGCCAGATTTGTACTGTCAAAGCGTTTGCATAAATTGAGGGAAGTTTTGTTTTTCCACCATTTCCAGAAATTCATCGCCCAAACGCTGACTTTCTGCCACCGATTGTTTCCATAAGCGAATGCGCTGTGCCTGATCTAAACCTTTTAAGGTGAAGTCTTTACGATCGGGCAAACGGCCTAAAGGCAAGCTGCTTAAATATTCTGCCGAAGGTGATAGCAAGAGTGTCCGGGCCTGATTTTCAGGATTGGCTTTACGATGCTTCAACATTTTATCAAACCAGCCAGGGGTAATGCTGTCGGTAAAGTGTGGGTACAGCACAATGCCCTGACTTTGGTAAGGTAAATCTAGATGGTAGTCAATTAAGCCACCATCCCGATAACTGCCCACGGGCGCATCAGGAATGTCACGAATAGCAGACATCACCCCGGGAATAGACGCTGAGGCGAGCAGCCACGGTGCGACATTCTGCTCATTCAGGGCTTGGTAATGGGTGACAAAATCATCCTCTACCATAAACTGCTGACCTTGCGCAGGTTGGCTGATGACGCGTTGCATAAATAAGCGGTTGTGTTTGCGCGCAATGGCATTGCTACCAATAATTCCAGCCACAGATGCTAGCAAAGGCAAGGCTTGGTCACTTTGGAAAATATGTTGAGCTTTGACGGAAATGACCGTGAGGTGATAGTCAGGATGCTGAATCAGTTGTTGTTGCTGTCCCTGAATCAGTTCAAACAGCATATTTTGACAAATCTCAGCGACTTCTTGGCGCGACATTTTTTTATGAAAATACAAGTTGGTATATAAATCGGACAGGCGTTCAGTGCCTTGTTTTGCGCCCCACGCCAAAATACTGGCAAAGCGCCAACTGCCAATTGAAGAACCGACCACAGTACGACGCTTTGGGGCTTGGGCAAAAAACTCGCCAAAAATAGCTTGGTCTAAGCCTTGAATGCCAATACCTTTGGGGCCGCCTGCTGCACCTGGAATAATATCGACGTGTTGGGCATGTAAGCCTTCTTGTTCAATCAGTTGGCGTGCCAGATGTCCTGCGCGAATACTGAGTGCAGGGGCACGTTTATGCAAAAGCTGAGTCATGCTTGATCTATAACGCTACAAATGTGCATTAATTGTAGGCGTGGTGATTTTTGCAACAATGGCGAGAGGCATCATTTGGTGACTGATGAGTCATGCGGTAGTTTTTAGGATGAGTTAGAGAAAATCAGCGTGATAAAAAAGCCTGCTTTAAAACAGGCTTTCTAATTTTTTTATCGTCTAATCAGTTTGTTATCAAGCAATGTGGCTTTATTTAGCTATACGCCAAATCGCCAAGAAACTTGCCAACGCGATTAAAACAATAGAGACATACCACGGTGCAATAATCGCAATGGAGAGGAAAATGGCCATAATGCTGCCAAAAATCCAGCTGCGTTTTTGCTGATGTTCCATTTGTAGACGCATGCTTTGTAATTCATGCAATTGTTTGGAATGCCAAGCCGATTGGTTTTTTAAACCATTTAAACTGTCAATCATTAAACTTGGTAAGTCTTGCGCACCCAGTAACAGGTCGGGAATTTGCTGCCCAATTTCTTTGACATTTTTGACTGGATTCATATTGGCTTTAATCCAATCCGTTAAAATTGGTTTTGCCAGTTTCCAGATATCCAGTTCTGGATATAAGTCTGTGCCCAAGCCTTCAACATGCACCAATGTTTTCAGGAGTAGCATCAATTGCGGTGGAATTTCCAAATGGAAACGACGTGCAATATCCATGACCTGAATCAGAATGCCTGCAAAGTCCAATTCGTGCATCGGTTTAGACACCATTGGCCCGACAGTACGGCGCATTTCACGGGCGAGAGCATCTTGATCTGTGCCCGGTGGAATCCAGCCAGCTTGGTGTACCACTTGAATCAGCTGCATAAAGTTGCTGTTCATCACCGCCAGCAACATACGTGCTACGGTCATTTGGTCATGCTTGGACAGCTCGCCCATAATCGCACAATCTAGCGCAATAAAACGCGGATTATTCGGATTGATGGTTTCCACAAAGACGTTGCCAGGATGCATATCGGCATGGAAAAAGTTGTCACGGAACACTTGGGTAAAGAAAATCGTGAGGCCTTTTTCTGCCAAATCGGCACGATTCATCCCCAAACGATCAAAGGTTGCCGTGTCGGAAATTGGCACACCTGTAATGCGCTCTGCCACCATCACATCTTTACTGTCCATATAGACTTCAGGCACGTACATCATGCTTGAGCCTGTAAAGTAGTGACGCATGCGGCGGGTGTTATCCGCTTCTAAGGTCAAATCCAGTTCGTTGAGAATAATTTGACGATAGTCCTGAATAATTTCAGATAAATGTAGAGCGCGTGCCGCTTCCAGACGTTTTTCCAGTGCTGCACCGAGCCATTCCAGAATTTCAAAATCTTGTAGAATTTGCTGGCGAATATCGGGACGGGTGACTTTAACGACGACTTCACGACCATCATGCAAGGCAGCGGTATGGACTTGCGCAATGGAGGCTGCTGCTAAAGGTTGCTCATCAAAACGGGCAAACAGGGTGTTGATGTCTGCCTTGAGCGATTGCTGAATTCGCATTTGTGCCACGTCAGAACCGAATGGTTTGACACGGTCTTGTAGCAACACCAATTGCTGTAAAACTTCAGGCGGAATCAGGTCACGACGCGTAGACAGCAATTGCCCAAGTTTAATTGCCAATGGTCCCATTTCTTCTAAAGCTTCTTTGAGCTTCAGCGGGTTTTTACGTTCTTTACTTGACCAAGCCGCAGGGTGCATGCGAATAAAACTGAGCGCATGACGTGCCTTTTCTGGTAGTTCTTCCGCAGGAAACAACGTGTCGAGTCTATAGTGCGCGGCAATGCGCCAAAGTTCGAGTAAACGTGAAACGTGCGGAATCATAAAGACTTATTCCCTAGGGTTGAGTGGAGTTTAAGGTGTCAGAAGCGGTATCTGGCTGTGCATCAAGCTGCGCTTGTAGCTGTTGAATTTTGGCTTCGGCGCGGTCTAAATTTTGTTGAAAAATGCGCGTGTCTTGTTGTAAGTCATCCATTTGCCAGCGTGGGGCAAATAGACCACTGTCTTCTTTTAGGGCATCTTCAGCAAAGAACAAATGGCTGTGTAGACTGCGTTTTAAATGCTTGGGTGCAAGCTGAATTTTGCCAACTTCATGAGCCAAAGCAGGACCAATCCAAGGGCTTAAATGTGCGGCCAAGTCTAGTTCAGCCTGCTGCATAATGCGCTGAATATCTTGTAAAAGATGATAGTCACCTTGTAGGGGAATATTGCCCACTTCATCGGATAGCAACAGTTTGAGCAATTGCACCACATTTTTAACATGCAAAGTGGTCGTTGCGGGGCTGATATTTTGCGCTTGATCAAACCTTGCGAAGCTAGAGCGCTTCTCATGCTCAAAAATAGAAGGCTGCTCGCTGTGACCTGTTGCAGTAGGTTCTAAACGAACTTTGTTGTCATCAAAAAAGACATCTACAGAAAGCTGTGGCGAATCGAGCACCACACGCAACATTTTGCCGTGTAGTTGGTTGAGCTGGATGCGAGTAATCGCATCCAAATCAATAACATGATGAATCAGTTTCTCAACTGCACCAAGGGCGAGAATTGACCACATTGCGGTACGCCTTAGAGTTTAAAACCACGGTGAACGGCAACAATACCACCAGTCAGGTTGTGGTAATCACAGTTTTGGAAGCCTGCCTGTTCCATCATGCCTTTTAAAGTGCGTTGATCTGGGTGCATACGAATAGATTCAGCCAAGTATTTGTAGCTTTCTGAGTCGTTTGCGACAATTTTACCCATCAATGGCAATGCTGTGAATGAATATAAATCGTAGAGTTTTGAGAACGGTTCAAATACTGGTTTTGAAAATTCTAAAATCAATAAACGACCACCCGGCTTGAGTACGCGGTACATCGCTGCCAAAGCTGCATCTTTATCGGTCACGTTACGTAAACCAAATGAAATAGTCAGTAAGTCAAAGCTGTTGTCTTCAAATGGTTCTAAAGTTTCGGCATTCGCCAACACGAAATCGACATTGGTACAGCCTGCATCAATTAGACGGTCACGGCCAACATTCAGCATAGATTCGTTAATATCTGACAGTACCACATGACCTGTAGGGCCAACTTCACGGCTAAAGACTTTGGCTAAGTCACCCGTACCGCCTGCAATGTCCAGTACGCGCTGACCACGACGTACACCTGACATATTAATCGCAAAGCGTTTCCATAAGCGGTGAATACCAAATGACATTAAGTCGTTCATAATGTCGTATTTGCTTGCAACCGAGTGGAAGACTTCTGCGACTTTCTGGGCTTTATCTTCACTGCTGACGGTTTGGTAGCCGAAGTGTGTGGTTGCACCGACATTGCCTGTGTTGGCACCGCGCGGCAAATTATATTTTGGCACTGAACCCGTAACAGGTGTATCCGTTAATTTTTGTTCTAAAGATTGTTGCTGACCTTGTGGAGCGCCTTGCGGTAGAGGTTCGGTTAAGAATGGACTCACTTTGTCTGTTGGTTGTGCCGACTCGGGAGTAGCGGTAGGCGTTTGATTTTCATTCGACATTGGAGTCACTCCTCAGGATAAAAAGGCTTAAGGCTGCAGTGTATGCATGATGACAGATTCTAAGCACTTGTACAGTAATCATCATGCAATTGTTATGAATAATATACAGAAAAAACCAAAGATAGCGTAAGTGTGCTGAATAAGTGTTGGTTATTTCACACATTGGGATTATGAAAATGGATGTAAATCACCTGCATGTACTTTGGCAATAATTTCCCGTTCTGTGGTAGTAAATTGCTTCACAAATTTCTCTGCAGACTTTAATGGTTTCATGGCTAAAAAGCCATCTTGCATGAACTCATACATAATTTGAAAACTGTATTTTTGCGCCGCGCCTTTACACATTTTAAAAGCGGTATAGACCACAAAAGAGCGCATATATTTATCTAGGTTTTTACCCAGTTCATCCAACATATTTAATTGTTTTAAGCGTGCTTCGCCCTGATCGAGCTTTAAATAAGTCAGACGCATCATCTCATCATTTAAAGGCATATTTTCAGGATAGTCCTGTAGCAATTGTATCGCGACTTGTTCATCTAACTGCACTGCCAAAATCGCCAGACTTACCCCAGAAGTCCCTGTTTTTATTGCATTTTCAGGGATGATTTTTTCAGCTTTGTGTGCATATTTCAGTAGGCGAGCAATTTGACCTGCCAAAGCGTCAAAATCTGGACCGCCATATAAGCGGTTTAAAAAATATTCGGCCATCAAGACATTGTGCTTTTCGGCAAACTGTGTGGCATGGGTGCGTTGCATACGCTGTTTTTGCCATGCTTGAACATCTTGTAAGCGTTGAAAAAGCATAGGATTTTTATGATATTTAAATTGATAATACAGTTCTAACAGCTCATCTAAAGCAGCAAGTTTAGACATAGGGTGTCTCATTATTGAGTTGAATGGGCAAATCTTAATGTGAGTTTGATCTCGTCGCTATGACAAATTACACAGAATTCCAAACGGCAAAGGTCAGTGTGTGAGATTAATCTACAAAAATAAGCGAAAAGTTGTTAAAAAATGGGTCGATATTCGTATACTGATCAAAGTCTGTCGCTCATTCTAATATCGTAAATATAGATGAATGATCAGCAGAGCTTAAATAACACAACAATAGGGTAGATGATGTCACAAGCACATACTGAATTTAAACTCATGGAAGAAGAACAACTTTCAGTCGAGCTAATTGAAGCCCAATATGCTTTAAAAAACACCAAAGGTGAAAAAAATGCCAAAAGTTTGCTGATTTTAGTGAGCGGCATTGAATTGGCGGGTAAGGGTGAATCGGTTAAACAATTAAGAGAATGGGTCGATCCGCGTTATTTAAGGGTAAAAGCCGATGCGCCGCACCCGTTTAATCCCAAACAGACACTTTGGCAGCCTTATGCACGTTTTATTCCTGCCGAAGGTCAAATTATGGTGATGTTTGGCAATTGGTATAGTGACTTATTAAGCACAGCCATGCATGTGTCTAAACAAATTGATGACACCATGTTTGATAACTATGTCGAAAAAATGCGTGCCTATGAAGAAGACTTAAAAAATAACCATGTGGATGTCATTAAAATCTGGTTCGATTTATCGTGGAAATCACTACAAAAACGACTAGATGATATGGAACCGAGCGAAGTGCATTGGCATAAATTGCACGGCTTGGATTGGCGCAATAAAAAGCAATATGACAGCTTGCAAAAGCTGCGCCAACGCTTTACCGATGACTGGATTATGATTGATTGCGAAGATGAAACCATCCGCGATCAACAATTTGCACAGCATATTTTACGTGCTTTAGAGCATTGTCCTGTGCATCCGACCAGTTCGGGCATCACTTGGCAAGCTGCAGAAATTCCAGAAGTTTTGCTTAATCCTGTATCTGAATCGGTCAATGAGGATGACTATAAAGCAGAGTTAAAGAAACTCACGAAAAAAGTGGCAGATGCACTGCGTTTAGATAACCGTAATGTCAGCATTGTTTTTGAAGGAATGGACGCAGCAGGCAAAGGCGGCGCGATTAAACGGATTGTAAAAAAACTGGATCCGCGTGAATACGAAATTTACACCATTAGTGCACCTGAAGCCTTTGAAATCAGTCGTCCTTATTTGTGGCGTTTTTGGACGAAAATTCTGCCTGAAGAAAAAATCAATATTTTTGACCGTTCTTGGTATGGGCGGGTATTGGTAGAACGTGTAGAAGGTTTGATTAGCCCACTGGAATGGCAGCGTTCTTATGACGAAATCAACCGTTTTGAAAAAGACTTAAATGATCATCAAACTGTCGTCATCAAATTTTGGTTAGCCATTAGTAAAGATGAGCAGGAGCTGCGTTTTAAAGCACGTCAGGAAACCGCACATAAGCGTTTTAAAATTACAGATGAAGACTGGCGCAACCGTAGCCGTTGGGATGATTATTTGGTGGCAGCGGCAGATATGCTGCAACGTACCAGTACCGAATATGCACCGTGGCACATCATTCCGAGTAATGACAAAAATGCAGCACGTTTGGAAATTTTAAGAACCATCTTGAAACAACTCAAGGCAGAATAATCTGCCTCGAGGATGCAAAGACTGCGTGTTAAGTTAGCTGAATTTGAGCCTGTTTAGTTTAAAAATTAAGCATTCACAACTTTGGCTTGTTTAAGCTGAATGCTTTTTGCCAGTTTATAGCTTTCTTCAACATGCGTTTCGGCAATTTTTTTCATAATAAAATAACCCAAACCTGCTGCCACCATTTGTCCACCCAATGGAATAAACTTGGTGACTTGTTTGGTGATGTACTTGGCTGCGACATTATTCAGGGATTTTTTTACTGCAGTACGCGCCACGACTAAGCCTGAAAATTCCACACCGCGTTTACGCAATTCGCTCCAGTGGACTTTTCGGGTTTCAGGATCATACACGCTGACTTGCTCAGGAGATAAGCCAAAACGTGCATTAATTTCTGGAATCAGTTGCGACAAGATGCCCACATCAATGACAACGTCTAAGAACGGCACAGGAATGATGGCTGCACCTGCAGAAAAATAGGCACGTTTTTTGACCAGTTCTAGGCATTCTGCACGAATCATTTCCAAGTCTAGGCTTGGATCAATACTGTCTGGAATTGTCTCTCTTTTTATCATAAGTACAACCTTAAAATGGCGGATAATCGTATGCTGTTTGGTAAATTAAACCACTTTATTCAAAGCACTTTTTGAATAAAGTAGGCAATAAAAGTATGCTTGTAAAGTGTCATACACCGTTGTAAGTGTATAGCCAATAATCTTTATTCTTTTGTTGTGCTTGAGGCAAATGATAGATCAACGGCCTTCTAGTACATTTAATACATTCTTATTCAAAATAAATTAAAGGATACCTTATGGCGATTCATGTCATACAAAGCCAACGTATAGAAGTTTTAGTCAATGAAATGCTGAAAACCATACGTCAACCGACATCGAATCCGCTTCAGGTGCTACAAACCCAGCATTTTATTGTGCCTTCAGTGGCAGTAGAAAAGTGGCTGACGGAAAAAATAGCCGAGCAAAAAGGCATTAGTGCCAATACTGAATTTCATCATCGTATTCGTGCCTTTCAATGGGCCGCTTATCAGGCAGTTTTAGACGATAAAGATCGGGTGCGTCAGGCAAATATTCCGCGTATTGTGATGCAATGGCGTGTGTTTTATGACTTACAACCGTGGATACAACACGAACAAAACCCACTTCCTGCCGAGCATGCTTTACATCGTTTGATTCAGCGAATTTATGACAGCGCAGAGCAATTGTCACAGGGTTTAGAAAAGCAGCTCAAAAAGCAAAACATGCTGTATTGGGTGGCAGATAAAGTTTCACGTTTATTTAGCAATTACATGGTTTATCGTGGTTTTTGCCAAAAAGGCTGCGAGGGTGTCTGCCAATGTCAAAGCAATTGGTTAGCGGTTTGGGGACAGCAGAAACGCCTGAACTTAAAGCAGCAAATTTATATCCCTAAAAACTTTGAGAGCGAAGAAGAAAAACAAGCGGCATTGGAAATAGCCGCATTTACTCAAGAGCAAGCCGAAGAATTAGAGCAATGGCAAAGTTGGTTGTGGTTGCATATTTTTCATGCAGATTTTGAAAAAATGCAGGAGATTGATCTGCAATTTTGGCAAGCTTTGGGCGAGCCTGAAAATCCAAATTCGTGTATTAACAAATTACCCAAACAGTTGGTGATTTTTACCTTATTGGATTTGCCGCCAAGTCAGTTGCTGTTTATCCGCCGTTTGGCGCAGTATATGGATATTTTTATTCTGCATTACAACCCATCGCAAGAATATTGGGCAGACATGGTCGATCCTAAGTGGAAATTAAACATGGATGCGCGAATCAAAAGTCGTTTTATTCGTGAGATGGAAAGTCAAAATAAAACCGTAAGTGATGATGATATTGCTGCATATATCAAAAAATATAATGGCGAATTTAATGCCGATATGCGCGAGTCACATCATCCCTTGCTGACACGCTTTGGTAAGCAGGCACGCGATCACTTTTCTTTATTGGCGGCGTTGTCGAGTGGTGATGAAGGCGAGTGGTATGATCTTTTCCCTGAAGAAGAGCCGCAACATTTACTTGGCAAAATTCAATCGGATGTATTGAATTTGGTTGAGCCAGTCGCGCAGGCGTATGACTTAGACCCTGCCGATGAGTCATTGCAAATTCATGTGTGTCATTCAAGTTTACGTCAGCTTGAGGTACTTAAAGATCGTTTAATTGCATGGCTAGGACAAGATGACAGCCGCCAAGCCAGTGATATTTTGGTGTTGAGTCCGAAACTCAAAGAACAAGAATCTTTAATTCGCAGCGTATTTGCTGCACCGCCAAGTGAACGTGATCTCTATCAGAAAGGACAACAAAAATCACAGCAGAATCAAGCCGCTTTAGGGCATCAACTCAGTCAAGATAGTGTGTATTTGCCTATTCAAATTGCAGGCATCAGCTCTTTAGACATTCATAATGCTTGGCGTGCGGTGGTTGGGCGTATAGCGCTAGTACAAGGACGTTTTAGCTTTGAGGAGTTTGGCGACTGGTTGAGTTTGGCTGCCACACAACAGCGTTATGCCTTGAATTTAAACAACATTGAGCGCATGAATGAGTTGTTGGCCAATGCGGGTTTTAAACGTGGTTTAGATGCCGAGCATTTAAAACGCAGCCTGAGTGCAGATGATCAAGATTATCGGTTCAGCTTAAAGTTTGCTTTAGATCGTTTGGCTTTGGGTGTTGCAGTGCCAGAGCATTGCGTGGTTCAGCACACTTTAAGTTATGCCGATGTGCAAAGTAGCGATTTTGAATTGATCTTTAAACTGATTCAAATTTATCAGGATTTTGCACAGCGCCGTGATTGGCTGATTCAGCATGAATTGGGGCAAGCCAAAACGGTGGAATATTGGCTCAAACAACTGATGCAAGACTTGAGTGAGTTTCAGGATGCAGGAGTAGATGTGTTGGCATCGGTGTTTAGTTTGGTGCAAAAACATGACCGTATGCTGACCTTAGCCAGTTATTTTGATGTGCAGTCGGGTCAAGATTTGCGTCATTTAAGCTTACCGCTGGATTATATTCTGCAAGAAATTTCAGCCCAGCTCGAAACTCAACTCGAACAAGCCAGTCCATCGGGCGCCATTACCTTTAGCCAAATTGGTGCAATTCGTCCACTGCCGTATAAGCTGATTGTGATGCTGAATTTGGACAATGGCGTGTTCCCAAGTCGTGACCAGCAATTGGCTTTTGATTTGATGCAATTATTAAAACCACAACTCGGAGATCGTTCACGCATTGAGGATGATCAAGGGGCATTTTTAGATAGTTTATTGTTGGCGCAAGACAGTGTTTGGTTATTTTATAACGGTTTTGATGTCAGCGATGGTGAGGTACGTGATCCATCCGTGCTGGTGCAGGAATTTGTGCAGCATTTGGAGTTGATTGTGAAACATCCCGATGAAGCTAGCGATTCACGCTTAAATTTGAATGGTGTCGAGATTCCCGCACAATTGAAATCTCTTTATCACTTACATAGTTTGCAACCTTTTGATCAACTGCGTTTTGCCGAAAGCCGTGAAGTTCGCTTTAAAGATCAATGGTATCGGGTTGCCAAACAAATGCAGCAAGAAACCACACCACGCGAAGCATGGTTTGGTGAATATCCATTATTGCCACAAGACGTGGTGGTACTCGACAGTATGCAATGGATTCGAGATGTATGTTTCCCTGCACGTGCCTATTTAAAAGCGATTGGAGTCGAAAATTTACAATCCGACACTGCTGCAATGAACCATGAGCCATTGATTTTAAATGGCTTGGAAAAATATAGTGTGCGTGATTTTTTACTCCAACATGGCACGCAAGATGCAGAAAGCTTGTTGCAAGATACTTTACCTGTGGGCAAAACTTTAAATGCCACGTTTAAAACGGGACTGCAAGAACAGCAATATTTACGTGACATACTGCAGCAGTTTGCAGATGAGGCAACCGCAACAACGCAACAGCTTTGGAAAATGAATCCGCATTTGCATATCCGTATTCAAGTGCCTGAACAGCCTACAAAGCTTTGGTGTAGCGTGGTGGCAGCGAGTGCCAGACCAAAAAAATATGCCGAAGTATGGTTGGAATATCTGTTCTGGGTGGCTTATCAGAACACAGAACAGCAAGATTTAGAGCGGATTGTGGTGTGTAAAGATGCGGTGATTCATTTTGCCAATATCCATGCACAGCAAGCACACGAGTATTTAGCCCAGTGGTTTGAGTTCTGGAAACACGCACAGCAATATCCTGTGTTATTGCCTGCGGCTTTGGTTTTAAAAATGAAAGATAAAAAAGAATTTGAAATTCAGTGGGATGAAGCTCAGTCCGATCAAGTTTTGAATATGGAAAGCTTCGTAAAACATTGGCATGACGGTGCTAGGAGGAGCTTTATTGATGAAAGTGAGAAAAATCACCCAGACTGGTCATTTATTTTTCAAGACAGTGAAACTGAACCGTTGTTGATTGAGGCATTTCAGCAATATAGCCATCGACTGTATCAGCCCATCATTGAAAATTATGAATCTGCGAAAAATCTTCAAAAACAAGGGGAATCTGCGTGAACTCATCTAGCCCATTCCCAATTTGTTATGACCCAATTCAAGAGATGCAATTTAAAGGCTTGCATTGGATTGAAGCATCGGCAGGTACAGGAAAAACCTATACTTTATCTAGTTTGATGGTGCGGATTTTCCTGAAAGATTATTTGCCTAATCAGGTGATTGCGACCACATTTACCCGTGCCGCAGCAGCCGAGCTAAAAAGTCGTATTCGTGCACGTTTGCTTGAAACCCAACAATATATCGATCAGTGTTTAAACCAGTCTTTAGATCAGCGTGCCCTTGCAGAGAAAATTACACAACTACAAGACCCTTTACTCAAACATATTTTGCAGAAATATCGTTTAAAACTGGACTATGCCAGTTCACGTTTGAAGTTGGTGAGTGCGCAACTGGATGAGCTATTTGTAGGAACATTAGATAGCTTTAGCCAAAAATTATTGCGTGAATTTTCCTTTGAAAGTGGCAAAATTGAGCGCGCCAATATTACTGACCAAGCATCGGTCTATACCGAACAATTGGTGCATGATGTGCTGCGTGAATGGATTCATGCACAGCCTCAGCATGTTGTGGACTATATGCTGTTATGTGGGCGGTTGAAATCGGCAGCCGATTATGAGGGTTTGGTCAATACCAGTTTAAATTTTGCATCGGCAGAGATTCAAGGCATAGATCAGGCACAGTTGGAGGTTCAGGATTTAGCAGAGGCGTTGCAGAATTTAGCCAGTATCACCATGACGCAAATTGAAGAATTAAAAGAATATTATGATGGTGAATATAGCTTTAATTTTTCCCATTATGTCGCGGGGAGTGATAAGAAGGGGTTGCAGCCACTATTTACAGTGACTTTGCCAAAACTGATTGAAAAAATTAAGCACAGCCCTTTAGAACATTATTTTAATTCACATCTTGCCGCATTGTTTAATGCGGTCTTTGCACTATATTTGAACCAAGACGGCAAGCTCAGAAAATCAATTTTTAACAAAGCGAAAGCACCATGTACGCAAGAGGTGCAAGATGCTTTTTTTGATCATCCTGTGATCCGAAAAATCAAAGCAGTGGTGGATGCCAAACTTAATTTTGAGCATCAAATTGAATTGGTGGAGACCAATTTAAAATTCTATTTGGTACAACACGTCAAACAGCGTTTACCGCAACTTTTACAGCAAAAAGGGGAAACCACTTTTTCCCAACAAATTCGCAGTTTAGCTGAAGCTTTGCAGGGAGAACGTGGGCAGCGTTTTGCACAGTTTGTGCATACGCGTTATCCACTGATTTTGGTGGATGAATTTCAGGATACCAACCAAGATCAAGATGACATGCTGGCACAAATTTGGCGCAATCCAAAGTGGTATGCGCGTGGTTGTATGATTATGGTGGGCGATCCTAAGCAGGCGATTTATGGTTTCCGCGGTGGTGATATGCTGACCTATAACAATGCCCGCGATGATGTGCTGAAAAAACAAGGTCGCATTTACTCGCTCAGACAAAATCATCGTTCAGTGAAAGAGCTGGTCAGTGTGGTGGATGAGTTATTTCAACGCCAACCCGCTTTTGGTGAAAAAGTGATTTATGATCCTGTCATTGCAGGTTCACGTCCTCATCCTGCTTTAATGGATCGGCAACAGGCCAATCCTGCACCGCTGCGTTGGGTAACGGTGGAACATGATCAGGATGAGTCCATTCAAATTGCACGAAAAATTCGCGAGTTATTAAATCAAGGCATTGCAGGCGATTTATATTTTGATCACTCTTCAGGCAAAGTCGCTTTACAAGCCGATGATATTGCCATTTTATCGACCAGTCATCAAAAGCTTGATCAAGCCCAATACGAGCTTGAACGGATTGGAATTCAGGTCAATAGAAGTAGTCAGCGCAGTGTTTTTACAGGCTTTTTAGCCAAAGATGTGGCGGCAATTTTAACTGCAATTTTACATCCTTATGATGAAGCCAAGGTCAAGCGTGCCTTACTGACACGTTTATTGGGTTATAACCTGCAACAGTTGATTGAACTTGAGCAACAGGGGTTAGGTCAGTTTATTTATGACTTCGACTGCATTCGGGAAATGTGGGTCAATAAAGGCTTTTTAACCGCATGGAATTACTGCCTGAACTTATTTAAAATTTGGGAAAATTTGGTGGCAAAACGCAGTTTTGACAATGAACGGCATGTGGTGAATTTACGCCATTTAACCGAATTGCTGAGTCGTCAAAGTGAACGCCATCAAGGGGCTTACATGCTGTATTACTGGTATTTACAGCAAGTTGAATCACCTGCCAAACGCGATTGGGAAATTGAACGAAAACTTTCTAATGCGGCAGGCGTGAAATTGATGACCATTCACCAGTCCAAAGGCTTGGAGTTTAAAGTGGTCTTTTTGATGTCGGCAGATCAGCCGCCCAAATCTGACAAGTCTGCTTTGGTGTTTGCAACGCAGGAAGAGCAAGGCATTGAGCAACGTATCATTGCCATTAAACATAAAGACATAGATGCCACAGCAATGCAGCAGCACAGTGAGCGCCGTTTGGCAGAGTTGAATCGGCTTTGGTATGTGGCACTCACCCGTGCCAGTTATCGGGTCTATGCGATGCTAAAACAGCCTACGCCTGCAAAAGAAGGTAAAAAAGAGGCTGCACCAAAATCTGCTGGTTTAAATGTCTGGCGTTTACAAGCGCCAAGTTCAGCAGAAATTGCAGCAGCATGGAGCTGTGATGAAGCACCTCTGACACAATTGGCGGCAGCATTACAACTTGAACAAGTGCAAGAAATTAAGATTGAAGCTGCAGATTTTCCGCAGCGTCGCTTTTATCCACGAACCAAAACCAGTTTTAGTGGCTTGGCACAACATTTACCTGCCGCCATGCGTAGCGATACTTTGGCATTGGCAAGCGAGGAGCAGGCTGCTGCTGCCGACGAAATCAATCAGGAACCTGTCGAAACGGAACAGGAAATCGTACAGGTGGCTCAACCGATTGCATGGATCAAAGCTAATTTTCAGCGTGGTACTCAAGCGGGGAGTTTTTTACATAAACTCTTTGAATATATCGACTTTCAAGCCAGTCATGATGACATTTTTGAAGAAGTCAAACGCCGTTTTCATAACGACAAAGAGTTTAATTCAGATGTGTTATTGGTAGATTTGATTGCAAAACTCGACACTGCCAAAGGCAGCGCGACTGTGCAGGAAGCAGATATTTTTGCGCACATGACCGAGTGGCTGAAGGATGTGTTGAATACTCCTTTGCACGATACTTTCCAGCTTTCCGCCTTATCTACTGCACATTATTTATCAGAGTTTCCATTCTATTTGGCGTTGGCAGATCAGCGCTTATTTATTCAAGCAATTCAGCAATTGTTTGAAGATGCGGGACATCCTATTCAAGATTTAAATGAAGCCGCTACTGCGCGTTATCTGACAGGCTCAATTGACTTGGTTTATTTTGATGGGCAGTGTTATCACATTGCCGACTATAAGAGTAATTATTTGGGTGCCGATCAGCGCGATTATGAAAAAACCAACCTTGAACACAACATGACCCAATCGAGTTATTGGTTACAAGCGGCCTTGTATTTGGTGGCGTTGCACCGTTATTTGAGCAGTCGTTTGCAAGATTATGATATTCGGCAACATTTGGGTGGAGCCAGTTATTTGTATTTGCGTGGTATGCAGGGGCAAGCAGGGCAAGGGGTTTGTCATTGGCGGCCAGATGCGGAATTTATTCTGCAACTAGATCAAATATTGGGTTACTTTGAACTTAAAAAATAACGCTAAGTCAGCTTATCGACTTAATAAAACAATTGCTTATCCTGTGGATAACTTTGAGGATAACTGTGTGGAAAACAAGCATATTCATTTAAATTCAGCGCAAACCCCAATGCAGGCGTGGATGGATTACCTATGTCAGCCGCCATTTAGCAATGTCACTTTTGATGCTTCAGCGCAAATTTTGATGCAACAGGTACTCGATGCTATTCAGCAAGGGGATAGCTGTATTCCTGCAACCGCAGAACAAGTGGCGGCATTGCAACATTTGCACATGAACTTGCAGCGTAGCGCTTTAAATCCTGATCCACAAATTGCACCGTTTGTATTTGATGGGCAGCGTTTGTATTTGTATCGCTACTGGAAACTGGAACATCAGGTTGCTAGCGATATTTTACGGATTCAGGCGCAGCCGCCTTTGTCCTTTGAATTACAAGCCGAACAGCTTAATTTATTGCAAGATCCACAGCAGCAAAAAGCGTTACAGACTGCGGCAACTCAAAGTTTAAGTATTATCACTGGTGGGCCAGGTACAGGAAAAACCTATACTTTGGCGCATATTGTTGCGGTGCTTAATCAAGCTTTGCCAAATATTCGGATTGCGATGGCTGCACCAACAGGCAAAGCGGCACAGCGGATGGATGAAGCTTTGCAAAATGCCTTGAATAGTCAAGCTTTACAAATGTTTAATGTCGATGCTTTACGTCAATTACGACCCGTGACTTTGCATCGTTTATTGGGCTTAGGCAATACAGGCAAGCCACGTTTTCACGCTAAACAACCTCTACCTTATGACGTGATTGTGGTCGATGAAGCGTCGATGCTGGATTTAAGCCTGTCACAGATGTTATTGGCTGCCATTCCTGCGCAGGCACGTTTAATTCTGTTGGGCGATGCCAATCAATTGGCTTCAGTCGATGTCGGTACAGTATTGGCCGATTTACAGCAAGTGCCTGAACTCGCAAATAACCGTGTCAATTTAGTGACCACACGTCGTTTTGCTGAAGGTGCAAAAATTGGCGCAATGGCGAAGTTTATTCAGCAAGAACATTCTCCTGCACAGGTTTTGGCTGAGTTTGAACAGCAAGTCGTGGCAGCAGGTGAATTAAAGCCAATTCAATTTAAGCAAGTCGAAATAGATGCCCTACAACTGCAATATTTACCTCAGCAAAATGGGCAAATTTCAGCGGAAAATTTAGCGCATTATTATGATCAGCTGATGTATGGTTATCAGGCTTATGTAGCGGTATTAAAAGCACATACTTTGGGCTTGGAACAATCAAGTACAGCATTTCAAGCGCATGTTGAGAATGTGGTGAATGTATTTGATGATTACCGTATTTTAACCGCAATTCGTCATGGTCATTTGGGTTTACAACAACTGAATTTGCAGATTGAAAAACGCTTGTTGCAACAGTTAAAACAAACCAAACATGGCGATTGGTATGCAGGACGCCCCGTCATGATGACCTATAACGATTATCAACTGGGGTTGTCGAATGGTGATATTGGCATCTGTTTTATGCGAGAGCAGAATGATCAGCGCCAGTTTGAAGTATATTTTCCAAGTTTAAATAAGTGGGTGCCTGCAACACGCTTACCTAAAAATATTGAAACCGCATTTGTACTTACTATTCATAAATCGCAAGGTTCTGAATTTACTCATACAGCTGTGGTGTTGGATGCTGCGGCAAAAAACTTGCTGAGTAAGGAGCTGATCTACACTGCCATTACCCGTGCTAAAAAAGTCGTAAGTTTGTTGGTTGATGCGCAAGCTTTGCAGCAAGCTTTGATGATTCGTACCCGTCGCAGCAGTGGTTTATTAGCCAGAATTAATGACGCTTTGGATTGTTAAGTAAAACTGAATAAGAGATGGTTTTGTACGAAATGGCTTACATTGATTCGAGAAATTTGCGCATAGAGATTTCAAGATCTTTTTGAGAAGATGACTTCACATAAAAAGCTCAATAGGGATAGTTGAGCATAATCGCAGAATAATAACGATAAATGTCGAAAGACAGCGAACTGACAGGACGTGAGTGAGAAGAGGAAACTTACAGCCGCTAAGCCTTGTAGTTTTGGGAGAGACTACAGGGCTTTTTTATGCCTGTAAGTTTGGGTGATTTGCAAAATGCTGACAATGCTTACCTGTTGTAAGAAAAAGCTTACAAACAGATACGAGAAATACGACTTCTTTCACTTTAGTATTGTGGCAAAATCTACCACACAAGGACGTGAAAGCAAGAACAGGAATGTTCAGAGAATAAGACGCGAAAACGCGCAAATAACCACAATAAACAAGACAATAAGAATAATAAGACAAGAAACTACAGCGCAAAAAACAGCCCGAGCTATGCTCGGGCTGTTTTATTTTAACGGCAAAATATTCCAGTGGATGAAAAGCAGTTGGCAAAATATTACATATTATCAATCATATACAATTGTATATTTATTTTCCTTAGACACTTTATACCTAACATGATGTGTATACCCTTAGCATAAATCATACTTTTATTGGTACATCTCAAAATTAAAAGTGCTTGTTTGTCGTTCTGTTTTGCAATCGGCACGTTTTTGCCTTAAAATAATGCCCTTGCTGTAGTGATGCACGGCAGTCAATTGAGCAATCAATTGATCGGTATCAAATCTTTTTATTAAGCATCTCGGAGAAATCGAATGGCTTTAACAAACGCAGATCGCGCAGAGATCATTGCTAAATTTGCTCGTGCTGAAAACGACACTGGTTCACCAGAAGTTCAAGTAGCACTTTTAACTGCTCAAATCAATGACTTACAAGGTCACTTCAAAGAGCACAAACACGACCACCATAGCCGTCGCGGTCTAATCCGTATGGTTAACCAACGTCGTAAGTTACTTGACTACCTTAAAGGCAAAGATGTGACTCGTTACAGCGCATTGATTGCTGCTTTAGGTTTACGTCGTTAATTCGATTTAAGCTTTTATTTTCGGACTATTGCATGTTGAATGCTGTATTACTGAAAACTAAAGTATATCTAGCCTTGGCTAGATCAGTGGAAGGGGCGAATGATTCGCTCCTTCTTTGTGTTTAAAAATCGTGTTTCATTCGAGTGAGGTCGGCTTCTAAGCTTTGTCATTTACCTAAACAATTGTATTGTGAATGCCAAACCTTAGGGGTCTCCACGAGAATAATTGTTCACAAGAACTAGGAAAAAATAAAACATGTCGATGTTTAATATTATTCGTAAAGAATTCCAATTTGGTCAGCACCAAGTTGTACTTGAAACTGGTCGTGTAGCGCGTCAAGCCAACACGGTGATGATTACTATGGGCGGCGTGACTGTATTGGTTGCAGTGGTTGCTCAACCAACAGCAAAAGCGGGGCAAGATTTCTTCCCACTGACTGTTAACTATCAAGAAAAACAATATGCTGCAGGTCGTATCCCAGGTGGTTATGGTAAGCGTGAAGGCCGTGCTTCTGAAGCAGAAACTTTAATTTCACGTTTAATTGACCGTCCAATTCGTCCGTTGTTCCCAGAAGGTTACTACAACGAAATTCAAGTCACTGCGACTGTTGTATCTTCTGACAAAACAATGGAAGCTGACATTGCTGCAATGTTAGGTACCTCTGCTGCACTTGCAATTGCAGGTACACCATTCCGTGGCCCAATTGGTGCGGCGCGTGTGGGTTTAATTAACGGCGAATATGTACTGAACCCGAACTTTGAACAAATGGCGCAATCTGACCTTGACCTTGTGGTTGCAGGTACAGAATCTGCTGTATTGATGGTTGAATCTGAAGCGAAAGAACTTTCAGAAGACCAAATGTTAGGCGCAGTGCTTTACGGTCATGACGAAATGCAAATCGCGATTCAAGCGATCAAAGAATTTGCTGCGGCTGCAGGTGCAACTGAGTCAACTTGGATTGCTCCAGAGAAAAACGAAGACCTTCGTGCAAAACTAAAAGAAGCGTTTGAAGCAAAAATTTCTGAAGCGTACACCATTGCGATCAAACAAGACCGTTATGCTGCATTAGATGCACTTCAAGCAGAAGCAGTTGCGCAATTCGTTCCTGAAAATGACGAAACTGGCATTGCAGATGACTTGAACGAACTCTTTGAAGATCTTAAATACCGTACCGTACGTGACAACATCTTGTCTGGTAAACCACGTATTGATGGTCGTGACACCAAAACCGTTCGTGCGCTTGACGTACAGGTTGGCGTTCTAGACCGTGCGCACGGTTCTGCATTGTTTACCCGTGGTGAAACTCAGGCTTTGGTTACCACCACTTTAGGTAATACACGTGATGCCTTGATGGTTGATACCTTATCGGGTACTAAAACTGACAACTTCATGTTACACTACAACTTCCCTGCATATTCAGTAGGTGAAACAGGTCGTGAATCTGGCCCTAAACGTCGTGAAATTGGTCATGGTCGTTTGGCACGTCGTGGTGTGCAAGCAGTTCTTCCTGCAGCAGATCGCTTCCCGTATGTGATTCGTATCGTATCGGACATCACTGAATCGAACGGTTCATCTTCTATGGCGTCTGTTTGTGGTGCATCGTTATCACTTATGGATGCAGGTGTTCCATTGAAAGCACCAGTTGCGGGTATCGCAATGGGCTTAGTGAAAGAGGGCGAGCGTTTCGCGGTACTTTCTGACATTTTGGGTGATGAAGACCACCTTGGCGACATGGACTTTAAAGTTGCGGGTTCTGCCAACGGTATTACTGCATTGCAAATGGACATCAAAATTGAAGGCATCACTGAAGAAATCATGGAAGTTGCATTAAACCAAGCTTATGCAGGTCGTATGCATATCTTAAATGCAATGAACCAAGTGATTTCACGTGCGCGTCCAGAAATTTCAATGCATGCACCAACTTTCCAAGTGATTAACATCAACCCAGACAAGATTCGTGACGTGATTGGTAAAGGTGGTGCTACCATCCGCCAAATTACTGAAGAAACTAAAGCGGCAATTGATATTGAAGACAACGGTACAGTGCGCGTATTTGGTGAAACCAAAGCTGCTGCACAAGCTGCTGTTGCAAAAATTCAGGCTTTAACTGCTGAAATCGAGCCGGGTACAATTTACACAGGTAAAGTAATCCGTATTGTTGAATTCGGTGCGTTCGTAAATATCCTTCCGGGTACTGACGGTTTACTTCACATTTCTCAAATTTCAAATGAGCGTATTGCCAACGTTGCAGACGTGTTGAAAGAAGGTCAGGAAGTGAAAGTACAGGTTGCTGATGTAGACAACCGTGGTCGTATCAAATTAACTATGAAAGATATCGAACAAGCGTAATGCTGTGTTGATGATCTGAAATGGTCAAAAAACCCGTATTCAATCTGAATGCGGGTTTTTTTATGCTAAAAATTTTGTTGCATCGTACAAACCATCTTTGTTGTATGAAAAGCGGCATAAATTACAGCATGTATTTGAAAAGAAGCCTGATCCATGCTTAAACTGAGTACATCTTAAAATCTCAAAAAACCGTACAAGAAAACTGAAATAGAGTGCCCGTTCTATGCAAAGTTATTATTTTTATCTGCATACCAATCATAAAACCAATATTTATGTGCAAAAACAGCCAATTGAAGGGCTTGAGCCTGAATTTATCTGGATTGATTGCACCCGTGATGATGTGCTTAACCGTGCAGAACAGTGGCAACAAGAGATTTTTCAGTACAGTCAATTATCGCTCAATGAATATCATGTGCGCGATATTTTAAATATAGAGCATCCATGTGCGTTTGATACTTTAGATGATTATGACTTATTGATTTTCCGTAAACTGATCACACCCGAAGACCGTATTGCAACAGGGCAACAAGTCGGGGAGAAACATGAACGGATTTTTGGACTGGCCACTACGCCGATGAGCTTTATTATGACACCGCAGATTTTGATTAGTGTGCGGGAACAGGGCAATAAAGTCATGGAAAGCTATTTGTCACGTGTGGAAGCAGCGGTACAACGCCCGATTGAAGAACAGAATAAAGCACGCAAACTGGCAGCAACACCGTTAGACTTAACCTTGCGTTTACTGAATTTGGTAGCGGATGATTACTTGGATATTCGCATGCCGCTAACCCGCCGTGTGGAATATTGGCAACAAGAGTTGTTGCAGGGACATCGTCGTTTTACCCGTTGGCATCAATTGCTGCAAGAAAATATGGCGTTTCAGCAAGTTGAAAATTTATGTGAAGAGCAAATAGAAGCCTTGCAGGAATTGCGTGATGAAATTGTCGATAACTACCCACATTTACGTGGCAAAAAACGTAGTGAACGGCAGGATATTATTTTGGTACGTTTGGATGATTTGACCAGTCACATTGAACGAATTCAAAAGCATACCATTCGCTTACGCTCTGCAGTGCAAACCGCAATTGATCTGCATTTTTCTGCTATTGCCAACCAGACCAATGAAAACATGCGGATTTTAGCCATCATTACCGCAGTTTTTGCACCTTTGACTTTATTTACAGGGGTGTATGGTATGAACTTTGAGTTTATGCCGGGGCTGAAACACGCACAGGCCTTTTGGATCATGCTTGGGGTAATGGTGATGACTACTTTGTTGTTGCTGTATTATTTTTATCGTAGGCACCTTGTCGGTCTGGGTGAAAAAAGTGTGATTGATATGTTGGCACAGCAACATAATGACCAACCCATGAATTTATTTTGGTTTTTAGACTATGAACCCATTAAGCAAACCGTGAAAGGCACCATTAAAGAAGTCGAAAAACTGACTAAAATTAAATAATCCAGAAGATAGACTTGCAGATGTGGTGATAAATTGAGTTCCACATCCAATATATGTCACAAGATAATTCGTTGATAAAAGTTGTCCACAGACCTCAAAAGTTATCCATAGGACTGATAAGCTTATCCACAGATTGAACCAGATAGGCAGACACTTAGCTCAAGATGGCAGTTTTTTGAATGCTGTTTTCAGACTTGAATACGCCATCTTGTTTTGCTTTTTGTCTTTTCTTGCTGTGTCCTGCATTTGATCGTATGAGGATTTGCAGTTCAGACTTGTATGTATTTTTAAGCCAATTGATCATTTTGTGCATTACGCAGCAAGTGATACATTTCATCTTTTAGTCTTAATTTTTTGCGTTTCAGCGCTTCAATGTCATCATTAATTTGATGCACAGGATCAAGCTCTAACTGGCTGATTTCACGGTCTAGCTGTTCGTGATCTTCAAAAATTTTTGAAAAATGTGGATTGCTGTCGCGTAATCCCTGAATTAAATCACGAAACTCAGGAAACATATTTTTAATCTTCTTGTTGCAGTCTTTAGTTTTCATTGTGTAGATCATTCTCATCAAAAAAAAAATTTACGGGCATAGAAAGAAAAACGCTCTAGCAAGGTGATGAATCACACAGCTAGAGCGTGAGGATTAACTATGTTGAAAATTCAGATGTTTAACTTCTTTACGTAATTTTTGTACTTCATCAATCAGGTCAAGCATCATGGCGACAGCTGAAAAACTGGCATCAAAATCACGTTGCAACCGATAGGCTTGGCGTGCACGGCTGACATCTTCACCAAAAAATTGGTGGATACGTTCGGCAGGGCGGGAAGGCAGGATGTCATATTCTAAAAGTTGTAAGACCCATTCAGGGCTTTGCCCACACGCTTCGGCAAATTTTTTTAAATCTAACTGGGTAAATTCTTCAATAATTTCTGTGTGCTGTCCGTCTGAAGTGATTTCACGATATAAAATAGTGGTCATGGCATACTCCTTCTGATCGAATTCAAACGAGTTGGCTCGCCTGAAATGAGGGATTGCTTTACATCAATAATTGGTGGATATCCAATAAGTGATTCTCTTTAATTTAGCCTGTGTACGCTGTAATAGAATCTTTTATTTGTATTCCTTTGGTGAAATTCAGCCAACCCTTTGCTGTGCTCACGCCTGTTATATTGATGTGTCAATTTGGCTTGTGCGTATAGATGTCTTATAGATATTAGTCTATTTTTTATTCAATGCCATCCTTTATTTCAATATTTTGGATTGAACGGTCGTATGGTGTTTAAAAGGATTGTTTCAAAATTTGGTAATAAAAAGGGTTCTTAAAAAGAACCCTGTAAATCAATGTTTTAGTTTTTGGAATTAGTATTTTACCCAAGTCACGCTGCGACCAATCACTGAAACACCTACATAGCCACGTAAGGTGAGGCGCTTACCGTTAGCGCTTAAACGAGCTTTGCCTTTATAAACTTTACCGCCAATTGGGTCTAAAACATGACCTTGGTTAAATTCACGTGGGTTTTTAGCATCTTGTTTAAAGCCCCAAATAAATGGCAAGCCAATAAAAGGTTTATTCTTTAAGTTACCTGGACAATTGCTACAAATCACCATTTTTTCTGCACCCGGAATATTACGGGTTTCCACGATAATGCCTTCATACGTGCCATCTGGCTTTTTGCGAATTTCGACATCGGCACGCGAATAACCAGTGCGGTCATCAATGGTTTTCCATTTACCGACCAGTAGATCGCTTTCTGCAAAGCCAACACTTGAGAGGGTTGTTAAAACTAAACCCACAAAAATCCCTCTGAAATTTATTTTCATGAACAGCATCCCCAAAATTGTTATTTAAAAAAATAGAGTAAAAATTCTATTTCGGGTTTTATAGCAAGAATGTAATAAACAAGCAAATTGAGCAGTGTGAGATGTCAGGCAGGAAAAGATATAAGTGTTATGGAGTTGGTAATTTAAATCTAATCATTCCGATAAAAGTGTGCAGAACACAGCTTTTATCGTATTGGTGAGGAATAATATCAGTATTTCACCCACGTCATTTTGCGGCTGGCATTGGTGGCAAGGTCTACATTATAAAGGGTTAAATGTTTGCCATTGCTGCTTAAACGTGCACGAGTTTTATATTGTTTACCTGTGCGCGGGTCTAAATAGTCACCTTCATAAAATTCAATTTGATTGCTTGGCGTAGCTTTTAAGTGACTTAATGGCACAAAACCTAACAGTGGCTTATCTTTATTTTTACCCGTACAGAGTGTGCAATTTTCCAAACGCGGTGCGCCAGGAACCGCACGTAGTTCTATAATCGTAGCGGCATACGCACCTTGTTTATCTTTACTCATGACTACGTCAGACAATGAAAAACCTGTGCGGTAGTCTAACCCCAGTTACGGATAAGCCAAAGATTTAATCACATGAATTTTAGGCTTATTCTTTTGGCAAAGTTGATACGCACATAGTGAAGAAAATACGCCTGCTAAAAAACCAGCAATCGAACGATGTTTA
>NZ_VPAL01000009.1:0-94486 GCF_013419245.1 Acinetobacter sp. YH12095
GATATGTGAAGCTGACCAATACTAATTGCTCGTGAGGCTTGACTATACAACACCCAAACAGTTGGGGTTGAATGCTCAATCGATTCAAATCCAATCAGTCAATACAGACTGACCTTGATTTAGTTAACGCTAAACAATAAAATTCAGACCCAATAGCCAACCTGTTAATAACTCATTTGGAACAAAGTAAGGCATTACATGCAAAAGCAGAGTAACTAAGACCCGAACAAGTCCATAAACAGTTGTGCTGGCGACCATAGCAAGAGTGAACCACCTGATCCCTTACCGAACTCAGAAGTGAAACCTCTTCGCGCTGATGGTAGTGTGGGGTTACCCATGTGAGAGTAAGTCATCGCCAGCTCATTATTCGAACACCCTCAACAAATGTTGAGGGTGTTTTTTTATGTAGAAAAGAAAAGTAGAATGAATAAAAAAACCCTTAAACATAATTTAAGGGTTTTAAATTTATTTAAATATCAAATATTTAGAAATGTGCTTCTAAGCCTAAATATGGGCCTTTAAACTCTAATTGAGTTTCCTGATTGGAATCTTGATTGAGCTTAATATCTAAAATGCGATAGCCCGCTTTTAAACCCACATCGACCAAAACGGTATCGACAAAGTTATATTTAATTTCTGCCTGAGCATCACGAACTTCATTGTCGCTATTTTTGGCGTAATTTGCTTCAGCTTTGGCACTTAAACCCGTAAACGGTAATTTAACTGCTGCCTCTGCATATAACATAGCTAAAGTTTCACTGACGTCTTGTGTTGAAAACAAATTAGATCTTAAGTCACCTTCAAGTACTTTGGCGCCAAATCCAACATCTGCTGCAACAATGTTATCTAAAATTTCATAATATAAAATGAAGTCTGAGTAATCTAAATCCAGCTGATTGATTTTTACACCAGCAGCGCTTTGCTCGCTTTCGGCCTGCAAATTGGCATGCTTAATTTTGGCATTGGGTAAAAAAGGAACAGGATGTTCTACTGCCAGAGTAAAGGGTAAGGCAAAATCGTCATCTAAGTTTGGTGATAACTGAGCCTGATTCCAGTCTGCGCTATATTTCCAATAATCTACACTGGCTTTTACCCCAATAATATCGGCATGAACCGCTGAACAACCAATTAAACTGCATGCTAAAGCAAAACGTTGTAATGTAAGCATATAAACCCTAGTATTTTTCATCATCATTTGGGATGAATGGTTTAGTGTTGTGATGTTCTCGTGACAAAAAATCATGTGAAATATTGTCCAACTTAGCGCATCATACATTTTCTTGAATCAAAATTCTTGTAAAAATATAGCCTAATTCGCGCCAAAAATAGAGGATTTCAGTATGCAAAATACCCATCCACCTGTCGATTACCCGCTCTATCTTGCCAATAAAGCCGTAGAAACAGGGCAATGGTTAGCCGTTCAGCATAAATATTCTCAAAAAGTATATGCGCGTGTTGCACTTGCCGATGAAAAAAGTATTGAAAAGGCCATTCGTGCAGCCGTAAAAGCAGAAGCTGAAATGGCAAAATTACAGCCCTTTCAAAAACAAAAAATTCTGTTGCATTGTGTGCAGCGTTTTCAAAACATGCGTGAAGAATTGGTCGAAATTTTAATTGCCGAAGGTGGAAAACCACGTTTGGCTGCGATGGCAGAAGTCGAGCGTTTAATTAATACCTTCCAAATTGCGGCAGATGCGGTGTCACAACTAGATGAAGGGCGTATTTTGCCGTTGGCAGTGACGGCTGCTGCTGCGAATTATCAAGGGATGGTTAAGCATGTACCCATTGGTACCGTGTCTTTGATTAGTCCTTTTAATTTTCCGTTGAATTTAACTGCACATAAAATTGCACCTGCGATTGCCGCAGGTTGTCCTTTTGTATTAAAACCTGCCAGTGCCACGCCTATTTCAGCATTGAAAATTGCAGAAGTGTTGGCAGAAACAGATTTACCTAAAGGTGCGTTTTCGGTATTGCCTTGTGAGCGTGAACAAGCTGATGTTTTAGTGACAGATGACCGCTTTAAACTGCTCAGTTTTACCGGTTCAGATGTGGTGGGTTGGGATATGAAAGCCCGCGCAGGACGCAAAAAAGTAACGCTAGAGTTGGGCGGCAATGCAGCAGTGATGATTGAACCCGATACTGAATTGAATGATGCATTGATTCATCGCTTAATTGGTGGTGCGTATAATCATGCTGGGCAGGTGTGTATTAGTGTGCAACGTATTTTGGTGCATGCTGACGTATATGCCGAACTGAAAAAGAAACTTGTGAGCCAGCTCAAGAAAATTAAAGCGGCAGATCCTGATTTAGACAGCACTTTGGTCGGGCCAATGATTAAGGAAGCTGAAGCGCAGCGCTTGAAAAAGTGGATTGATAAAGCGGTGAAAAAAGGTGCAAAAATATTGGCAGGTGGCGAGCTGAAAGGTGTGATGTTTGAGCCGACTTTATTGGAACAGGTCGATCCAAACTTGGAAGTTTATAAAGATGAAGTTTTTGGCCCTGTTGCCATTTTGGAAAAATATTCATCTTTTGAGCAAGGGATTGCACGTATCAACCAAAGTCGTTTTGGTTTACAGGCGGGTATTTATACACAAAGCTTGGAAAAAATGCTGTATGCATGGGATCAGTTACAAGTTGGTGGGGTGATTATTAATGATATTCCATCGTTCCGTGTGGACAATATGCCTTATGGTGGAGTGAAAGATTCGGGTTTAGGGCGTGAAGGGATTCAATCTGCTATTCGGGATATGCAGGAAGAGCGTTTATTGGTAATTAAGCGTTAAGTATCTGATCTAATGATGCATCGTTATAAATAAAGAGAAAGGATGAGTTAACTCTGAATTTTGAGATGATTGATTACAGTGCTGTAGTTCGGTGAATAATAGGCTACAGCGCTGCTAAAATAGATGAAAATTAAAATAACTCAAATAGCATCAAAATTTCATTCCAAATAGTTATACGATTTATAACTAAAAAATCAAGTCAAAATGGAGTGGAATTTGAACGTTTGATTAAAAAAATGCATACAAAAAGCATCTTTCTAAGCAGAATTTACAGAAAAATTGTTCAAAAATGAGTATTGTTAAGCCATACAAAAGCGCAATATTGGGCAAAGACTTTAAGCAAGATTTTCCGAATATTTCGCTGTTTGACCTTTAGAATTTGATGCTCAAAAGGTGTGACTCTAAAGCAAACACCCAGATTTTCATTTTTTGCAGGATATTTTTTGCGTGCGCTAAAGTACCGTTATATAAAGTAAATTTAAGCTAATGAAAAAGCAAGTTATTTATATAAAAGGTCAGAATTAAAAAACAAGCAGCAAAAAATAGCCTGAAGTTTAGGTGTTCTATGACAGATTCTCGTGAGAGTTGGTCCGCGCGATCAGGCTTTATTATCGCAGCCATTGGTTCTGCGGTCGGGTTGGGCAATATTTGGCGTTTCCCTTATGTTGCCTATGAAAATGGCGGCGGCGCATTTTTAATCCCTTATTTAATTGCGATCTTTGCCGCAGGTTTGCCATTGCTGTTTTTGGACTATGCAGTTGGGCATAAATACCGTAAAGCACCACCAACCGCTTATAAAAAGCTCATGAACAGTGAAGCATTGGGCTGGTGGCAGGTGATGGTGACTTTGCTGATTGGTATTTACTATGCCAGCGTATTGTCTTGGGCAGGCAGTTATATGTTCTATTCCATTGGTCAGCAATGGGGAACAGACACTGAAAAATTCTTTTTCACAAGCTACTTACAAAATGGTGAAGGCTTAGCCTTTGGTTTTGTACCAACCTTATTTATTGGTCTAGTCATCGTATGGACGGTGGTGATGTTCATTTTATACGGCGGGGTGAAAAAAGGGGTTGAGCTGTCAAATAAAATCTTTATACCACTTTTGCTGATTTTGTTCTCTATTCTCGTGGTTCAAGCTTTACGTTTACCGGGTGCAGTCGATGGCTTAAATGCTTTCTTTACGCCTAACTGGGAAGCGATGGCGAACTATAAAGTATGGTTAGCTGCCTTTGGTCATATCTTCTTCTCACTTTCAGTGGGTTTCGGGATTATGTTGACCTACTCATCTTACCTAAAACGTAAAACCAACTTGACTGGTTCAGGCTTGGTGGTTGCACTTGCAAACTCATCTTTTGAAATTTTAGCGGGTATTGGTATTTTTGCTGCGCTTGGTTTCATGGCGTACAGCGCAGGTTCATCGGTAGATGAAGTGGTTTCTGGTGGTATTGGTTTAGCCTTTATTGCATTCCCGAAAATCATTTCAAGCTTGGGTGCAGGTGGCGATTTATTTGGTTTCTTATTCTTCGCTTCATTGACGGTTGCAGGGGTGACCTCAATGGTGAGTATTCTGCAAGTGCCCATTGCTGCGTTCCAAGACAAACTGGGTTGGTCGCGTAAGCGTGCAGTAACCATCATTGCGGGTGGTTCAGCTATTGTTTCAACCATTTTATTCTCTACCCACAGCGCGATCACTTTTGTCGACATCATTGACTACTTTGCCAACAACATTGGTATTGTTGGTGGTGGTTTATTGTCGATCATTTTGGTGACTTGGTTCCGTCGTCCATTGCTCAAAGAATTGCAGCAACACGTTAACCAATACTCAAGCATTAAATTGGGTTGGGGCTGGAATTTCCTATTAACCATCGTGACTCCGCTTTCATTGCTCGTGGCTTTAGGCTTAACCCTGAAATCTATTTTTGCAGAAGGCTATGGTGGTTATCCATTACACATTTTACTCACCGTGGGTGGTGGTACCGTGGTGCTCTTTATTATTGGCGCGGTATTGCTTAGCCGCTTAAAAGATCACGACGCAGCGGAGAAATAAGATGAATACATCTGCATTGGTGATGTTGATTATTTCAACAGTGGTACTTTGGGGTGGTTTGGTTTTGGCGATGATTCACCTGATCAAAAACCCAGATGAACTCGAAGACTAAGCATTTTGCTGAAACGGGTGCGATGTTGTAAGGCATTGCACAGCCTGAGCAAAAACAAGCACTGCTTTGTTTGCAGCGCAAGGCGCAGCGAAGGACAAGCATATTTTTTGCTGCTATTGCGTTATGTGCCAGTCATTTAGAATGACTAAATTTCCTGTCCCATGCCTTATATCAGCTAAAAAATATGCGTCGTCGCAAACATAGACGAAGTGTCAACAGACCCTAAATTAACCCTTGATTGATTCAAGGGTTATTTTTTTGGAAAGGCTATTAAATGAGAAGAATCGTTAAAACAGAAACAGCTTAGGCGGTTTTTTCAATACGACAATAATAAAAACCATCCCCGCGTCCTTGTTGCGGCAATAATTGGCGTCCATACAGTTGTGGAATGCCCCAATCTGCATCAATTTTGACTTCTTTGGCATTTTGATGTTCGGCAAAGAATTGCTGCATTTGCTGTTCATTTTCGGCTTTTAAAACCGAGCAGGTAATGTAAAGCAAGGTGCCACCAACTTTGAGTTGCTGCCACATCTGCTGCAAAATCTGTTGCTGTAATGCCACCGTTTGCTGAATATCGCTAGATTGACGCAGCAAACGAATATCTGGATGGCGACGCAAGACTCCAATTGCAGAACACGGTGCATCCAATACAATACAGTCCACTGCTTCACTGGCATTCCATGTGGTTGCATCGGCAGCCAAAATTTCAACTTGCGCTTCTTGATTCAGTTGCAGACGTTCTAGATTTTCGCTGACACGTAACAGACGTTTGGTATCCTGATCTATGGCAATCAATTTTTTAGGCTGAAATTTTTCAAGCAGATGCGCTGTTTTACCACCGGGTGCTGCGCAGGCATCGACTACCACTTTGCCATCTAAATTTGGCAAGAGCGTTGCACACAGTTGGGCATGTTCGTCCTGTACGGAAAATACGCCTTCATCAAAACCAGGCAAGTCTGGAATGTGCACATTTTGCAGCATCACAATACCGACTTCAGACACGGTGCAAGCTTCTGCAGCAATCTCTTGTTCCTGCAAAATTTCTAAATAGTCATCGCGGCTGATTTGGCGTGTATTGACTCTTAAAGTCAGAGGCGCGGTTTGCTTTAAAGTTTGCGTCAGTTGTTCTTGTTGTTCAGGCCAATCTTTTTTCAGACGTTTATACAACCAACTTGGCAAACCATGTGCCTGCGCCAAAGCCTTTTGAAATTCCGATGTTTCACGTGAAACACGACGCAGAATTGCATTCACCACACCGCTGAGTGCTTGATAGCCCAATTGTTTGGCTGCAGTTACGGTTTCAGAAATTGCGGCATGACTGGCTACACGAGTACAAAGCACTTGATATAAGCCGACATATAAACAGGTTTCAATAGTTTCATTGTTGAGTGGTTTCACCAACAGCGGCAAAGTAATGCTTTTTAGGGCATACCATTGACGCAAGGTGCCCAAAACCAGCTCATGAAATAGAGCGCGGTCACGTTCTGCGATTTTACTTAAATGTGCAGGTAAGACGCTCGCCAACGATTGCCCTTGTTGTACAGCCAATAGCGTACGGATGACTTGGGCACGCAAGTTCAAATGTGAGTTGCCTGATTCAGAATGGCTCATGCGAGAACTTGTCCTGTTTGAAGTTTTTGAGTTTGAATGATTTGCACAGGATTCAGCGGTTTAGCGCCTGGCCATTGCAACGAGCTTAAGCATACAGCTTGTTGATCGCCACAAGCGACGTGTACGCCTTGTTTGTCCAGTTTTAAAATTGTGCCTGCAGCTTTGCCTTGTGCAGATTCATCCGATAATGCTGAACCCCAAACGCGCAAGTTTTGAGTGTCATCTAAAGGGATAAACGCCACAGGCCACGGATTAAAGGCACGGATATTACGGTCAATTTCGGCTGCAGTTTGTGACCAGTTAATTTGCGCTTCGGCTTTCGTCAGTTTGTGTGCGTAGACCGTCAAGGCTTCATCTTGCACTTCACGCGCAGCCAAATAGTCTTGCAATTTTTGCTCTGAAGCCAATACTTCAACAATCGCTTCAGCACCTTGCTGTGCCAGTTTGTCATGTAAAGTGGCAGAGGTGTCTGTGGCAGTAATTGGGCATAGGGTTTTATACATCATATCGCCTGTATCTAAGCCTGCAGCCATTTTCATAATGGTAATGCCTGTTTCGGTATCACCTGTGGCAATAGCACGCTGAATCGGCGCTGCACCACGCCAACGTGGTAGTAAAGAACCGTGAATATTCAAGCAGCCATATTTTGGAGTATCTAAAACCACTTGCGGCAAAATTAAACCATAGGCAGCAACCACCATCACATCGGCATTCAATGCAGCCAATTCTTGTTGAGCCGCCAGACCTTCTTCAGTAGATGATTTAAAATGTAAAGGTTGATAGACAGGAAGATCGTGTTGTAGTGCCAATTGCTTCACCGCAGATGCTGTGAGTTTTTGTCCACGTCCTGCTTTACGGTCAGGCTGGGTGTAAACCGCGACAATCTCATGTTCGGTGTTCAGGAGTGCTGCCAAAGCGCTTGCAGCAAATTCAGGCGTACCTGCAAAAACGATTTTCAATGGAAATCAACCCATAGTTTTAGATGACGCGGCAATTATAACAAATTGCGGCTCAAAGGTCGGAACGGGTTGTAACAAATCCACCTTGTCGCTGTGCTATAAATTATTATGATAAAAATTAGTAATGCAAAATTTAAAAATTATTCATGAAAGTTTTGTATTGCATTCAGTATGATCAACAAGGTGCTGTGGGTTCTCGTCACTTTTTATCCATCATAAAGTTGGTAAAGCAGCAGCCTTACTACCTCAAGCTGTAGTAAAATAGAAAGACTCTTAAACTATTTTGCAGTGATACAGATCTTGCAAACAGTATTATTTCGCCAGAATGAATTTCAGATTCATTTCAGCACAACCAAGTTGGAACTTTATAATGCCTGACTATCGTTCAAAAACATCGACACACGGAAGAAATATGGCGGGTGCACGCGGCTTATGGCGTGCAACGGGTATGAAAGACGAAGATTTCGGTAAGCCGATTATTGCGGTGGTCAACTCATTTACCCAATTTGTACCTGGCCATGTGCATTTAAAAGACCTCGGTCAAATGGTGGCAGAGCAAATTCAGGCGGCAGGTGGTGTTGCCAAAGAATTTAACACCATTGCTGTAGATGACGGGATTGCCATGGGTCATGACGGCATGTTGTATTCATTGCCATCGCGTGACTTGATTGCCGACTCGGTAGAATACATGGTCAGCGCACACTGCGCCGATGCAATGGTGTGTATATCCAACTGTGACAAAATCACACCAGGGATGCTGATGGCTGCTATGCGTCTGAACATTCCAGTGGTGTTTGTGTCTGGCGGCCCAATGGAAGCAGGTAAAGTCAAAATTCGTGGCAATGAACACGCGATTGACTTGATTGACGCGATGATTGTGGCGGCAGATGACAACTATACGGATGAAGAAGTTGCTGAATATGAGCGTTCTGCATGTCCAACTTGTGGTTCATGCTCAGGGATGTTCACTGCAAACTCAATGAACTGCTTAACAGAAGCTCTAGGTTTATCTTTACCGGGCAACGGTTCAATTGTAGCAACTCACGCCAACCGTAAAAAACTGTTTGATAAAGCAGGTCAGTTGATTGTGGAATTGGCCAAACGCCATTATGAACAAGACGATTACAGCGTATTGCCACGTTCAATTGCAACCAAAGCATCTTATGAAAATGCTATGACGTTGGACATTGCCATGGGCGGTTCAACCAACACCGTACTGCACTTGTTGGCGGCTGCCAATGAGGCAGGTGTGGATTTCACCATGGATGACATTGACCGTTTATCACGTAAAGTGCCTGTACTATGTAAAGTAGCGCCTGCAAAACAAGATGTTCACATGGAAGATGTACACCGTGCGGGTGGCATTATGTCTATTTTAGGCGAGCTGGATCGCGCAGGTTTATTGGACACTTCAGTAGGCACAGTTCACGAAGCGACTTTAAAAGATGCTTTGGATAAATGGGACATCATCCGTACCGAAAATGAAGACGTTTACCAGTTCTTCCGTTCTGCACCGGGCGGCGTACCCACCCAAACAGCATTCTCACAAGACCGTTACTATTCACGTTTAGATGGTGACCGTGACAATGGTGTGATTCGTAATGCAGAACACGCTTTCTCTAAAGATGGTGGTTTGGCGGTACTTTACGGCAATATTGCTTTAGATGGCTGTATTGTAAAAACTGCAGGGGTGGATGATTCTATTTTGAAATTCAACGGCACAGCACGTGTTTTTGAAAGTCAGGATGCTGCAGTAGACGCGATTTTGGGCGGTAAAATCACAGCGGGTGATGTGGTGGTGATTCGCTACGAAGGCCCACGTGGTGGCCCAGGTATGCAAGAAATGCTCTATCCAACCAGCTATTTGAAATCGAAAGGTTTAGGTAAAGAATGTGCATTACTGACTGATGGTCGTTTCTCGGGCGGTTCTTCAGGTCTTTCAATTGGTCACGTTTCTCCAGAAGCGGCTGAAGGTGGCGCGATTGGTCTGGTTGAAGATGGTGACCGTATCGAAATTGATATTCCAAACCGCAGCATTCACTTGGCGGTAGATGACGCAACCATGGCGGCACGTCGTGAAGCGCAAGAAGCTAAAGGCTGGCATCCTGCAGAAGAACGTCCACGTAAAATTTCTAAAGCGTTGAAAGCCTATGCCATGCACACTACCAGTGCGGCAAAAGGTGCGGTACGTGAAATCTAAGCAGTACTTAGCAATTTAAGCTGCCACAAAAAGCACTCCAAAATTGGGGTGCTTCTTTTATGAGCCTGTTATGAGCAACGTCAGTAGTGCAACAAATTTGAGCAATGAAATTAGACAGGCATTTTCGTTTACATCCTACCTGCTTTCGATACAATGAAAAATAAAATAAATCGTCATAATGAACACGACATTTCACCCATCTCGCTAAGGAATCAGCCATGAGTAAACAGAATATCCGCGAACATTCAGCCGAAGTCTATGAAGGCATTGAAAATGCACCTGCACGCTCCATGATGCGTGCGGTGGGTTTTAAGGATGAAGATTTTACTCGTCCATTTATTGGCATTGCATCGACTTGGGCCAATGTCACACCATGTAATATGCATATTGATGGCTTGGCGCGTGAAGCAGAAACAGGCGTGAATCAGGCGGGTGGTAAAGGCATTATTTTCAATACCATCACCATTTCAGACGGGATTTCAAACGGCACTGAGGGTATGAAATATTCACTGGTTTCACGTGAAATCATTGCCGATTCAATTGAAGCTGTGGTGGGCTGTCAGGCCTATGATGGGGTGATTGCCATTGGTGGCTGTGATAAAAACATGCCGGGCTGCATTATGGGACTGGCGCGTTTAAACCGTCCGGGCTTGTTTGTTTATGGCGGCACGATTAAACCTGGTGCAGGACATACCGATATTATTTCGGTGTTTGAAGCCGTGGGTCAGCATGCCAAAGGTGAAATTAACGAAATTCAGGTCAAACAAATTGAAGAAGTGGCTTTGCCAGGTGCAGGCTCTTGTGGTGGCATGTACACCGCCAACTCTATGGCATCGGCCATTGAAGCATTGGGCATGAGTTTGCCGGGATCTTCAGCACAAGAAGCTGTTTCTCAAGATAAAATGGATGACTGCCAACGCGCAGGCGAAGCGGTCATGAATCTGTTACGTCTGGATATTAAACCACGTGACATTATGACCAAATCTGCCTTTGAAAATGCCATTAAAGTATTGATTGCTTTGGGTGGATCGACCAATGGTGTGTTGCATTTGATTGCCATGGCACATTCTGCAGGGGTTGAACTCACACTAGATGATTTCGTGCGTATTGGTCAGGAAACCCCAGTGGTGGCCGATGTACGTCCATCGGGCAAGTATTTAATGTCGGAGCTGATTGCCATTGGCGGCATTCAACCGTTGATGAAACGCATGCTAGATGCAGGCATGCTTGATGGTTCTTGCTTAACGGTTACAGGTAAAACTTTGGCAGAAAACTTGGCCGATGTTGCCGATTATCCTGAAGGTCAGCAAATTATTTTACCGTTTGATGCGCCAATCAAAAAAGATTCGCACTTGGTGGTTTTAAAAGGCAACTTATCGCCTACGGGCGCAGTGGCAAAAATTACAGGCAAAGAAGGCTTGTATTTTGAAGGCCCTGCACGTGTCTTTGAAGGTGAAATTGGTGCGATGCGCGGTATTTTAGATGGCGAAGTGCAAGAAGGTGAAGTGGTGGTGATTCGCGGCGAAGGCCCTAAAGGCGGCCCGGGTATGCCAGAAATGCTGAAACCAACTTCTGCAATTATTGGTAAAGGTTTGGGTAATTCAGTCGCGTTAATTACCGATGGACGTTTTTCGGGTGGCAGTCACGGTTTTGTGATTGGGCATGTGACCCCAGAAGCGTATGAAGGCGGGCCAATTGGTCTGGTGAAAAATGGCGATAAAATTTCGATTAATGCCGAAACCCGTGAAATGACTTGGCATGTGTCGGAAGAGGAAATGGCAGCACGTAAAGCGGCATGGGTCAAACCAAAGCCAAACTATACCCATGGTGCATTGGCGAAATTTGCTAAATTGGCATCGGGCGCAGAAAAAGGTGCAGTGACTGATCTGAATTTAGAGGTCTAATTGATCATTTTTATATGAATTGATATAAATCCTTGTGTACTATTGAAGGACGAGCGCACATGATTTGCATGTGGCTTGTCCCCAAACCACAAGGATTTTCTTTTTAGAGGCTGATCTCATGTCACTGTTACGCCGTTGGTTCGATCCGATCAGATCGAGTTGGTTTTATCAAAAACCATCTCGGCAAGCGGTGTTGCCCACGGAACACGGACTGAGTGTGTATTTACGTCTAGATGATGTATATAGCTATTTGGCGGTACAGCAGTTGCCGCAATTAGAAGATATTCTGGCCGATGAATTAAAACCTTTAACCGTGGTGATTTCGCGGCAAAGTGGCGATGCACCGAATCAAATGTCGGCTGCAGAATGGCAAAATTATTGTATTCAAGATGCACAAATTCTTGCCAAACAACACCGTTTTAGTTTTCACGATAGCCCTGAACCACCGACTGCAGAGGCCTTAATGCAGGCAGAAGCTATTTTGCGGCATACGCCGTTACGTGGTCAGGATTTCTTGTATTTACTCGAAGATGTGTTTCACATGCTGTGGCAAAAGCAGTCGGGTAAATTACGCACTTTATATGCCATGTCCAGCCGTCATCATCAAATTCAGGATTTTCCTGAACGGGTTTTTGATGATGCACCTGTATTGGCCAGTTATTTTGAGTTTGGTGGACGTAAATATCATGCGGTCGATGATTTATTGCGTTTGACACGCCGTTTAAAACAACAAAAATTACTCACCGATAATCCTATTTTCTTGATCAATCACATTGAATGGCGAGAACATTTAATTAGTGATGCCGAAGAACTCAATGAAATTCAGGCACTCGACCCTGAACTGGATTTGTATATTGCACTGGAAGACCCGATTTCTTGGTTGTTATTGGCGTATATCAAAGAAGAATTAGCTGCCTATTACAATATCCATTTGAATGTGTATCCCTTGTCTTATCATGGACGCGACTGGTTTGACTGGAGTTTGGCAACACGTTTATCTAAACGTACTGATGTTGCGTTTACGCCGTTTTGCCGCCCGACTGAGCAGGCGACTTATCAAATGGCACAACTGTATTACAGTGCGCCTGAAGAACAGCGTGTGGATGCCATGTATCGCATTTTGCAGGCGGTATGGACGAGGGGACAGGATTTATCCTTTAAAGCGCATTTTGAGCGTATGCAGCGTGAACTGGAGTTAGATCAACTGACCACAGCCGATGTGACCGAGTTGCTCAAAGAAAACGATATGCTGTGTGAAATGAAATCTCAGCCCGATTTTCCTGTGTTGGAATTGCGCATAGATGGGCAAAGCTACGTGTTTAACAGCTTATATCGGGTGTGGATGATTGAAAGTATTTTCAGTAATGTGTTAGAAGAAAAGTATAAGAGTGAAAACGAAACCGAAACTGAAAGTGTAGCCCAAGCCCATGAACAATGAAAAAGTAAACTCATTACAACAAGCACGTGACAAAATAGACCAAATTGATGTGGCTTTAATTGAACTGATTGCATCGCGTCAGTTTTATGTCGATCAGGCCATGCGCCATAAACAGACTGTGGAAGATGTACAGTCACCGCAGCGCGTGAAAGAAGTGATTGAAAAAGTCCGTACTTTGGCTCTGCAACATGCAGTCGATCCTGACATGGTCGAGCGTTTGTATCACGATATGATTCAGCATTTTATTCAGCGTGAATTAAAAGAATTCCGTCCTTAATTGATCTATCCCTAAGTTTGGGCGATGCTTCAAACGCAGCCCAAACTTTGCGTTTTTGCGGTAAAACCGCGTATTTATATGCCATCTTGGTATTCAAAGCATAATTTTTAAAAATAATTTGCTTATTTTTTCTGCAGGTGGTTTTAAGCGCAAAGCCTTGCCTGTCTTGGCTTTGCTGGGTTTTTAAAAAGAATTGGTAAAAAAAAGAATATGATTTTATTACATTTTTTAATATTGTAAGTTTGCTTTATTTTAAAAAGTATATATATTGTATATACATCTTTTGCAAAGCAGTCTTTATTTTGGAGAGATCAGCAATGAACGAGCAAATCAAAAAAATAAAGACAGGCAAGAAAGATGGACAACTTTTAATTCGTATTAATAGTACTGAACGTGATGAATTTATTCGTTTATGTGAAGAACTTGATACTAGTGCTGCTCGTGAATTAAGAAAATTTATTCGTAGTTTTGTGAAACAACACAATGGCAACGAATAGCCTTACTAAGGAGTAATACCATGGCTAAGCAAGTTAAATCTTTGAAGCAACAAATCAAAGCACGTTTGAAAAAGATTTCAAAACATAAAGGCAAATTGAAGCAACTTAAGCAAGAGCTTAAAAAACAGAAATAAGCCAAGTAAAAGCATTATCTCTTAAAAACGGTTCATTCTAGACAGACCGTTTGAGGTAAAAAAAGACCGAACAATCACTGTTGTTCGGTCTTTTTGCATTGTTTCGGCATTTACTTAGGTTCAAGCAAATGACCGCAAGTTCTGATTAAGAGGGATCACGCAAACTAAAGAACCAGTTCAGGAACAAGGCTGCAAAAGTTGCTGTCCCAATCCCGCCCAAGTTAAAGCTGCCCAATTGCAACGCAAAGTCACCCGTTCCTAAAATAATGGTCACGGCAGCCACCATCAGATTTTTGTTTTTAGAAAAATCGACTTTGTTTTCAATCCAGATTTTCGCGCCAGCAATGGTAATCAAACCAAATACCACAATCGAAGCGCCCGTTAAAATGGCGGTAGGAATGGTATGGATGATTGCCCCAAATTTTGGTGATAAGCCAAGGAAAATAGCAAAGACCCCCGCCACCACAAAAATAATCGTGGAATACACGCGGGTAACAGCCATCACCCCAATGTTTTCACCATAGGTAGTCATACCCGGTGCACCGACACCACCTGCAAGGGTTGTGGCAACACCATCGGCTACAAAGGCTTTACCAATGTGTGGATCGAGGTTTTCACCAGTCATGGCACCTACTGCTTTAATGTGTCCCAAGTTCTCTGCCACCAAAATGAAGGCAATTGGGGCAATAATCAGCATGGCATTCACATCAAATACAGGCGCATGAAAGTCTGGTACGCCAAACCAAGCGGCTTGCTGAATCGGTGCGAAGTTAATTGGCGTCCCCCAACCCATGACATTGGTGACTACAAAATAGATCAGATACGATATGAGCAAGCCAATCAGGAGCAAGAGGCGTTGCAGTAAACCTTTGGTAAATACGGCAATCATGCCCATACATAGCACAGTCACCAAGGCCATCCACATATTAAATGGATTGCCTGCAACCGCTTTGACCGTGACAGGAGCAAGGTTTAAACCAATGATCATCACCACCGCACCTGTCACCACAGGTGGCATTAATTTTTCAATCCAGCGGGTGCCAGTAGCCATCACCAAAAAGCCAATCAGGGCATATAAAATACCGCAGGCAATAATCCCGCCTGCCGCAACCCCAATATTGGCATTTAAACCGCCTGCTGCGCCTGCATAGCCTGTGGCAGCAATCACCACCCCAATAAAGGCAAAGCTTGAGCCTAAATAACTTGGAACACGCCCACCTGTCATGAAAAAGAACAGGATGGTACAAATTCCTGACATTAAAATGGCAAGGTTCGGATCAAAGCCCATTAAAAAAGGTGCAAGTACAGTGGCACCAAACATGGCAAATGCGTGTTGTATCCCCAATACAACGGTTTGTGCAGGCGGTAGATACTCATTGGTACCTACAGGACGTGCATCAATGCTGCCTTCATAAGGGCGCCATTTGGGAAACCAATTGGACATAAAGTAAGCACTCAAAAGCTAAATTGAGCACATCATACTCTTGTATTGCCTAAATTTTTTAAAAATTTTGCCAGAAAACAGATCAGCTGCTTATTTTTAGGATTAAATTTTACTATTTGATAAAATTTACATTTAATATAAATAAGTAATTTTATTTATAAATTTAAAGAATGTATTGCTGCATTAGTGGGATGAAAACAGACTAAGAATAAATTTAATTGCACATAATTTAGGCTGGTTTTTTTGCCTCGTAACGCATGTCTTAGTCCATGTCTGCTTTCACGTTATTATGTCCACTGTGTTTGGCTTTATAAAGCATGAGCCTAAGTCATTTCTAAGAGAGAGCAGTAGCCACAAGCAGAGTACAGACTCTGCTTGTTGTGCTATTCGTAGAGGCTTAACCTGTATTGCGTAAGCCTGCTGCAATCCCTGCAATGCTTACCATGAGGGCATGATCGACAGGGGTATGTTCGGCATTCTGTTCTGCCAAATATAAACGACGACGTTTCATCAACTCTGCCTGTAGCAAATGCAGTGGCAATAAATACGGTTTACGCACCCGCATCGATTGATCTAGCACATCATTGCTGCTGAGCAATTGCGATTCACCTTTGAGGGTCAGTAGGGTCGTCACAGCATCACGCAGACGTTGACGGAGTTGCTCACCCAGTTGTTTTAAGTCTTCGTCATCGGTCAGGTTAGATTCGTAGTACAGGGCAATATTGCTGTCGGCTTTAGATAGCACCATTTCTAGCATATCAATTAAAGTCTGGAAATACGGCCAATCGCTGAGCATTTCATCCAAAGTGGCTTTTTGTCCCTGATCGAGCGTTTGGTTAATTGCTGCGCCTGTCCCTAACCAAGCAGGCAGCATCAAACGGATTTGTGTCCATGCAAATACCCATGGAATGGCACGTAAGGATTCAATTCCACCGCTCACTTTACGTTTCGCGGGACGTGAACCGAGTGGCAACATTTGCAATTCCAGCTCTGGCGTGACAGTGCGTAAATATTTCACAAAATGCGGATTTTCACGCACGGTTTGACGATAGACCTGCACCGAAAGTTCGGTCATGTTATCCATCAGCTCGCGCCATTCTGCTTTCGGCACAGGTGGTGGCATCAGCGTCGCTTCTAAGGTTGCAGCGGTATAGACTTCCAGATTTTGTAAGGCAACCCCTTCAAGCCCAAATTTAAAGCGAATCATTTCACCTTGTTCGGTGACGCGAATTGCACCTGAAATAGACCCTGGAGGTTGTGAGAACAATGCTTGTTGCGTTGGCGCACCGCCACGGCTGATGGAACCACCACGACCATGGAATAAAGTCAGCTGCACAGCATGTTGCTGCGCTACCGCAGTCAGTTCTTCCTGCGCGCGGTACTGTGCCCAGTTGGCAGACATGAAACCTGCATCTTTGGCGGAGTCTGAGTAGCCAATCATCACCTCATGTTTGCCCTGAATATGCTGTTTGTACCAATGCATATTAAATAGGGTATTCATGGTTTGGGCAGCCCCATCCAAGTCTTTCAGGGTTTCAAACAGCGGCACCACACGCAAAGGATGCTGAATGCCCGCTTCTTTTTGCAGCAATAACACTGCCAATACATCACTTGGATATTCCGCCATGGAAATAATATAAGCGCCCAAACTTTCCTGCGGCTGTGCAGCCAAAGTGCGCATGGTGGCAAACACTTCTTGCACATCGGGATGTTGAATCAGGCTTTGTGCAGGTTCTTGCATGAATTTTGGCAATAACGGACGTTTACTTTGTAGCTCTTGAAGCAAGAAGTTCTGACGCGCTTGTTCAGTCCAAGTTTCAAAATTGCCCAAACCTAAATATTCGGTAATGGCAGAAATGGCTTGACGATGACGTCCCGATTCTTGGCGAATATCCAGTTTTAGTAATTCAATGCCGAAACAATTCACACGATGAATTAAATCCAACAATTTGCCGTTCGCAATGTCTGATAATTGGCAAGCCGTCAGCGAGCGATAACACAGCAATAAAGGCTGTAACAACTCGTCTTTGTTTTTTATCACCAAACTGTCATCAGCCTCTTTGCCTTGCAGTTTCGCTGCTAACCAGTCGCGGGTGGCTTTTAGGCGTTCTCGGGTGTCGCGTAAATATTCACGGTACGGCTCGGCATGGAAATGTCCCAAAGCATCTGCCAATTCTGGGCTGCATTGCTGAATGGAGAGTTCCCAACGCAGGTTTTCAATATCACGTAAATACAGTTCTGCTGCTTTCCAGCGTGACAGCCACAGCACTTCTTGAGTAACTTTATGAGTGACATTCGGGTTACCATCGCGGTCACCGCCCATCCAAGAGGCGAAACGTACAGGTGCAACGCTCAGCGGTAGGCTTTGTCCACAATGTTCCTGCACAATGCTGTCTAATTCACGCATGAATTTAGGCACCGCATTCCACAGGGTTTGTTCGATGGTGGTAAAGCCCCATTTGGCTTCATCGACAGGGGTTGGGCGATGTTGGCGAATTTCATCGGTTTGCCAAGCCGAGCTGATCAGCTGTTTTAAATCTGCCAAAACTGCCTGACGTTCACGTGGTGTCAGTTTTTGCTGATCCATTTTAAACAAGCAGTCATTAATATCGTCATATTTTTGAATGAGGGTACGACGGCTGACTTCAGTCGGATGCGCAGTTAAAACCAACTCAATTTTTAGCTCGCAGACTTGTTGAAAGAGTGTTTCTGCAGAAATTTGGTTGTCTTTAAACTTGATAAATAAGTGATCTAGCGGGTTTGGAGAAACGCCATTTTCATCAAATTCGCTTTGGCGACGGCTCCGCACCACATGATATTGCTCAGCGATGTTGGCAAAATTCAAAAAGTGGGTAAAGGCACGGGTGAGCGGTAAGATTTCATCATCTTCCAGACTTAAAAACAGTTGTTCGAGTTGTTTTTCAGCTTCGGCTTGTCCATCGCGCGCGCCTTTAGATAAGGCACGAATTTGTTCGACCTGATTAAACAAATCTTGTCCTGCGTGTAACTTGAGGGTTTCACCCAATAAGTTGCCAAGTAAGCGTACGTCATCGCGTAGAGGAGCATCAATTTGTTGAATCATTCGTTGTTCTCCATGTTCTGTGTTTTTCTACTCTGTTAAGACTATACCCCGATTTAGCTACAATCCAAGCGGGCTATCTACAAAAGTTGCATGGATTTTGCGCATCTGAAGTTATAGTGCCAAGTGGCAGTATTTAGGAGAGAAATACAGGACGGAGATATGAGTCAGTTGATCATTCGTATATGTGCAACGTGAGAGTTAGATTTCGCATGATGAGGCTGCAAAATTAGCTTGCTCAGCCATAACGCAGCATAAAAATACCAATTGCATCTTCAATAATCTTTTGAGATTGTGCAGCATCGGGCACGGCACGTACACCGAGTAAAACTTCATGGTGACGTAAACCATGCAGTAAGGAAACGATCAATTCAGTTTGCGTTTTTGGTTCATCGGCCTGAATAAACTGCAATTCTACTGCTTGGCGAAAGAAGCTTTCCCACATCGCGCGAAGTTTGGCATGTGAGGCATTGTAAAACTGCAATGCCAACGGATTTTGCTCCGAGGCCAGTTCCATCAGCAAATGTTCTAATTTAATCGCTTCAGGCATATTGACCAAGTTCAAGGACAGTTTACAGGCTTGGTATAAGGCCTGCTTAAAATTGCTATGTGCAGTCAAGTCCAAAGGTTGTGCTTTGAGCAGACTTTCACAGGTTTCTTCAATGGCACAGGAAAATAAGGTGGCTTTGTCTTGAAAGTGGTTATACACCGTTAATTTGGTCACGCCTGCTTCACGTGCAATCTGATTCATACTAGAACCATGAAAGCCCAACTTTAAAAACAAGTGTTTTGCCGACATTAAAATGCGTTGGCGTTTTTCTAAATCTTTTGGTCGTCCGACATGAATCTGCACACGCTCATCCTAATTTGCATCAGTACAACTGGAAAATGACGCTTCAGTTTTAATTAATGTACCCAGTGGTATATTAATTAAAAAATAATCAATTTAATATAGGGGTTTGCACGCACTTCATAAATGGCTTGCGCTGTAGGCTAAAACTGAGCAGATCAGGCATGAAACGCAGGGAATAGCGAGACTATTACCAAGTTTCATAACGCAATCTGAGAAAGTTTTAGCCACAGTCCTTTGGAACAAGCATATTTTTTACTGCTATTACGTTATGAGTCAGTTACTTAGAATGACTAAGTTTCCTGCCTCATGCCTTATATCAGCTAAAAATATGCGCTGTCGCAAACATAGACGAAGTGTCAGCAAACCCTACCGTATTCTGCCCTAAAAAAAACGTTTAAATAAGAGCAAACCTGATGAACACGACTCAGAATCTCATTGCCAGCCTGATGCTGCTGTGCTGTATCACCCTAATTGGATGCAGTAAGCAAAAAACCGAGGTTGAACAGGAAGTCCCTTTGGTGATGGTGACCCAGCCCAGCAGTTTACATCTTGAGCAAAAAAGCTATGCAGGCGAGGTGCAAGCACGTCAGCAAACGGCTTTGGCATTTCGGGTTGCAGGGCAAGTTACACAGCGTTTTGCCGATGTGGGAGATCAGGTCAAAGTTGGGCAAGTCTTAGCAAAACTGGATGTGCAAGATGCAGCATTGCAGCTCAATGCCGCGCGTGCGCAACTGGAAAGTGCGCAATCTGCTGCAAAAATTGCTAGCGATGAGTTACAGCGTTTTCAGCAATTATTACCCATGAATGCCGTCAGTCGCTCGCAATATGATGCAGTCAAAAACCAGTATCAACATGCCATGGCGCAGTTGAAACAGGCGCAGTCCAATTATGCGGTTAGTAGTAATCAAACCGACTATAACCAGTTACGGGCCACAAAAAATGGTGTGATTACTGAACGCAATATTGAAGTTGGGCAGGTTTTAGCGGCAGGGCAGGTCGCTTATCAATTGGCGATTGATGGGGAACGTGAAGTCGTGATTGGCGTACCTGAACAAGCGGTGGGTGAAATTCGAGTCGGGCAAGAGGCAACGGTAAGTTTATGGTCACAACCCGATACCCGTTTTGCAGGCACGGTTCGAGAAATTTCCCCTGCGGCAGATCAGTCGCGTACTTTTAAAGTCAAAGTGGCTTTACGTGAAGGCAATGCACAGATTCAATTGGGGCAAAGTGCGCGGGTATTTCTGACTCGCCAAGCCAATCAGGGTTTATATGTGCCTTTATCTAGCGTGTCGGCAACAGGGCAACAAGCTTTTGTTTTGGTCTTACAGCCAGACTCAACCGTGCGCCAAATTCCTGTTACATTGGGCGCTTATGGACGTGACAGCGTGCCTGTACTGAGTGGCTTACAGCCGCAAGATTATGTGGTGATGGGTGGGGTGCATTTACTGCGTGATCGACAAAAAATTCGCCCGATTAACCGTGACAATCAAGCTGTACAGGCAGTCAATCCAACAGCTCAGGCAGCTTCTGCGGCCACACAGACGGAGCGTTAAAATATGAATTTTAACTTATCCGAATGGGCGCTGAAAAATAAAGGTCTAGTGGTCTACTTGATGCTGCTGTTGGGCATTGTCGGGATTTTTTCCTATTCCAAACTGGCACAAAGTGAAGATCCACCGTTTACCTTTAAAGTGATGGTGATTCAAACCTATTGGCCAGGAGCGAGTGCCAAAGAGGTTTCCTTACAAGTCACTGACCGTATTGAAAAAGAATTGATGAGCACGGGCGATTATGAACGCATCATGGCCTATTCGCGTCCGGGCGAGTCCATGGTGACTTTTATTGCCAAAGATTCTATGCGCTCCAGCCAAATTCCAGATGTTTGGTACAAGGTGCGTAAAAAGGTCAATGACATTCGCCATGAACTGCCACAAGGGGTACAAGGCCCATTTTTTAATGATGAGTTTGGCGACACTTTTGGCAATATTTATGTGCTGACAGGCGCAGACTATGACTACGCCACCCTCAAAGAATATGCCGACCGTTTGCAGCTACAATTACAGCGGGTCAAAGATGTAGCCAAAGTTAATTTGGTGGGTTTACAAGATCAAAAAATATGGATTGAGTTATCTAACACCAAAGCCGCGCAACTCGGTATTCCTGTTACCGCGATTCAGCAAGCCTTACAACAACAAAACAGCATGGCAAGCGCAGGTTTTTTTGAAACCCATTCAGACCGTATTCAGGTGCGTGTCAGCGGTGCGTTGCACAGTGTCGATGAGTTGAAACAAATGCCGCTGTTGGTGAATGGCACCACCATTCAACTGGGCGATGTTGCCGAGGTCTATCGTGGGTTTAGCGAACCTGCTCAACCGCGTATGCGCTTTATGGGCGAAAATGGCATTGGCATTGCGGTGTCGATGCGTAAAGGCGGTGATATTCTGGCTTTGGGTGAAAATCTGGAAACAGAATTTGCCCGTTTGCAAAAGACCTTGCCTTTGGGCATGCAACTGCAAAAAGTTTCTGATCAGCCTGTTGCGGTAAAACACAGCGTCAATGAATTTATGAAAGTATTGGCTGAGGCGGTGATTATCGTGCTCTTGGTCAGCTTCTTTTCACTGGGTTTTCGCACAGGTTTGGTGGTGGCATTTTCCATTCCACTGGTCTTGGCGATGACTTTTGCAGGTATGCATTTGTTTGATGTCGGGCTGCACAAAATTTCACTCGGTGCGCTTATTTTAGCCCTCGGATTGCTCGTGGATGATGCCATTATCGCCATTGAAATGATGGCAATTAAGATGGAGCAAGGCTATAGCCGCTTGCAAGCCGCAGGTCATGCGTGGCGAACGACTGCTTTCCCTATGCTGACTGGAACATTGATTACCGCAGCAGGTTTTTTACCCATTGCCACGGCAGCCTCAAGTACAGGGGAATATACCCGTTCAATTTTCCAAGTGGTGACCATTGCTTTGGTGGTGTCATGGTTTGCTGCCGTGCTGTTTGTACCCTATCTGGGCGATAAATTATTGCCAGATTTTCAGCGCCATGCACAGCGAGCGCCGTGGTATCAACGTCTTTGGGCGCGTGTACGCAAACAAGCTGAACCGCAGCCTGTGCTACAGCACGCAGGTGAATTACACGACCCATATCAAACCCGCTTTTATCAAGTGTTTCGTGGATGGGTTAATACTTGTGTGCGCTATCGAAAAACCGTCATTGCAATCACAGTTGGCATATTTGTACTGTCAATTGCGATGTTTAAATTGGTACCACAGCAATTTTTCCCACCTTCCAATCGGGCAGAAATTTTAGTCGATTTAAAACTTGAAGAAGGTGCGTCTTTAACAGCCACAGAAGCAGCCGTTAAAAAAGTTGAAAAGTTCTTGGCGCAACAACAAGGCATCGACAATTATGTAGCCTATGTTGGCACAGGTTCGCCGCGTTTCTATTTGCCTTTAGATCAGCAATTACCGCAGGCCAGTTTTGCCCAATTTGTGGTATTGGCATCGTCTTTAGAAGACCGCAATGAAATTCGCCGTAATTTATCTGAACAAATTCGCTTGTTATTGCCAGAGGTGCGTACTCGCGTGTCATTATTGGAAAATGGCCCACCAGTGGGTTATCCATTGCAATTCCGCGTGTCAGGAGAAGACTTGGCACAAGTGCGACAATGGGCGCAGCAAGTCGCAGCCACCATCAGTGCCAATCCAAACAGTACCAATGTGCATTTAGATTGGGGTGAGCCGAGCAAAGTCATTCAATTGCAGATTGATCAAGACCGTGCCCGTCAAATGGGGGTGTCGAGTCTGGATTTAGCTAACTTCCTTAATAGCTCTATCAGTGGCGCGGCTATTAACCAGTATCGTGAAAAACGTGAACTGATTGAAATCCGTTTACGTGGCGATCAAACCGAGCGACTAGATGTCGCATCTTTAAGCAGCTTGGCCGTACCGACTTCACGTGGAACATCGGTGCCGTTGGCGCAAATTGCACAAATTCAATACCGTTTTGAAGAAGGTTTAATTTGGCATCGTAACCGCTTGCCGACCATTACCGTACGTGGTGATATTCGTAGCAATTTGCAACCTGCAACGGTGGTGGCAGAACTGTCTGAACCGATGGCGGCCCTGCGTGAAAAGTTGCCAAGTGGCTATTTAATTGAAGTGGGTGGCACGGTTGAAGAATCGGCACGTGGGCAAAAGTCAGTCAATGCAGGCATGCCATTTTTCCTTGCCGTGGTGATGACTTTGTTGATGATTCAGCTGCGTAGCATGTCCCGTGCATTCATCGTGTTTTTAACTGCACCGCTCGGCATTATTGGCGTGGTATTGTTCCTGTTGCTGTTTAACAAACCCTTTGGTTTTGTGGCGATGCTCGGCACCATTGCCTTATCGGGCATGATCATGCGCAATTCCCTGATTTTAATTGATCAGATTGAGCAGGATATTCGAGCAGGAGAGTTACAGTGGGATGCGATTATTAACGCCACGGTACGCCGTTGTCGTCCAATTGTCCTCACAGCATTAGCGGCTGTTTTGGCCATGATTCCACTTTCTCGCAGTATTTTCTTTGGCCCGATGGCTGTGGCGATTATGGGCGGATTAATTGTCGCGACCCTATTAACCCTGTTCTTTTTACCTGCATTATATGCACAGTGGTTTAAAGTGAAAAAAAATCCACATAATCTGTAAAAGTGACATAATAACGGGTGCGAAACTTGGAAAATTTCAATATAGTAGCACCTTATATTTTTCAGCCTTTGCATACGTTACAGCATGCGCCAGATTAAAAAATAAAGCATGGCACAGATGGGGTTAAATCACATTATGAAGCAAGATAACTTGGTAAAGTTTCGCCGGTCTGTCGCGATCTCTTACGTGTTTATGTTTTTTGCTTTATTTACTGTGGTGAGTGGTGCATTGGCGTATTGGTATGCACGAAAAGTGATTGTGGTCGATAGCACTGAAGTCTGGTTACAGGCACAGGCTTTATGGATCATGCGTAATGTGGTGATTTACAGTGTATTGGCATTGTTTGCTGCATTGTGGTTTATTCCATTGGCCTTCTTTCCTTGGGATGCCTTTTTATGGGTCAAAGCCTGCACCGTAGCAGGTGTGGTCTTTGCCGTGATTGCCTTCTTATTTTTAATCAATGCTTGGATTAAAGGGCTATCCAAATTTTTGAAAAATAAAGCTGTGTTCTAATGGCTTGAACTTCATCTAAAGCACTTCAGCTAAAATTTTTAACAGCTTTCCCTTGTAAAACTCAGTTTGACCCCAATTTCAGACTTCAGTTAAGTTTTAAATAGAATTCCGTGAGGAGCATCGCCAGACATGGCTAAACGTGATTATTATGAGGTTTTGGGCGTCTCTAAAACCGCTAGTGATGATGAAATTAAAAAAGCCTACCGTAAGTTGGCGATGAAATATCATCCAGACCGTAACCCGGACAATCCTGAAGCTGAAGAGAAGTTTAAAGAAGCTTCAGAAGCGTATGAAGTTCTATCAGACAGCGAAAAACGCAGCATGTACGACCGTATGGGCCATCAAGCCTTTGAAGGTGGTATGGGCGGTGGTGCTGGCGGCTTCGGTGGTTTCAGTGCGGAAGATATTTTCAGCCAGTTTGGGGATATTTTCGGTGGAGCCTTTGGTGGGGGGGGGCGTGGCCAGCAACGTCAACGCCGTGGTTCAGACTTACGCTATGTGATAGAATTGACGCTTGAAGAAGCAGTCAAAGGCGTTAAGAAAACCATCACCTTTACAGCACCTGCGCCATGTGAAGCTTGTGATGGTAAAGGCTCGGAAAATCCAAATGATGTTGAAACCTGTCCAACCTGTCATGGTGCGGGTCAAGTACGCATGCAGCAAGGTTTCTTCTCGGTACAGCAAACCTGTAGCACTTGTCGTGGTCAGGGCAAAATCATCAAGAATCCATGTAAAAAATGTCATGGTTCGGGTGTGTCAGATCGTCAGCAAACCCTTGAGGTGACCATTCCTGCTGGCGTGGACAATGGCGACCGCGTACGCTTAACAGGTAAAGGTGAAGCCATTCGTGATGGTCAATCGGGCGACCTATATGTAGAAGTAGTGGTGCGTGAGCACGAAATCTTCCAGCGTGATGGTGCTGATCTGTATATGGATGTGCCTGTTAGCATTGCCGATGCTGCTTTAGGTAAGGAAATTGAAATTCCTACTCTAGATGGTCGCGTGAGCCTGAAAGTACCTGAGGGAACACAAACGGGTAAATTGTTCCGTTTGCGTGGTAAAGGGGTAAAACCTGTGCGTACCAGTATGCAGGGCGATTTACTCTGCCGTATTGTGGTGGAAACACCTGTGAATTTAACGGCACGTCAGCGTGAATTGTTAAAAGAGTTGCAGACGACGATGGAAGGTGAGGGCAGTCAGTCATCACCAAAGAAAAAGTCTTTCTTTGATCGTTTGTTTGATTAAGGAAACCTAGGTTAGGTATGTCAAAGCACGACCTCATCTAAACTCAAAAATAAAGGCGATCTTGAAGATCGCCTTTGTTGTATCTGCTGTACTCTTATTCGACTTCAGGTACATCAATCTCTAAAACATCCACCATTTCAGTCGTTGCTGTTTCAACGGTAGTTTGTGGTTGAGCGCTTGCAACAACCCCATGTTCTGCTGCTGTTTCTTCTAGTTCAGGTGCATCGACTTCAACAGCAAGAGGTTCTTGTAGCGTCACGCTAATACGGACTTTAGACAGGCTTTCAAGCGTATCACCTTCTTGAAGTGCAGGCTCTGCAAATACGGATGCTGTGCTCATGCCTAACAATAATGCCAATACCATGTTCTTCGAATGCATGTAAATCCCCTTTAATTTGTGCAGTTGTTTTCATTCGTGCAGGCTAGTCTGCGCATGCAAGTTTGCAAATTTGTGAAATAAAAACAAAAAATGAGCATTTTCAGATAAATTTTTAGCATCGCTTCGTTAAAAGTTTGCCTGAGGTGTGTAAAGTGACCATCAGCAGTACAGCTCGGCTTGCTTTTGAATAAAAATAAACCCAGAAACTTGGCTGACAAACTTAGTCTAGGCAGCGAGTTTTGCTATAGTAAGCACAATTTAGAATCTATTTTAGGAATATGCTATGTCAGCAACTCCACGCATTGGTGTATTAGGCGCAGGCGGCCGTATGGGGCGCATCTTAATTCAAGCCGTTCAAGAAGCGGGCTACCAATTGGCAGCCGCAGTCGAACGCCCAGAAAGCAGTCTCTTGGGGGCAGATGCGGGAGAGCTGGCAGGTGTGGGTACACTCGGTGTGAAAGTCGTGGGCAGCCTAGAACAAGTATTAGCTGACTGTGATGTCGTAATCGACTTTACCGCACCAGCCGCCACAGCACAACACTTAAAGCTTTGTCGTGAAGCAGGCGTGGCGATTGTGATTGGCACCACAGGCATGAGTGATGCACAAAAAGCACTCTTAGAAGAATCGGCTCAACAGACGCCAGTGGTGTATGCCGCCAACTATTCAGTTGGGGTAAACGTATCTATTAAACTGTTGGAACTGGCAGCCAAAGTCTTTGGTGATAGTGTAGATATTGAAGTGATTGAAGCGCATCATCGTCATAAAGTCGATGCACCATCAGGCACGGCATTAATGATGGGTGAGGCGATTGCGGCCACGCTTGGTCGTGATCTTAAACAAGATGCAGTTTACTGCCGTGAAGGACATACGGGTGCGCGTGAACGCAAGAGCATCGGCTTTCAAACCATTCGTGGTGGCGATATTGTCGGTGAACATACCGCAATGTTTATTGCCGATGGTGAGCGCGTGGAAATTACCCATAAAGCCACCAACCGTATGAACTTTGCTGCAGGTGCTGTTCGTGCAGCTGCTTGGGTGGTTGGACGAGAAGCCCGTAAATACGACATGAAAGATGTACTAGGCTTTAACGATATTCAAGTTTAAATCGCCACTGATGATAAAATAATAAAAACTGCTTGAACAAATCGTGATCTGCAGTTAAAACTAGGGTCTGATGTCATGGATGATGAAGCATCAGACCCCACACAAAACTAAAATAAGATGCACAAGATAATGAAAAAAATTCTGCCAATTCTTGGCATGATCGCCTGTAGCTGTATCACGCATGCGCAAAGCCTTGAACATGCCAAACTCAGTATTCATAAAAACAATATTAAAGTCTGGACCTATCAACAGCAGTCTAGTCCTGTATTTTTATACAAGGCAGAAACCACCTTTAATGTGCCTTTAGAAAAAGCAGCTGCTCTAATTTTAGATGTTGATCATGCTGTGAAATGGGTACCTTATGTGGGCAGCGTGAAAGTTTTGTCACGAGATGATCAAAAAGGTGAGTTCTTATTGTATATGGTGCTGGATTTTCCGTTTCCCTTGAAAGACCGAGATTTGGTGGTTAAAGGAAAAATGAGCAAAGATGCACAGGGAGTCATCAGTATTCAAAACACAGCGATTGAAGGCGGCTATCCGCTGAATCCTGACTATGTGCGTATTCGGCAGTATGAGGGAGATTGGACATTTCAGAAATTGAGCAATCAGAAAGTCAAAGTCAGCACTTATGGCTATGCTAACCCTGAAGGTGCTATTCCTTTAAGTTTTGTGAATATGTTTGTGCAGCAACAACCCTATCAAATGCTGCAAAAAATGAAAATTGAATTAAGCAAAAGCGGTGGTTATAAGGCGTTGCCTGAAATTTTGCGTTAAATAATTGAGTTGCGCTGAATTTTTAATCTTAGAAAAATGGATGAAATCGGTGTCGATCTCATCCACGAAGTATTTCGGTCTAGCGGGTAGACTTAATAAGAAAACAGCCCTTTTTCTAAAGGAAATTCAATACCAATCGATGCACCACCATCATTGCCAAGGACATCTGAATCGCTAATCCAGCCATTCAGTTTAAGTGGAATATCTGGGCGTAAATAGTGTGTCCAAGTTAAATCCAAAGCTTTTAACTCATCTTTTTCTGGGAAAGCATAATTCGTGCCTCGATTTGATTCATTCAATTTGGCAAACATTACACGTGCATTCACGCGGTTGATACGATCAAAACGAATATCCCCACCGACTGAGATCATTTGTCCATCACCGCCCATGGCATGCGCTAAAGGATAGCCATGTTGATAGAAACCATCAGTGTAGACATGGTGGTTATAGGTAATACCTTGTGCTTTACCGTTAGTACGGGTATCTGCCCATTCGGTATAGAGTTGGAACGGCATATTTTGATAGCTCGATGAATAGTCTACCCCAGCCAAATACATTTTTTTTGAAGGTAAGCCACCAGCTTCATCTTCACCTGCGTATTGTGCATAAACACCCATTGGCACTTGTAGCAATGGCTGTAGGTTTAAGCGTGCATCAAAACCTGCAACTTGGTTAGATTTATCATCATCACTGTTATTAAAGTTATCGTTGCCTTTGATTGCATTCCAAAGTGTGGATAGACTTTCTGAACGATCACCCCCACCCCACTGCATCATACGTGATGCCCCAAGTTCGAAATAAGGTAGCGGTTGTGCAGTGACACGTAAACCAATCAATTTGGCATCGGGTACATCATCATAATCATGCAATTGACCTGCAAAGGCTTGATATTGCCATGGACCAATCCATGATAGCCATTTGTTGCTGAAGGCTTGTTGTTCGGCACGTTGCATGGTTACGCCATAAACTGGGCGGCTAGCATCGCCACGAATTAAACTGCCATCATGTGCAGGACCCCAGTAGGTTGGAATTTGCCCAGCAATGAGCCATTGATTCCAAAGCTTGGCTGCAATATAGGAGCCTTCAACATTGACATCTTGATCGTTATCAATTTGTGGGTCTTTTTCTGTATTAACCCGAATTTTAGCATCCCAGTATTGATTGCCTGCATTGAGTTCCAAACCTGCTTGATATTGCGCTTTTTGTTGGTCGCCAAAGGCTTGTGGAATATTTTTTTGATCTGTTTCTGCAAAAAGCGAGGCTTTGAGCAGTTGGTTATTGGCATTTAAGTGTGCCACCACTGCATCGATGACTTTTTGTTGATTGTTGTTGCTGACTTTGGCTTGAGAAAGTGCACGTTGAATTTCATCACCACTCATAGGCCAAGTTGACGTACTAATTTGAATGACGCCTTGCTGATTTAGCCAGTTTAAATCGGTACGTAAGTTTTGGTCATTTAAGACAATGCCTTGGGCAAAGGTGAAGGAGGAGCTTAATGCCAGTGTCGCCAGCAGCGCTTTGGGTGCAAACATGCTTATATATACTCAGCGTTTATAAACTGTAAACAAGATAGGTTTTTGAGTGGAGTTTTGCAATCTGAATTGTTGAGTATTGTTGTAAATTTCAATAGAAAATGCTTCTGTAAAAGGGGGAGATGCACAAGTGCAACTTTGTAATGGAGTTCCTCCCTTTCTTACGCAAGAGTTTAAAGCTGTGCTTAAACTCTTGCGTAAGAAAGGGAGGTTAGGAGGGATTTTAACGTTGGTGGCTTTTGCTATATATAGCTCATCTTTGACAAAGAGGGAAGCCTAGCAAAAAGGGAGGTTGAGTCAATAGTTTAATCCTCATCCTTATTAGCTTTATAGGCATAAGCATAATTATAACCATAACTGCCACCCGCTTCACGTTGAATATCATTCAAAATAAAGCCGTTTACTTTCACGCCAGCTTGTTCAAAGCGGTTGACAGTCAGTTCAAGCTCTTTCATTTGCGTCTTGGCATAACGTGCCACAACCAAATTCACACCCGCATATTGTGAAATAATAATCCCATCGGTGACGGCAAGAACTGGCGGGGTATCAATCAGAATATGGTCAAACTGACTCGACAAGTGCGTGAGCATGTCTGCAAATTTTTGCGTGCTTAACAACTCTGATGGATTAGCAGGGCTTTTGCCACGACTGATGATGCTTAAATTTTCAACTTCAGTACTGCGTACAATGCTGCCAAAATCTTGCTGACCATTTAAATATTCAGCCAAACCAGGTTGCACATCATAGTTAAAGTATTTGTGCATATAGCCGCGACGTAAATCGGCATCAATCAATAATACGCGCTTATCGCTTTGCGCCAAAATAGTCGCTAAGTTAGTTGAAATAAACGATTTACCCAACTCTGGTGCAGGGCCAGAAATCATAATGATATTGTTTTTGGCACTGCTTAAAGCAAAGTGAATAGCAGTACGCATGCTGCGCAGGCTTTCAATGGCAATATCATCACTGTGTTTCACCGCAAGAATAGGAATATTCTTTTTCTTTTTCAGAATGTTAATACGGCTTTCTTGCACAGGTGATCGTGGTACAGTGGCATAAACAGGTAAATCAAGTTCATTTTCAATTTGATTTGAGTCTTTAATACCTGAGCGCAACATATTACGCAGTAAGGCCAACAACGTACCCAGAAAACCACCTACAAAAATAGCAAGTACTAATGTGATGAGCTTTTTAGGTTTAATTGGTTTTACAGGTTCAATTGCAGTATCAATAATGCGTACATTACCAATTTCACCTGCTTTGGCAATTTTGAGTTGTTGATAGCTATTCAATAACGCAGTGTATAACTCAGTATTTACTTTAACATCGCGGTACAGTTGTAAGTACAGTCGCTGGGTTTCAGGTAAACGCTTAATGGATTGAGTCATTTCTGAAGTTTTTTTGTTAATTTCAGAAAGTTGAGCGTTAATTGCTGACATTAATGGGTGGTCAGGCGTATATTTTGAAGAGAGTTCTGCTTGTTGCTGTTGTAGTTGGATTTTTAATTTTTCCAGCTCAACATTCTGCTTTAGCATTAACTCCGCTTCTTGTGTTACATCAATTGTGTTGTATTGTTCTCGGAAACGGTTAAATTTAATTTCAGAGTCTTCGAGTTGTTGTTTTAACTCAGGCAGTTGCTTTTCAAGGAAGCTCAATGTTTGAGCCGATTCCAGTGATTTACGTTCAATATTTTGTGCTTGGTAAATATTTAAGATGTGGTTAAGTACTTGTGTGATATGTTCTTTATCTTCACCATTGTAGTTAAGACCAATCACACCAGAGTTTTTACCTCTTTCCGCTACGTCGTAATCTTTTTTAATCCATTGTACGGCTGAAGGCATAGATAATTTAGTGACTGAAAAATCATGCGATATAGGGTTTTTCGCATAAATTTGAATTTTCCATAAACCTTTCTGATCTAGGCTTTGATTGATCGCATTTAATTTTCCTTTAAATACAACATCTTTTTTATAAGACAGGCTAAACTCTTGTCCATTGATAAAGTTTAATGTGAGCTTTTTATCTAGATAAAAATTAGGCACATCAAAAGATTGAATAACAAATACATTTTTTTTATCTTGCCAAGTCACAACATTATTTTTATAGATAACTTTACTTTGAACTGTGTTGAGCAAACGATACGTCAAGCTACTTTGTTCATCGGTGATACGAATATCTAACTTTAAGTCTTGTATGGTTTGTCCGAGCACTTTGCGCGAGTTTAAGATTTCAATTTCCGCATCTGCAACTGACTTTCCACCCATTCCTCCAGGTAGTGCGCTTCCTAAATCCCCTAAAAGAGCTGCGGCACCAGCACCTTTAGCGTCCTCAACCTGAATCATAGCATCCGTTGAGTAGACATTTGGCGTTACTTTTAAGTAAAGGAGAGCGAAAACGAGGCTAAGGAGTGTACATAGAGCAATGAGCTTCCATTGCGACAGCAAAGAAAAGAATAATTCTTTTAAGTCAATGGTATCGTCTTGAGGTGTGCTATTCGAATTCATGAAATAAAACTGCTAAAAATTAAAAATGGGATTGCCAGTCAGAAACGTATTTTTGAATGTTGCGACAAGTTTCATCAAAAAAAGCTTGATCATGTTGATAAGGATCGGGCACATTTTGATTTTGCCAATGCCCCAAACGAAAAACCTTTCCTTTGGCAAAAGACCAAGTTTGCTCAAGATGTTTTTTTTGATTATTACTCATGACTAAAATTAAATCTGATTTTTTAATCATTTCGGCAGTAATTTGTCTAGCAATGTGTGGACGCATATCAATATTCAGCTGATCCATACAGTGAATAGCTTTTGCATCTGCCGAATGCCCAGACATTGCAGAGAGACCTGCAGACTCAATATTTAAATTGGGATGATTGTTTTTTAGAAAATATTCAGCCATGGGACTACGACATATATTTCCAATGCATACAACTAAAACATTTTGAATTTGCATGCTATTTACCTAACTGGTCAAATGTGTAAAGTGCACTCGAGAAAGGCACAATTTGATTCATGATACGTTGCCAACGTGTAAGCCCCGTTGCATCGATATATACAATATCATTTTTTTGCATCTGAAATTGATTGGCTAAAGCTAAATTGCCTAAGCTGCTTAAGTTCAAATGATAAATTGTAGAGGTTTTAGTATTTAAATCTGTACGCATCACAAAAATACGTGCAGCACTTGCAGAATAAGGGTTAACACCTTCACTTTCACCCAATACATCACTTAAGGTCATACCTTGATCACGTAAAGTAAGTGCCTGACTTTTGTTTGACTCCCCCATAACGTACAACTTTTGATTTTGTTTTGCATTTACAAAAATTGTGTCATTGGGTTGAATAAGTAGGTTGTGCAAAGACAACCCTTGCTTTTCTAATTCTACAGCATTTAAGTGATAGGTTTGTCCTTGTCGGATCAGTTGAATATTGGTGTTATCACCTGTTTCAGTATTTACACCACCAGCTTGTCCCAAAGCTGTATAAATACTGATAGGTTGGTCATTTAGTGTGTACTGACCGCTACGCATAACTTGACCATTTACAAAATAGCGGCGTCCTTCGTAAGAAAGAACCCGAACAACAACATCTGGGTGTTTTAAATAGCGCGAAAATTGTGAGCGTAAATATTGATTGATTTCAGCCAGCGTTTTGCCAGCAACTTTGACTTGTCCAAGCAGAGGTAAATATACATTACCATTTGGGTCAATTGGATAGCCAGCCGCTTTGATATTACTAATATCTTGGATAGGTGGTGTGATTTCAGGATAAGCCCAAAGCTGAATTGAAAGTACATCACCTGCGGTTAAACGGTAAATGTGTTGCTTATTGTTAAATAAATGATAGGTTGAATTTGCACTCTGAATATTATTGAGCAAGAGGCTAGGTAAATTGTCCTGTGTTAGCTGAACGACCGTTAGTTGGGCGCCTTGGTCTGTTTGATACGCACCTTGTGTAGGTAGGTCATAGGTTTGTAAGCCAGAGGTCACAGCACAGCCAGTGGCGGCAATGCCACATGCCATTAAAACAGCCAGTTGAAAGTGTCGCACTCGAGATTCCATTTTTAATTTATTAAAATATTTAAATCAATTCCCGCCATTTTACCGAACTTGTCAAATAGGTACATAGCAATTTGTAATCATTTTGCAGATTCTGTCAAATTCCTTGCGAAAAAAATGATAAAAATCGTAAATTGTGAATTTACTCTAAATTTAAAAAGTTAAATATTCACAAAAACTATACACTGATGCATCATTCAACGAATTTGAGCACAAATCACAATAGAAATTTCATGATTTTCTGCTAGAATCCCTGCTGAAAGATTCATTCTTTATAAAATACAGATATAAATTGAAAGGCGCTCAAATGCTACAGCTTTCAGACCTAAAAATTGCCATTATTGGTTTAGGCTATGTCGGTTTACCCCTAGCGGTAGAATTCGGCAAGCAGTTGCCTGTGGTGGGTTTTGATATTCAGCAAAAACGCATACAAGAATTAAAAAGCGGACAAGATCATACTTTAGAAGTGTCACCAGAAGAACTTAAACAAGCGACACAACTGACTTATTCCGCTAATTTAGATGATTTGAATAGCTGCAATTTTTTTATTGTGACGGTGCCAACCCCCATTGATGAATTTAAACAACCTGATTTAACCCCACTTATTAAAGCCTCTACCAGTATTGGGAAAGTACTTAAAAAAGCCGATGTGGTGGTGTATGAGTCTACCGTGTATCCCGGTGCAACTGAAGAAGCTTGTATTCCAGTTTTGGAAGAAGTGTCAGGCTTAAAGTTTAATCAGGACTTTTTTGCAGGCTATAGCCCAGAACGGATTAACCCAGGTGATAAGGTACACCGTGTGACCAATATTTTAAAAGTGACTTCGGGTTCTACCCCAAAAGTTGCAGATTTTGTTGATGAAGTCTATCAACTGATTGTGACTGCAGGTACGCATAAAGCACCGAGTATAAAAGTGGCTGAAGCCGCAAAGGTCATTGAAAATACCCAGCGTGATGTGAATATTGCTTTAATTAATGAATTGGCTGTGATCTTTAATAAGTTGGGTATAGATACTGAAGCGGTGTTGCAGGCTGCGGGAACCAAGTGGAATTTTTTACCTTTCCGCCCTGGTTTGGTTGGTGGGCACTGTATTGGGGTAGACCCGTATTATTTAACCCATAAAGCACAGTCTTTAGGCCTGCATCCAGAAATTATTTTAGCGGCACGTCGTTTAAATGACCGTATGGGTGAATATGTTGCAACACAATTGATTAAAGAGATGGTGAAGCAGCGTATACAAGTGGTGGGTTCAAAAATTTTAGTGATGGGTTTGAGTTTTAAAGAGAACTGTCCAGATATTCGCAATACTAAAATTGTAGATATGGTCAAAGCTTTAAAAGAATATGATTTAGATTTAGATATTTATGACCCGTGGGTGGATCCGTTAGAAGCTGCAAAGGAATATGGTATAGACCCTGTTTCTAGTTTGGCGAACGCTAAATATGATGCCATTGTTTTAGCAGTTGCGCATGATCAATTTAAGCAGATGTCTATAGATGAATTTAAAGCATTGGCTAAAGAAAAATATGTTTTATACGATTTAAAATATATTTTAAATCATACAGATGTAGATATTCGCTTATAACAAAAGGAAACTATGAAAATTTTAGTGACTGGCGGTGCGGGATTTATTGGTTCAGCTGTGATCCGCCATATTATTCAAAATACCAATAACCAAGTTCTGAATATCGATAAACTGACTTATGCGGGTAATTTAGAATCGTTAAAAGAAATTGATCAACACTCGAACTATGAGTTTAAACAAATTGATATTTGCGATACAGAACAAATTACAGCTGCAATAGATGCATTTCAACCTAATGCAATTATGCATTTGGCTGCAGAGTCACATGTAGACCGCTCAATTGATGGCCCAGCAGCATTTATTCAAACCAATATTGTGGGAACTTATACTTTATTGGAAGCCGCTCGAAAGTATTGGATGGAGCTTGACGCCGAAGCTCAGCAAAACTTTCGCTTTCATCATATTTCAACTGATGAAGTTTATGGTGACTTAGAAGGCACGACAGATTTGTTTACAGAAACAACTTCATACGCGCCAAGCTCTCCATATTCTGCCTCTAAAGCCAGTTCGGATCATTTGGTACGCGCTTGGCATAGGACCTATGGTCTGCCAGTAATTGTGACTAATTGTTCAAATAATTATGGTCCGTATCACTTCCCCGAAAAGTTAATTCCATTGGTGATTCTAAATGCGCTAGATGCTAAACCTTTACCTGTATATGGGAATGGTCAGCAAATTCGGGATTGGTTATTTGTAGAAGATCATGCGCGTGCTTTATATAAAGTGGTGACCGAAGGTGTAGTGGGTGAAACCTATAATATTGGTGGTCATAATGAAAAGCAGAATATAGAAGTGGTCAAAACCATTTGTAAAATTTTGGATGAGTTAAAACCACAAGCCAACGGTCAAACTTATGAATCACTGATTACATTTGTAAAAGACCGCCCTGGGCATGACTTACGCTATGCAATTGATGCCACAAAAATTCAAAATGAATTAGGTTGGACGCCTGAAGAGACTTTTGAGACTGGCATTCGTAAAACAGTTGAATGGTATCTCAATAATAGCGAATGGGTAAATCGTGTGAAAAGTGGTGAATATCAGTCTTGGTTAGAGAAGCAATACTAGGACTTGGTATGAAAATATTGTTATTAGGAAAAAATGGTCAAGTGGGCTGGGAGTTACAGCGTGCACTTCAGCCATTAGGTCAAGTAATTGCTTTAGACAGAACCCAAAATAAAGATGGTTTAAGCGGGGATTTAGCAAATTTTGAGGCAATCACTCAAGCTATTAATATCATTGATCCCGATGTAGTGATCAATGCGGCTGCTTATACAGCCGTTGATAAAGCAGAAACAGATCAGAGTAATGCTGATTTAATTAATCACCTCGCGGTAAAACATCTTGCAGAACAATGTAAAAAGCAAAATATATTGCTTGTACATTACTCAACAGACTATGTCTTTAATGGTGAAGGGACCGAGCCTTGGTCTGAAGATGATCAAACTCATCCTGTGAATTTATATGGTCATACTAAGCGCTTAGGTGAACTGGCGATTGAACAAATTGGCTGCGCATTTATTAACTTTAGAACGTGCTGGGTTTATGGGTCGCATGGGCATAATTTTGTTAAAACCATGCTTAAATTGGCTGCTAATCGTGAAGAATTAAGTGTTATTCATGACCAAATTGGTGCGCCCACAGGAGCTGCATTAATTGCAGATGTTACTGCTCAAGCGCTTCGCGTTTATCAGTTGAGTTCATCACAGCAGCAAAACTCATTATGCGGACATTATCACTTAGCAGCTTCAGGTCAGTGTTCATGGTTTGACTATGCTAATTTTATCTTTGATCATGCAAAGCAGCATGGTCAAATGCTAGCTATTCAAAAAGTCAATGCTATTGGGACCGTCGATTATCCAACCCCAGCAAAACGACCTTTGAACTCAAGATTGAATACGCAAAAATTACAATCACAATTTAAAATTCATCTACCGCATTGGAAGGTAGGTGTTGCTCAAGTATTAGAGGAAATCATCTAAATGATTAAAAAAAATAGAAAAGGTATTATTTTAGCTGGCGGTTCAGGTACGCGTTTATATCCAATTACGATGGGTACATCTAAACAATTGTTACCGATCTATGATAAGCCGATGATTTATTATCCCTTATCTGTACTAATGTTGGCAGGGATCAAAGAAGTATTGATCATTTCGACACCAGAAGATTTACCTAATTTTGAAAAACTTTTAGGTACAGGTGAAGAGCTTGGAATTCAACTTTCTTATAAGGTACAACCTTCACCAGATGGTCTTGCTCAAGCATTCATTTTGGGTGAAGAGTTTATCGGAGACGATAATGTATGCTTGGTATTAGGTGATAATATTTTCTATGGTCAAAGCTTCGGAACACAGCTCAAGCGTGCGGCAGATCAACAGCAAGGCGCAACAGTATTTGGTTATTATGTGAATGACCCTGAACGTTTTGGTGTGGTTGACTTTGATGAAACGGGTAAAGCTTTGAGTATTGAAGAAAAACCAACTGAGCCTAAATCAAACTATGCAGTGACAGGTCTATATTTTTATGACAATGATGTTGTTGAGATTGCAAAAAATATTAAACCTTCACACCGCGGTGAGCTAGAAATTACAGACGTCAATAATATTTATCTTGAAAGATCTGGACTCAATGTTGAACTTCTAGGTCGTGGTTTTGCCTGGTTAGATACAGGAACACATGATTCATTGCTTGAAGCAAGTCAATTTGTACAGACGGTTGAACATCGCCAAGGTTTAAAAATTGCGTGTTTAGAAGAAATTTCCTTCAACAATGGTTGGATCAACAGTGAGCAACTTCTTGAGCGTGCTAATTTCTTTAAAAAGACAGGCTATGGTCAATATTTATTAAAGCTACATAAAGAAAATTTAAAAAAATCTAAAATTTAAATTTCAGAAAAGAGATTTAAAATGAATGTTATAGAAACAAAGATTGACGGCTTGTTAATTTTACAGCCCCGTGTTTTTGGTGACGACCGTGGTTGGTTTATGGAAAGTTTTAACCAACGAGCATTTGAGCAAATTCTAAAGGAAAGAAATTTAGATATTCCGCAATTTGTGCAAGATAATCACTCGTGTTCACAGAAAAACACCTTAAGAGGGCTTCATTTCCAAAAAGCGCCCTATGGGCAAGGTAAACTTGTGCGTGTGGTGCAAGGCAAAGCCTGGGATGTGGCTGTAGATATTCGACCAGACTCTAAAACTTATGGTCAATGGGTGGGAGTAGAGTTAAGTGGTGAGAATCATAAGCAATTTTGGATTCCTGAAGGATTTGCACATGGCTTTGTTGCATTAGAAGATAACACTCAATTTTTGTATAAGACCACGAACTATTATAATAAGGAGAGTGAGGGAGCAATCATCTGGAATGATCCTGATTTGAAAATTGAATGGCCAGTTGATGAAGATCAGGTGAATTTGTCAGAAAAAGATAAGCTTGCAACAGTCTTTAAATCATTAAAATAATTAATATTTTGGTTAAAAGATATACACACAATTATTAGTAATTGTGTGATTTAATATTTTGATTAAAATTGAGAGTTAACATATGTGTTTACTAATTCTTAGTTAATGAAATTGGTGTTTTTGACGACATGAAAATAAACACCGAGCAAAAAGATACTTTGTATCTTTTCCTGCTGCAGGGTATGAACTATGCAATACCTTTAGTATTAATACCATATTTAATGATTAAACTAGGAGTTGAATCTTATGGTTTAATTGGTTTTTCCACAGCAATTATTCAATTTTTGATATTGTTTGTGGATTTTGGTTTTAATATGGGGGGCACGAAAAGGGTTGCTATTAATAAAGATGATAAAAAAGTATTGAGCCATATTTTTTTTTCAACAGTGTGCGCTAAAGTAATATTATTATCATTAAGTTTAATAGTGTTTTTGGCGGTGTATCATATTCCTAGGTTTTCTGAATATCAATTAGCTCTTCTTTGTACATTACCAATACTGATTGGAAACACATTCACTTTTACATGGTTTTACCAAGGAATTGGGCAAATAAGATATTTGTCAATACTGAGTATGGTGTGCAGAATATTAATATTACCTTTAACATTTTATTTCGTACAAACTCCTGAAGATTATATATATGCAATATCTTTAAACTCTATGGTTTATATTTTAGTTGCATTAATTTCGATTCTTTGGATAATTAAAAATAAATTAGTGGTTTTTGAAAACATTAAATTTTCAGATATATTGCTAGAGCTAAAAGAGAGTTTTCCTTTCTTCTTATCACTCGCATCAATTTCACTATATACACAATTATTTGTTGTGGTTTTGGGTGTGTTTACTAATCCAGCAGTGGTAGGTATATATACTGCTGCAGAAAAAATAATTAGAACTGTAAGTTTGCTATTTTATACTCCGATCAGTCAAGTTTACTATCCAAAAATTGCTTATATGACGTCTATAGATCGAGGTGTTGCATTAAAACTAATATATAGGGTTGCAAATTTTACATTAATTTTGATGATAATTATTTCAATATCACTGTTTATATTTTCAAATTTTATTGAAAGTATCATTGGAAAAGATTATCAAGGCATAAACATACTGGTGCAGATTCTGTGCCTAGTACCGTTTTTAAGTGCGGTAGGTGGAGTAGCAGGACAAATGGGGCTTATCGCTTATATTGATAATATTTATGCAAGAAAAGTTTTTCAAAATATTTACGTAGTGGCAGGGGTTTTTGCAGTATTTCAAGTATCTATATTAACCTATTTTTATAAAGAAATAGGAACTACTTTTGCTGTTTTGTTAACTGAACTTTTAGTTGCTTTATTAATGATATATTATTTTATCAAGTTTTTAAAAGTTGAAAAAAAAAGCGAAACACCTATTTAGAGTTATACTTAAATCATCTATAATTAAATAGTTTTTTATAAGATGTAATTTTAAATCGTAAAAGTTAATTTGCATTGAATAATTGCATTCTTAAAAAGAGAGTATTAATATGTATGATGTTTCAATTATTATTGTAAATTACAATACTTATGGTTTGGTTTTGCAGTGTATTGAATCTGTTATAAAGAATACCAGTGGTATTCGTTATGAAATTATAGTGGTTGATAATAATTCTCCTAACCGAGAAATTGAGAATCTAAATAAGGTTTTCCCTCAAGTAAAATTAATTTTGAACAATGATAATAGTGGCTTTGGAATAGCAAATAATATTGGAAATAAAGTTGCTAATGGGAAATTCATATTTCTATTAAATTCAGATACTATAGTTATAGATAATTCAATTTATGAATTGTATAAATTTATGTCTGAAAACCCACATGTTGGAGCTTGTGGAGGAAATCTTTACGATGAAAAATTTAAGCCCGCAACGTCATTTACTCGATTTATGCCCTCTCTAATTTCTGATTTAGACTCTCTATTCTTTAATATTATTTCAAAAGTTTTGTATAATGGTGATATATTTCACTCTAGTTCTAATAAACCTTTTAAAATTTTTGGTAATATATCTGGAGCTAATTTGATGATTCCAAAATTATTTTTCGATGAAATAAAAGGGTTTGATGAAAATTATTTTATGTATTATGAAGAAACAGATTTGCTTTTTCGTTTGAGAAAACAAGGGTATACAACTTACATTGTTCCATCAAGTAAAATTATTCATCTTGAGGGAGCATCAGAATCCTTTAAACCCAATAAATGGGATTGGTCATTTGAAAGTAAAAGGAAGTATTATCTAAAAAATAAATCTAATTTCGAATTTACAATTTCCTCTTTTATTTTTATGGTTATGATAATTCAGAGAATTGTTATTTTTAAAATTACAAAAAATGATGAAAAATTGACTTATTGGTCTAGTTTACTTAGATGGTTTAAATCAAAGTAAATTATATGTTAATTTTCTCTTTTTAAATTAAATTTATAGTGCTTGGATATTTTAATGTCAATTGGATTGGTTTTAACATTTAATATAATGATGTTTTTCATAAGCATTATTTTTTCTGCAGTTAAGTCCAAAAAAGAACTTAATAGTTTCTTTTTAATTCTATCCAGTTTTTTAACTGCGCTATATGCGATTCAAAGAGATTTTGACTATGGTGATACTTTAAATTATGTCAATTTTTATAATTATGAACATAATTATATTAATTTTGAGCCTTTATTTGATTGGCTTGCTAGATTATTCATTAATCTTTATCCACAGGATCCAGTATTTTTTCTGTTTTTTTGTGCTTTTTTAACATCCAGTTTATTCTTTTTGTCATATAAAAAATTATTAGGCCTGAATTCATCATATTTGGCTTATTGGATTTTATTATCTACATTTTCTTTTCATTATATTTTATTTGAAGCAGTTAGACAAGGTATGTCAATTGCCTTTTTGCTTTTAGGTATAGCTTATTTAGTTAAAAATAAAGATTGGTTGAAATACTATATTTTTTTATTTTTAGCCATAGGTTGTCACTATTCAGCCATTCCTTTTGTTTTCTTGCCAATTTTTTTCTTTATAAGAAATAAATTTAGTTATTTTTTTATTTTTATCATTATTGGGATTTTGGGTAAATTTATATTGGTGAAGCTGGGTGGTTTTTTAGGTGCTGGAGTTATATCACAAAAATTAGAGATCTATTCAGAAATGACTTCAGAATCTAAAACTATATTAGTTCGAAATTTTATGTTTATTTGCATGGCTCCTTTTGTTTATAAGATTGTTAAGGAAAAAACTTACTTCAATGTTTATTTTTTATACGTTTTGCTTCTGGCTATAACACTAGGAATTGATGAAGTTAATCGTAGGTATTTATTCATAGGACCTATTTTTTTATTGCCTGTTGTTTGGGAGTACTTTTCTAACAAAAAAAATGGCGTACTCTTAATATTAATCTTTACATTTTTGTATTTTTATCTATTTTTAATAAACTACTGGTCAATGTATGGTATTTTAAATTACAAACCTTTAAGCGAGCTAATTTAGGGTATATTGTGAAAAAAATTTTATTTTATTTTAATAGTATGACTCCTGCGGGTGGAATAGAACGAGTCATCAGTACGTTGGCAAATCACTTTTGTGAGTTCATGGAAGTGACTATCTTAGTTAAAGATAAAGCATATAGTCATTATCCTCTTTCTGATAAGATTAAAATTATTTCATTAGATTCAAAATTATATTTGGATATGAATAATAAGTTTAAAAGAGTTGCTCAGGCAGGTGCGAACTTGTTCAAAAGTGCAGCCAAGCTAAAGCAATTCTTAAATGAAAATGAATATGATTTATATTATTTAGCACATCCACTGAATGTTATAGAGTTTCATTTGGCAAGAGGAATTGATAAGCAAGTTATTATCACAGAACATGGGGGTATAAATGCTTATAATATTGTTTATAAAAAAGTTAAACAATGGTTATACCCTAAAGCACGTTGTTATGTAGTTCCAACGAGTAGTGATGCTAAGACATATTCAGAGATGGATTTACCAGTAGTTTATATACCTCATTTCAAATCAACGATGAATTATGTTCGCAGTGACTTATCAAATAAAGTTGTTCTATCCATTGGTCGTATGACGGAAGCCAAGCGTCAATGGATAATGATCGATTTATGGAACAAGATCGTTAATAAACATCATATAAAAGATTGGCAATTACATCTTGTTGGCAATGGCAATTTATATGAGCAGTTAAACAACAAAATAATTACTCTTGGACTGCAAGATTATGTGAAAATACTGCCTCCTGTTCAGGATGTTGAAAGGTATTATCAATCTGCGTCCTTATTTATGTTAACTTCGCATTCTGAAGGTTTTGGTATGGTACTATTAGAAGCAATTTCTTTTGGCTTGCCTTGTATCTCATATGATTGTCCTTCTGGTCCTAGAGATATTATTAAGAATGAACATAATGGTTATTTGATACCGATGGATGATTTTGAGAGTTTGAAATCTGCTCTCTTAAAATTAATCAATAATAAAGATACACTGATTAAACTTTCCAATGGTGCTTTTGAATCTAGTTCAAAGTGGAATGATGAGGTTATATTAAACAAATGGAAAAAAGTTCTTTATTAATTTCAGTTATTATACCGATGTATAATGCATCCGATACGATAGTCAAAGCGCTTGATTCTGTTAAAAATCAATCCTTTAATTGCGATTTTGAGGTTTTTGTAGTTAATGATGGTTCTACTGATGATAGTAAATCGGTTGTTGAAAAATATATTTTAGATAACAAAAGTTTTAATGTTAACTTAATAAATCAATCTAATGGAGGAGTTTCTAAAGCTCGAAATACGGGTTTGCGGTCTTCAAATGGTGATTTTATTGCTTTTCTTGATTCTGATGACCAATGGTTTCCTGATAAATTAGAGAAGCAAACAAAACTGCTGGAATTGAATCCGCAGATTGATCTTTTAGGATGTGCATTTGATGGTTTGTATCTACCTAATACACCAGATGGTAGTCTTTTGAAAATCGATATTAGTAAATTGATATTTAAAAATTATTTCCAACCCTCTACAGTCATTATGAAGCGTAAAGTTTTTGAAGAAATAGGTTATTTTGATGAAAATCAAAAATATGCTGAAGATATTAATTATTTCATTTGTGTAGCTAGTAAGTTCAATTGTTATTTTTGTAACTTAATAGTTATTAATTACGGAGATGGTAAGGCTGGTTTTGGTGATAGTGGTTTGAGTGCTAATCTTAAAGAAATGCATAGAGGAGTTAATAAAAACTTAAAATTTGCTTATGAAAATCAATTGATAACTTTAAAACAATACATTTTAGCTCGAATGTGGGAATCGATAAAATATGTTCGCCGCATAGTGATTGTGAGGATGAAAAAATGATTTCAACGTATGGGATTTTTGGTGCTTTGAAAATATTATTGTTTCTTATTAAAACAAAAATTTTCTTTCCAAAAGCTAGGTTGATCCGTTTTCCAATCGATGTAAGTAATAAAAAAATATAGATTTTGGTGAAAATTTAACTACAGGTGTAGGGTGTAGGTTTGAAAGCTGTCCGCAAACTCTGACTGATTCTAAATTATTGAAATTTCGAAATAATATCTAATTAAATGATTATGTGCATATAACGGCTGCTCATTCTGTGGAAATTGGAAATAATGTACTCATGGCGAGTAAAATATATATTTCAGATTGTACTCATGGTAGCTATATCGGAAATGAATATGATAGTGATCCAATGTCTTTACCTATATATCGACGGTTATCTGTAAAAGCTGTAAAAATTGAAGATAATGTGTGGTTGGGAGAGTTTGTTTCAGTTCTACCAGGTGTCACAATTGGAAAAGGAACAATTGTTGGAGCAAATTCGGTAGTTTCTAAAAGTCTTCCCCCATATGTTATTGCTGTTGGCACACCAGCAAAGCCAATAAATTTTTTTGATTTTGAGAAGCAGAGATGGCGGAAGATATAATTGGTGTGAAGGTTTACTGTGGATTTTAGAGTAAATATTTATTGTTTTTTTAATCAAGTTTAGCGAGCTTATAATTTTTTGAGTGGATATAATGCATAAAGTAATTGTTTCAGTTGTACTATTTAAGCATTCCTATGCTGATTTAAAACCAACATTAGAAAGCTTATTTTTATCTCCACTTATAGAAAAAATTATTTTGGTAGATAATGATGAAAGTGATTGGGCTTCAAAGTTTCATCATCCCAAAGTCATATACGAAAAATCAGCAGGAAATTTTGGATTTGGTTATGGTCATAATCTTGCAATTCAAAAGTATGCAAGAGAAAGTGATTATTTTCTGATTTGTAATCCTGATATCGAGTTTACTCAAAGTGAATTTCAAAAAATAGTAGATTTTGCTGAAACCCGTACTGAAGGCCTATTCTTGCCTAAAATCGTGTACCCTAGTGGAGAGAATCAGTTCGGTGCGCGATTACTACCGAGTCCATTAAACCTCTTTGCACGCAGATTTGCTCCAAAACTCGCGGATCAACTTGATCAGCAATACTTGCTAAAAGATATGGATCTTAGCCAGCCAGTTTTTGTCCCTAATCTCTCAGGTTGCTTTATGTTCTTTCGATCTGTAAATTTGTTGGAATTAGAAGGTTTTGATGAAAGATTCTTTATGTATTTAGAGGATATTGATTTATCAAGGAGATGTGCTGAAAAATTTGGTACAATTTATTATCCTCTTGCAACGGTTATACATCATCATGAGCAATCTTCCTATAAAAACACTAAGTTATTAAAAGCACATCTTCAAAGTGCTTTTAAATACTTTAATAAATGGGGATGGTTTTTTGACTTGAACAAGACCAAGCTAAATACCAAATGTTTAGATCAAGCTGTCTTTAAACAAAATACATAACAGGGTTTTAGTAAAATGCTTAAAAGGCTTTTAGATTTAATAATTGCTAGTTTAGCACTTATTGTACTCTCTCCTATTTTTGCATATGTTGCATATCAAGTACGCAAAAAATTGGGATCACCGATATTCTTTTTGCAAGAGCGACCAGGTAAAGATGGCAAGCTTTTTAAAATGATTAAGTTCCGGTCGATGAAAAATGCAGTGGATAAAGAAGGCAATCCATTACCAGATGAACAGCGTATAACACCTTTTGGACAAAAACTTCGTTCTACAAGTTTAGATGAAATGCCACAACTCATAAACGTCTTAAAAGGGGATATGAGTATTGTTGGACCACGTCCTATGCTTAAAGACTTTGTAGCATTATATTCACCAGAACAAGCTCGTCGTTTGGAAGTTAAACCCGGTATGACTGGCCTAGCACAGGTCAGTGGTCGAAATGAACTTGATTATGAAGAACGCTTTAAATTTGACGTTTGGTATGTAGATAACCATAATACTTTAGTGGACTTTAAAATCATGTTCAAAACAGTCGCTGTGATGATCAAACGAGAAGGTATTAATGCACCGGGTCATGTTGGCCCTTCTTTATTTCAAGGAAATGATCCTGAAAAAATTAAAGATGAAATCAAGTCATAAATTTTATTAGTGAAATATTTCTAATGATCAAAAAAGCCATTCTGCCTGTTGCTGGTTTAGGCACCCGTTTTCTGCCTGCCAGTAAAGCCATTCCCAAAGAAATGGTGACTGTGGTCGATCGTCCTGCGATTGAATATGTGGTCAAAGAAGCGATTGCTGCTGGCATTGAACAGATTATTCTTGTTACCCATTCCTCAAAAGTATCCATTGAAAACTATTTTGATCGTAACTTTGAGCTGGAAACCACTCTAGAACATAAAAAGAAATTTGATTTACTCAAAGAAATCACTGAAATTTTACCGCCACATGTGAGTGTGATTAGCGTACGTCAACCACAGCCACTTGGTTTAGGTCATGCTGTACTGTGTGCTAAAGCTGTAGTAGGTGGTGATGATTTTGCTGTGCTATTACCAGATGTTCTTGTAAAAGATTCATCAAAAACCAATGATTTGAGTTTAATGATTCAACGTTTTGATGAAACTAATGCAGCACAGATTATGGTTGAAGCAGTACCAGATCATCTGGTCGATCAATATGGTATTGTGGATGTTGCGACTACACCTGCCGAAGGTGAAAGTACCGTGATGCAGGGCATTGTTGAAAAACCTGCAGTCGGCACTGCACCTTCTAATTTATCGGTGGTGGGGCGTTATGTCTTGCCTGCAGAAATTATGACTTTGCTGGAAAATACCCCTAAAGGGGCAGGCAATGAAATTCAATTGACCGATGCCATTGCCATGTTGCAGCAGACAGAAGCTGTAGAAGCTTACCGTATGCAAGGTCAGACTTTTGATTGTGGCAGCAAGTTGGGTTACTTAAAAGCAGTGTTGCATTATGGGCTCGATCATCCAAAATTAGGTGATGATTTTAAAGCCTTGATTCAAGAGTTAAAGCTTGAGTCATAAAGGTGATTAAGGGGGGGAAGATTAGAAAATCTCTCCTAGCCTCCCTTCTTACGCAAGAATTTAAAGCAGTGCTTAAACTCTTGCTCAGGGAGGAACATCCATTATAAAGCTTTTGCTAGTGCGAACTTCCCCCTTTGAAAAAGGTGAGCCATGTATGGCGCAAGGAGGGGGGATTAAAAAACCTGAAAAGTTATTCATATATGATGTAGGAAAGGATGAAATGTAAAAATCCCTCCTAACCTCCCTTTAAAAAAGGGAGGAACCCACGTGAAATAAACAGCATCAACCAATACACAGGAACACATTTTGAAAGTCGCAGTCTTTGGAAAAACCCTCTATGCAGGCGTGATGTCTGCACTCTTGGCAGAATGTGGGCATCACGTCTATTGGTGCGATATCTTTCAGGATGCTGCCCATCCACTCGAACAGCAACATCTCAGCTTTCAAGACCAAGCCTTGAGCCTGTTATTACAACAACAATGCAGCAAAGGCTTTTTAAACTATTGTGATTTTGCTGCATTGCCTTTAGATGTGGATGTGTATCTACTCAGTTTGAACCCGACTGAAGAAGCCCACGCCTTAACCGTTTTGGGGCAGTTGCAACAACGTCCGATCATTCACCCTAAATTGATGATCAATGCCTCAACTTTGGGTTTAAATGGCACACAGCGCCTGCAAAAAATCTTGCCACAAGATGACTGGATGTATTTGCCCGACATGATTCAAGAGGGCAATGCCGTTCAAAGTATGACCCGTGCACAGCAACTCACGGTGGGTTGTGAAAATGAACGTGCGCAAGTCAAACTCAAAGAATTACTCCGCCCTTTATTTCCACGTGCACAGCAATACCTGTTTATGCCCGTGTTGGATGCAGAATTTACCAAACTGAGTATTTCAGGCATGTTGGCAACCCGTATCAGTTATATCAATGACTTGGCGGTGGTGGCAGAAAAACTGGGGATTGATATTGAGCATGTGCGGCAGGGTATGGCGGCAGATAGTCGCATTGGTGCATCTTATATGTATCCTGGTGCGGGGTTTGGTGGTGAAAACTTTAGCCATGATATTCAGACTCTGGCCAGTACCGTATCCACCACAGGGGTAAAAAGTCAGCTGTTGGCGCAGGTTTGGGATATTAACGAACAACAAAAAGAACTCTTGTTTAGAAAGCTGTGGAATTATTATCAGGGCGATTTACACGGCAAAACTGTGGCCATTTGGGGCGCAGCCTTTAAAGAAAATACCGCACGGGTGCAACATTCTCCCATTCATGTGATGTTACCTGCGTTGTGGGCGCAGGGTGTGACGGTCAAATTGCACGACCCACAAGCCTTACCTGAAATTGCGGCACAATATGGTCAGCGTGATGATCTGATTTTATGTACAGACCAATACCAAGCGGTAGAGGGGGCATCGGCATTATGTGTGCTGACCGCGTGGAAACAGTACTGGAGTTTGGCTTATCCAACTTTGTTGCAGCAGATGCAGCATCCGCTGATTTTGGATGGTCGTAATATTTATGATCCTGAATTTGTGAAGGCACAAGGTTTTGCTTATATGGGAGTCGGTCGCTAATGATGGGTACCACAACATCACAGGCAAATAATCAGCCACAGCAAACGGCCTTGCAGCAATTACAACACTTGCAACAACAGTTTCAGCAGCTGCATTTAAATCAGCTGTTTGCTCAAGATCCACAGCGTTTTCAGCGTTTCTCGGTGGCTTTGGACAGTGTGCTGTTTGATTATAGCAAGCATCGGATTGATGCCAAGGTGTTGCAGACTCTGGTTCAGTTTGCACAGCAGAGTCAGCTTGCTGAGTGGATTCAACGTTTATTTTTAACGGCAACGGGCTCAGAGAAAATCAACTATACCGAACAGCGCGATGCGATGCATTGGGCCTTGCGTTTGCCTGCGACCAGCCCAGCAGCATACGCTTCCGAACAGAGTGATGCCTACGCTGCATTGACTGAGCAAGTGCATACCCAGCTTGAACGTATGTATGCCTTGGTGGAAAAAATCCATGCAGGCCAATACCGTGGTGCCACGGGTGAAGTGATTCAGGATGTGGTCAATATTGGTGTGGGTGGCTCAGATTTAGGCCCCTTGATGGTGACCCAAGCCTTATCTGATTTTAAAGTGGCAACTGAAAAACCACTGAATGTACATTTTGTGTCCACCATGGATGGCAGCCAGCTATCCGAATTGCTGCATCGTCTGCGTCCTGAAACCACTTTATTTATTATTTCGTCCAAGTCTTTTGGCACCATTGATACCTTATCCAATGCGCAAACGGTGAAACAATGGCTGGAAAAGGCTTTGGGTACACATGCGCAAATTCTGAAACATCACTTTATTGGGGTATCCACTAAAGCCGATAAAATGACTGCTTGGGGCATTTGTCCTGAAAATCAGCTCTTGCTGTGGGATTGGGTGGGTGGTCGCTATTCGTTATGGTCGTGTATTGGCTTACCGATTGCCCTGACCATTGGCGTTGCGGGTTTTCAGCGGTTTTTAGCAGGTGCACATGCGGTTGATCAGCATTTTCAAACGGCTGCATTTGATCAGAACATCCCAGTGCTGATGGGCTTGCTTGGGGTATGGAATAATAATTTCCTGAATATTCAGACTCATGCGGTCTTGCCTTATGATGGACGTTTAAAATACTTCGCTTCGTATTTACAGCAATTAGAAATGGAATCGAATGGCAAGTCGATTCAGCGTAATGGCGAGGCGGTGAGCTTGGACACTTGCCCGATTGTTTGGGGTGAGGTTGGGCCGAATGCACAGCATGCGTTTTATCAATTGCTGCACCAAGGGACACATGCGGTCAGCTGTGATTTTATTGCTCCTGTGCAGCGTTATAATGCCAATCAGTTTACCTATGCGGAAAATGCCGAGGCTTTAGTAGAGCAGCATCATTTGGCCTTGTCCAACTGCTTGGCGCAGTCGCGGCTTTTGGCCTTTGGTAATCAAGCATTAGATCAGCAGGAATTAGATGGCTTAGCTGCGTATAAGCAGTACAGTGGTAATCAGCCAAGTAGCAGTATTTTATTGCAAGAACTCAATCCGTATAGCTTAGGCATGTTGATTGCTTTGTATGAACACAAAGTCTTTGTGCAATCTGTGCTTTGGAATATCAACCCATTTGATCAGTGGGGTGTTGAAAAAGGTAAAGAGATTGCCAATCAACTGTTGCCGATTTTAAGTGGAGAACAAACAGATGTGTCCAAGCTTGATGCATCGACTCAAGGTTTATTAAAAATTTTATTAGGAAAAATAGATGGCTAATGTTTTAGTAACAGGCGGTGCTGGCTATATTGGTTCACATACCTGTGTCGAGTTGCTGAATGCAGGGCACAGTGTGGTGGTGCTAGATAATTTGTCCAATAGCTCGGCAGAGTCATTGGCGCGGGTGCAACAACTGACGGGCAAAACCTTGCAGTTTATTCAGGGTGATATTCGTGATGCTGCTGCTTTGGATGCTGTGTTTGCTGCACATCAAATTGATGCGGTGATTCATTTTGCAGGACTCAAAGCAGTGGGAGAAAGCCAACAAATTCCACTGAGCTATTTTGACAACAATATTGCGGGTTCAATTAGTCTGGTTCAGGCGATGCAACGTGCGCATGTGTTTAAACTGGTGTTTAGTTCATCGGCCACGGTGTACGATGAAGCCAATATTTCACCGTTGAATGAAGAGATGCCAACGGGTATGCCAAGCAATAACTATGGCTATACCAAACTGATTGTAGAACAGCTTTTACAAAAAGCAGCCCTTGCCGATGCACGTTGGTCAATTGCATTATTGCGTTATTTTAACCCTGTGGGGGCGCACAAAAGTGGCTGCATTGGCGAAGACCCACAAGGTATTCCAAATAATTTAATGCCTTATGTCACCCAAGTAGCGGTGGGACGTCGTGAAAAACTGTCAATTTTTGGGCAGGATTATGCCACACCAGATGGTACTGGTGTGCGCGATTATATTCATGTGGTCGATTTGGCCAATGCGCATTTATGTGCCTTGAATAACCGTTTGACTGCCCAGGGTTGCCGTGCTTGGAATATTGGTACGGGTAATGGAATTTCGGTGCTGCAAGTGAAGAATACTTTTGAACAGGTCAATGGTGTGCAGATTCCATTTGAGTTTGGACCACGTCGTGAAGGCGATGTGGCGACCTCTTTTGCAGATAATAGCCGCGCCGTGCAAGAACTGGGCTGGACACCACAATATGCTTTAGAGGATATGTTGGCCGATAGTTGGAACTGGCAAAAGCAGAATCCGAATGGTTATCGTCAAGATGAATGATTCTAGCCATACACTCAGCCACAAGGTTTAGAGCATAAAAAAGGGAGTCAGTTTTGACTCCCTTTTTTATATTGCTTTGATTTTCAGATTAAGCTTGAATCAATTGTGTCAACTCATCCACATAGTCCTGCATTGGGCGCGGGTTTTGATCACGACGGCTTTCAATATTTAAGCGCAATAATGGCTCAGTATTTGACGCACGCACATTAAAACGCCATGCACCAAAGTCAAGGCTCACACCATCGGTTTGGTCAATCGCTGGGTTTTGGTTGGCATAATGCTCAAAGATTTTTTGGATCGTGACTTGAGTATCGGTCACTTTAAAGTTAATTTCGCCCGAACATGGGAACTTGGCAATCATTTCTTCGACCAGACTCGATAGCGATTCTCCTGTTTCAGACAACACAGAAAGCACCAATAACCAGGGAATCATGCCGCTGTCACAATAGGCGAAATCACGGAAATAGTGGTGTGCGCTCATTTCACCGCCGTAAACGGCATTGTGCTCACGCATCACATCTTTAATAAAGGCATGTCCAGATTTAGATTGAATCGCTTCACCCTGATATTGCGCGACTACATCAAAGGTATTCCAGACCAAACGCGGGTCATGCACGATTTTTTCGCCTGCTTGTTTGAGCAAAAACGCCTGTGCCAATAAGCCGACAATATAATAGCCTTCAATAAACTGGCCTTTTTCATCGAACAAGAAACAGCGGTCAAAGTCACCATCCCACGCAATGCCCATGTCGGCTTGATGCTCTAATACGGCATTGCGGGTGCTATCACGGTTTTCCACTAAAATTGGATTGGGGATACCATTGGGGAAAGTACCATCGGCATCATTGTGAATTTTGACAAACTCAACAGGGATATTCAGAGCTTTGAATTTTTGCTCAATTGCATCGACCACATGTCCTGCAGCGCCATTGCCTGCATTCATGACCAGTTTCATTGGGCGAATTTTGCTAGGCTCGATATAAGTCATTAAATGGTCAATAAATTCAGGCAAAATATTGTAGCTTTGAGTGCTACCTTTGTGCTCAACTGGGGTAAATTCGCCCGATTCTGCCAAAGCCTGAATGTCTTTTAGGCCGGTATCGGCACTAATCGGACGTGCATTTTCACGTACCAGTTTCATGCCGTTGTAGTCCATGGGGTTATGGCTGGCAGTTACTTCAATGCCACCTTGCACGTCTAAATGAAAGGCTGCGAAATAGACTTCTTCTGTGCCTGTCATTCCCAAGTCGAGCACATTGACCCCTGCATCATTTAAACCACGAATGGTGGCCTGCTTTAAGCCTTCGCTGCTAAGGCGAATATCGCAACCAATCGCAACGGTTTTGGGTTGGTAAATTTGTCCGTAAGCACGACCAATTTTATAGGCAATCTCTTCATTGAGTTCTGTGCCCAATTTTCCGCGAATGTCATAGGCTTTAAAACAGGTTAATGTGCTCATGTATTGTCCTAAATATTTGGAAAAATCGTATTGCTGCCTATGATAATCGAACTGTGTGTAATGTGCTGTATAGAATGGAAGATCAATTGCTTGAAGATGTTTCAGGTCAAAGACTATGGATGAGAAAAGACGTGGTGATGGGCAAATGTGTTTTTAATGAGTAAGAAGTTGGTTAAAATACGACTCAGACTTATGTGTTCGATATGATTGAAGATGGAATTACAGAAAAGTACTTTAGAGCCAGAGCAGAAACTTTCTGCGCCACAGAAAAAATTTCAGAAATTATGCCAAAAAATTGAGCAGGAACAGCTACGTTTGAATGAATGGCAGACCGCACAAGCCGATATTCAGGCACGTGCCAGCCGTGAAATTTTACTGACTTATGCGCAATTGCGTGAAGTTATATTTCAGCAAATTCAACAATTGCTTCAGCAAAAACAACAAAAAGTGACGGCAGCCCAGCAAACTAAGCTGGATCAAAAAATTGAGCAACTCAGTTTACAACTTTTGGATTCGCAGCAGATGTCTACCGAACAAGTTCAGTTTTTAACAGAATTGCTGAACAGTTATGGGCATCATATTGAATTGCTAGACACAGATGATGTGGATTTAAGATCTGAAGCTAAAACAGCAACAGAGTCAGAAGACGAAAATGTTGAACAATGTGAACAAAATAGTTTTGAACATGATAAGTCTGAACAAGAGCGCTTGGCACAGCTCAAGCTAGAAAGTTTGAAGCATTTTCTTTGTGAAGAATATGACCTAGATCTAGATTTTTTTGATTTTCAGCATGATCCATTAGATTTAGATGACTTTATAAAAAAATTTGAACAAAAAATGCAAGAACAAGAGGAGCTGGATTTTTTAAGTCAGTTGAGTAGTGCGCAAAAAGCTTTTGCCGAACAGCAAATTGCCCGTGAAAAAGCCAAAGCAGCAAAAAAACAGCAACAGCGTGAAGAAGCCAAGAAACTAGCAAATCAGTCCATTAAAGCGATTTACTTAAAAATTACAGCGTGGATTCACCCAGATCGTGAGCAAGATGAGCAGAAAAAACAAGAAAAAACCGTATTGATGCAGCAAGCCAATCAGGCTTATGAAGCCAATGATTTATTGACATTGTTAAATTTGCAAATTCAGTTGGGTCAGCAGCATAATTTGTCTTTCGCCAATCAACAATTAAAAGCGTATAACCTGCTTTTAGAAGAACAGTTAGAAACTTTGCAAATGCAAGTAGATGACATTATTTACTCTTTTAATTGGAGTCAGTTTTTATATTCTAACCGTAAAATTAAAGTGCAGGATTTGTATCGAAAATATGAGCAAGACTATCGACATGTTCAACAAAAATTAGCTCGAGCGCAAGAGATACTGGAAAAATATCAAGACCTTAAACAATTAAAGCAATTGATGCGCAGTCAATATGTGTGGGAAATGCATGCTGTGATGATGTAGACATATTGAGGTTTGGCTTTGAATGTTTATGCAAAAAGTAGTCTTTATTTACAATATTCCTTTTGAGTGAATCCAAGTTATGCTCAGGTTGGGCCGTTCGGCTACTATTCTGAAATGACACCTTTGTCCGTTATAATTGTATAAACATTTTTAGTGTCTGGTAATTATGTCCTCATTGATCAATTTTCTATCTCGCTTTAGTACAGCAACTCTTCAGCGCAGTCTTAGCTATGCTAAACGCATTGATAGGGAAACGATTGAGTTCTTTGAGGAAAAAGACGGGGTTACGATGTATGCCCAAATTGAAGGGACAGATTATTACGATACTGCAATTACCTATAATCCCCAAAAAGACCGTTTAATCGATGACGACTGCACTTGTCCGGTTGGATATAACTGTAAACATGCTGCTGCTTTAGCGCGGTTATTCTTTCAGGAATATCGCCAGGAATTTCAGCAGCGTTATGCTGACTCTCAATCCCCGCAGGGAATCGCAAAACGCCGATGGGGGGATGATCAGGCGCAGCGCTGGTTGAATGATTTTAAACGGTATTTACAACAGACTGAACCAGAGCAATCTGTCAAAACAAACAATTATTTAATTTACCTGCTAGATCAGTCGGTCAGCTTAAAGAAATTGACAGTTGATGTTCAGAAGGCCAGACGCAATAAAAACGGCTCAATTGCGGGGGAAAGTTATTATACCCAATATGAAAATATCACCAGAAAGCATCTGACTTTACCTGAACAAAAACGACAATTATTTAACCAGATTTATTATTACGCCAAAATAAACAGCGACGAGCGTTTTTATCAAAGCAATCTTGATATCTCCGGAATTTCATTGGAGCACTTTAAATCTTTTATTCAAAGTGGCGATGTGTACTGGCAAAAAAAGAGCTATGCTGCACTTCAATGGTCAGAACAAGGCTATCACATCGAATTGATCTGGGAACAAGGTGTCAACAAACAGACGGAGCATTTAAACATTGAATTGGTTAATGGCGATATTCGACTCGATTTAAAATCAAATCCACATATCCAGATTCTCGCGAGCCAGCCACCATGTTATGTGGATATTCAACAGAACACGGTGGGCCAGTTATATGGTGAATATACGGCAAATCTGCTCTACCATTTTTTACAGATGCCTGATCTTCCAGCTACGCTCTTGCCAGAGTTTGAGCAACTGACTCATCAATATTCAGACGTGCAAAATCTGCCTCAACCCGAGTTTATTCAGCATATTGATGTCCTTGAGGGTAGTCCCCAGCCAATTTTACGCTTCGGTGTTTTAGATAAATTTGATTGGAAATGGGAAGAGTCTGTTTGTGCTGAAATTGAATTCTCCTATGCAGGCGGGCGAATTAAAGCAGGTACATCAGGTGACAGTTTCATTGGTGAGCAGCATGACAAAATGGTGCGACAGCTTCGGGACTTAGTTCAGGAACAACAGTCAATCCAGCGTTTACAGCTATTGGTCGAATCACTGAAGTGGGTGAAAGATCTTAGTTATGACCAGCAATTAAAACTGGATAAACAACGTCTCGATTCTATGGTTTTTGCTTTCTATGGAGACTGGATCAAACAGCTGATGCCCATCAATCAAATTGAGTTGATGGGCTGGCAGATAGAGCATCTGGAAAACAGCCCCTTTAACCTGCAATATGTTGAAAATTTAAATATTTCTATCACTGAATCTGAAGGCCAGCAGGACTGGTTCAATATCGGGGCGACGGTTCAAGACAGTGCAGGCAATTCTTATAATTTACTTGATGCGCTCGTAGCTTTGGTGCGAGTAAATCCTGATTTACTTGATCCGCGGACTTTTATTCATCTGCATGACAGTCAAATTTTCACCGTGAAAACTGCAGTTGATCAACCTGATTTGGCGCTATCCGCTAGGGATATTAAGCCGGTATTATTGCATTTGCAGAGCATTTTACAGCAAGAAGAGCGCAGTATTGATCGCTATGATGCGAGTCAATTATTAGAATTGCAGCATAATCTTGGGATGACATGGCAGGTCAGTGATCGCCTGCAGAAATTTGTACATAAATTCAAACAAGGCTATCAGCAACAACTGCCGACACCACAAGGTTTTCAGGGGGAGTTGCGTCTATACCAGCAGCAGGGCTTAGGCTGGTTACAGTTTTTAAGGGAAACCCAGCATGGCGGGATTCTGGCAGATGATATGGGCTTGGGGAAAACAGCACAAACTTTAGCCCATTTACTCATGGAAAAGCAGGCTGGATATTTGCAGGATAGTCCCGCCTTAATTGTTGCACCCACATCGCTGATGCATAACTGGTTCAAAGAAGCGGAGAAATTTACCCCAGAGCTCAAGGTATTGCTGCTACAGGGGCCCGATCGCCATCAGTATTTTGAGCAGATTCCGCACTATGATATTGTGTTAACCACCTATCCGCTTCTGGCGAGAGATGAAGAGCAACTAAAGCAATATGAATATCATCAACTCATTTTGGATGAGGCGCAGAATATCAAAAATCCGCGCGCCAAAGCTGCACAGGTAGTACGACAATTAACAGCGCGACATCGTCTATGTCTAACCGGTACACCTATGGAAAATCATTTGGGTGAGCTGTGGGCACTATTTTATTTCCTGATGCCAGGATTTTTATATTCACAAGAAATTTTTAATAAAAAGTACCGTCATCCGATTGAAAAGCGCGGTGATCAGCAGTTAAGGCAAAAGTTGGTCAACCGCATTAAACCCTTTATTTTACGTCGCTTGAAAACTGACGTTGCCAAGGAATTGCCTGAAAAAACCACGATTGAAGTCAATATTGATATGAATGACCAGCAATCCAAGTTATATGAGGCTGTTCGTGCCACGATGCAGGCAAGCATTCAGAAAATTGTGGCAGAAAAAGGCTTTAAACGTAGTCAAATTCAAATTTTAGATGCCTTACTGAAGCTACGTCAGGTGTGCTGCCATCCTAGCTTACTAAAGCTGGATTCAGTGAAAATTGGGCAGGCGCATTCTGCCAAACTTGAACAGTTGATGGATATGGTCGTTCCAATGGTGGAAGAGGGGCGAAAAATTCTTATCTTCTCTCAGTTTACCTCAATGTTGGAACTGATTGAACAAAAGTTCCATCACGCAGAAATTGGCTATGTGAAGCTGACTGGAAAGACCAAAAAGCGAGATGAAGTCATTACAGCGTTTCAGTCTGGACAAGTGCCGGTATTTTTAATCAGTCTGAAAGCAGGAGGGGTCGGTTTGAATCTAACTGCCGCAGATACGGTCATTCACTATGATCCATGGTGGAACCCTGCTGCTGAAGATCAAGCTTCAGATCGTGCATGGCGGATTGGACAGGACAAGCCGGTATTTGTCTATAAGCTGATTACTAATAAAAGCATAGAAGAAAAAATTCTTGCCTTACAGCAAAATAAAGCAGAACTGGCACACTCTATTCTAAGTACAGATCATGAAGGCGAAGCGAAACTGACGGAAAATGACGTGATGAACTTGTTTGAGAAATTTTAGTTTGGTTTCAGATTACCCTAATCATCTGTAAGTATCTGAAGGTCTGGATGCAATTTTTTCCAATGTTCTCTTAATTTTTCTTTATGAACAGAAATCATAGGTAAGTCTAGTAATAGCACTGGCCATACCGACCGTGCTTTGTCCATGATCGCGTGAAGTTGTTTTTCAATAACACGCCATGGAACACCGACTTTTTCAGCCCATTGTTCAAAGTGTTTCATCTCAGCTAAATACCAATCTTTATTTTTGGCAAGATTTAAGGCGAAATGACGCTCATTTTCAATATATACACTTGTCATCAATATATCGTATGCAGGGGATAATCTTGGCGTTGTTTTATCGTGATAAATCATACTCCAGTTCTTTAAGTGTGCATCTCCATTGGCGAGTAAAATATTGACGAGTAAACGGCTGGCAAATTGCTGAATATCAAAAATTTTGTTATCTGAATAGTGATAAATGATCTTACCGATCTGCTCATAATTTGTGGTGCTGTATTTCTGGTGTGGATATGAACCAAAGATCTGAGCAAAATCTTCAATATGAATAAGCTCTGTAGTATTAGCAGTACTCTGCCTATCGAATCTCTTAATTGCAAAAGCATATTGCTCTTGGGGTAGATTTAATGGTGGAAGGTCTTGTAAGAGTGCCATATCTACCAAACGAATCTCTGGGATATCTATTCCGACCATTTTGGCAAGGATCATCATAGAGTATTCATTCAGCGGAACAAAAGCATGTCTGGTAGAAGGAGTTTTGACAATCCAATCACCGAGTAGGCTGGATTCCGTTGCCTGTGCTAATGTAAAACGCCCATCTTTGGCTTTCATGGAAAACTTCATTTGGACGCCAGCCAAGGAAAACTTATTATTTGTCCGAATCTCTTGTTTTAATATCTGATCTGGATTCGAGATCTGAAGCTTAAATTTTATTCCATCTGGGATTTCTTCTGGATCTACTGGGGTTGCAATCAGTGCCCCAGGTAAGTCATGACCTAAAGCTGCCAATAACTGAAATTCATTGTCTATATGTATTTTGAGGCTTTGTGCTATGAGTTCGCGTAATGCACCTTCTGGTAGCAGATTTGATAGCAAGGGGTGTAAGCGCTGATGTGTAACATAGGTCTTTTCTAAAATCTTATCCGCTTGAGGATATAAAGGGGAAGTAAGCAAGCTCAAGGTCGGACGTTGCTGATCCAAGTGAAAAGAATCTGTGAAAACCAGAATATTTTTTCCGCTCTGAAATCCTGCCAAGTATCCAACGACAACGTGATGTAATGTTAATTTCAGGACGGCAACAGTATTCATGGTTCCTCTCCTCCGAGAAGACCTTTCCATGGGTTAGACATTAAGTCATCTTGATCTTCAATAGTGACTTTAATTTCATCATTCAATAATTGTCTAATCAAATGAACCTTATCATCTGGGATGAGCATCAGTTGAGCATTTAGTCCTGCCGCAATAATTTCTAAGGTATCTAATCGAGGATTGCCTTGACTTTCCAGTTTTTGGTACTGCTGTCTTGAAATGCCTGTACGTGATTGCATATCAACTTGCTTTAAACCCAATAGGGTTCGTCTTTTTTTGACTTGCTGTAGTAAAGACTTATTTAGTGTAGACATATTTATTGCTTTTTGGTGGTGTAAGAAGCATATTAGTTGCTTTTTTATTAAGAAGCAATGACAGAAATTATTAACAGGCTCCGCGGCATCAATATTTAGGATCTAGGCAAGCTGATCTTGTTTAACATAAGCCACTTAGTAGTAGCTAATACTATCTTTTGTTTTGGAGTTTTTTTATCTTGTATGATTGATACTCTGGAGCATCATCTACACGGTTTTTTGTTCACAGTTTTGAAAGAGCACTTTTGTAAACTTACTTTTTTAAGTATAAAAATTTCTTATGAAGTAAAATATTGAATAAAACAACAATAAAAAAGCCCCAGTCATTCAACTGAGGCTTTTAGAATCTGGAGCGGGAAACGAGACTCGAACTCGCGACCCCAACCTTGGCAAGGTTGTGCTCTACCAACTGAGCTATTCCCGCATGCGGTGTATAATACATTATGCAAAAATAGGGTCAATCCATTTATGCAAAAAATTAGCTTAATTGCATAAATAAACGACATTTTTTAGAACAACTGGCGATGAGATCGCCAAATTTAAGTAGAAAAACACGCTGTAACAGCACCAAGCACGAATGATTCTGCCAAAGTGCTGAGAATTGTATAGAACGCAGTTATACTGCTAGGCAGCCTTTAAACCATTTTGGGAAATACAATCATGAGTTTAGAACAACAATTGTTGCAACGCTTAGCTGCTTTAAATCCAAGTCATTTAGAAGTTGTGAATGAATCTGCAGGGCATGGCGGTTATTTCCCAGGAAAAGAATCCCATTTTAAAGTGGTGATGGTCAGTGATGTTTTTCAGGGCTTACGTTCGGTACAACGTCATCAAAAAATTTATGCCGCTGTGGGTGATCTACTCGCGCCAAATAAAATTCATGCGCTTGCGATTCATGCCTTTGTTGCCTCTGAGTGGCAAGGCCAAGATACGTCAAGCCCTGAATGTGCACATGCACCAAAAGATGCGTAAGGGAAGGCTATAGATGGAAAATTTATCAATGCTGAACAATATTCACGTTGCTGCAGTGGCTTTGTTGCTGTTAGTGATTGTGGTGCGTGCCATGACTTTATTTAAAGGTACATTGAACCACTCTCCAAACCCTAAAGCATGGAAAGTCTTTGTAGCTTTGCAGCATTCGGCACTCACGCTGATTGTGGTGACAGGAGTCATTGCCTTATTTCTGAAGGATTTTCAGGTCGAAGCTTGGTTTTATGCCAAAATTATTTTATTTTTTGTGATGCTTTCTTCTTTGATTAAAGCGTATAAAAAAGATGAGCGTATTTTGCTGGTGCAGCGCCGTGTTGGCTGGGGACTGGCCCTGATTGCTTTCATTGCCATTTTAGGTTTGGTTATGCTTAAACCAAGTTTTGGCTAGGGCAAGTTTAAGGATTGTTAGACACTATGCGCCAACAATCATAGCGGGTCGGTTAAACTGAACATATAACAAGAACTGAAGTCATTCAACGAGGGGCGACAATGCGCACACGTGTGGTGTTTAATCAGAAAGGTGGTGTTGGAAAGTCCAGTATTACCGTGAATTTGGCAGCAATCAGTGCTCATCAAGGGCTAAAAACACTGGTAATTGATCTCGACCCGCAAGCCAACTCCAGTCAATATTTACTGGGCGATGATGCGACCTATTCTGCCGATAAACCTGCACTTGAACCCAATATTGAAAATTATTTTGAAGAGGTTTTGGGGGGCAATCAGTCCAAAGGTTTATTGGGCAATGCGCTAGGCTCTATTTTAAAAAACCGCAGCAAAGGTTTAGAAGCTTATGTGCATCAGTCACCGTTTAAGAATCTGGATGTGATTCCTGCTAGCCCGCAATTAGGTGGTTTGGCACATGCCTTAGAATCTAAACATAAAATTTACAAACTACGTGATGCCTTGCAACAATTGTCCGATCAATATGACCGCGTGTTTATTGATACCCCGCCTGCATTTAACTTCTTTACCTTGTCGGCATTAATTGCTGCAGATCGGGTGCTCATTCCATTTGACTGCGATGTCTTTTCTAAACGTGCTTTGCAAAGTTTGATTGAAAATGTGTTGGAAACTCAGGATGACCACAATGCAAACTTGCAAATTGAAGGCATTGTGGTGAATCAGTTTCAGGCGCAGGCCAAGTTGCCGCGTGAAGTGGTTCAGCAACTCAAAGATGAAGGTTTACCTGTTTTGAATAGCATGTTGCCGCCTTCGGTGTTGATGAAAGAATCACATCATAAAAATTTGCCATTAATTCATTTGGCAACAGATCATAAATTGACGCAGGCCTATCAATCATTGTTCAATGAAATTGAGCAAGCGTGATACAGAGGTAGACATGAAAACATTTGCAATTGGTCTTGTCGCGGCAAGTAGTTTATTGCTAGGGGCTTGTGCGACCACAGTGAAACCTAGCTATGTGTCGCCTACACATTATCAGGCTTTGAATTGCCAACAATTACAAAGCGAATATAACCGTATTCAGCAATATATTGAAAGCGGTGTTGAAGCACCGAAACGTACAGGTGTTGGTGTGGGTATCGGTTTAGGCGGTGGTTGGGGCAGCCGTGGCGGTTGGGGCGTTGCACCGAGTGTTTCTGTCAATATGGGACAGTCATCCAATACCAAAAGAACAGAATTGGCACGTCTTTTAGGTGAGCAAGAAGCCATTGTGCAAGCAGCAAAATTTAAAGCTTGCCCGATTATTGTTAAGCTCAAACCTGCAACATCTTAAATTTTAGGGTTTTGCGAATATTTCGTCCGTGGTGCTGTCATTTTTGCAGCACCATTGCTTAAAAAATGTAGCAAGATAATTCAAGATTGATTTCAATCTAATATTTTAAAAACAAAAACTTAACTTTATTTTCTGTCCTATTTATACCCTTGGGTCAGTCCTGCCAGATAGAAAAACTTGTCATTTTCAATGGCTTTCATATAAGGTGTGCTCCTATTTTTGATTTGCATGCTCTGGTGTTTATGATTGAAAGTTGGCTCTTTGTCCTAGCAATGATTGCGGTCTTGATGATTCCTGGCCCGACCAATGCGCTATTGGCAAGCTCAGCCCACCAACAAGGCATTGCCAAAACCAGTCTGCTGATTCCCGCAGAGTTTTTTGGTTATATGTATGCCATTAGTCTGTGGGCGTTATTCATTCATTTGAGTGCGCCAATTTGGCCTTATTTGATTGATATTCTGCATGTTTTAAGTGCGGGCTATGTATTTTGGATGGCTTTTCATTTATGGAAGCAGTCACATTTAGAACAACATTGTCAAAAGCACTCTGCCATTCGCCCTGCACAATTATTTTTTTCGACTTTTAAAAACCCGAAAGCCTTGTTATTTGCGGCAGGTATTTTGCCTACAGAAACATGGGATAACCCGACCAACTTTGCCATGGTCTATGTCTTATTTGGTCTGATTTTATTGCCAACAGCGTTATTTTGGATGTCTTTTGGGCGAGCAGTTTTGGCGCGAGAAACCAATAAAGTGACGGCAGATTTGTTATATAAAGGCTCGGCTTTGCTGTTGGTGGTGTGTATGCTGCCAGTGGTAGCACGTTTTTTCTAAAGATTTAGAGATTTTTGGTGAGTTGAGCACTCATCTCACCTATTTTGAATGGATAAGGGCAGCACTGTTCAACAGGCATGCCCAAAGAATTTCACAACTTAAGCAGTTTTTTTCTTGAGTTTTTGGCGAATAAAACCAATCACCCCAGGCAAGACACTTAAAATAATAATGCCGAAAATTAAATGGGTGAAATTGTCTTTCACAATTGGCATATTGCCAAACAAATAACCGAGTGTAATAAACGACGCGATCCAGCAAAAAGCGCCAATTACGTTATAGGTTAGGAAGTATTTATAATTCATGCTGCCTGCACCCGCCACAAAGGGCGCAAAGGTACGCGCAAAAGGCACAAAACGCGCAAAAATAATGGTTTTTCCGCCGTGTCGCTCAAAAAACTTCTGGGTTTCGATCAAATGTTTTTTATTGATAAAACGTGATTCCAGCTCAAAAACCCGTGGACCAATATATTTACCAATGTGGTAATTCAAGGTGTCACCGAGTACCGCAGCAGTAAACAATAAAATACCCAAAATCCACGGATCCATCACTCCTGTCGATGCAGCCAGTGCGCCTGCTGCGAACAGCAAACTATCGCCAGGTAAAAACGGCATGACCACCAAGCCCGTTTCTACAAAAATAATCAGGAATAAAATAGCGTAAATCCATACCCCATATTGGGTGATGAATTCGAGCAAATGTTCATCGACGTGTAATATAAAATCAATCAGTTCCATGGGAAAAAACAAGCGAAAGTGTGCTCAAATCCTAGCAGTCCACAGGCGGAAAGTCAGTATGAAAAGGTAAATAATTTTCACAGTGATTTTAGGGATGCTAGACCAGCCACATCGGTTCTTTTTCGTTGCATAGATGCAACAACATGTCTTTTAAATGCGTATTTATCCTGAATTTTGAAAAAACTAAGATGTATTTGTCTTCAAGAATGAATCAAAAATATAGGTGATCTGATGTTTAATCCAAATGTTGTGTTAAAAAGTGTGGTCGAAAAAGCAAGTGTGCAAGCCATTGTAAGTTTATTTGCACGTGCTTTTTTAGCGTATTTATTTATTGTATCTGGTTGGGGAAAAATTGCAGGCTATGAGGCAACTGTGGGTTATATGCAGGAGATGGGTGTTTCAGGTTCATTATTGCCGTTCGTTATTTTGCTGGAATTGGGCGGTGGTTTGGCACTTTTATTGGGCTTTCAGGCACGAGTGGTCGGCTTGGGCTTAGGTGTTTTTAGTCTCGTGACTGCATTTTTGTTCCATGGCGCGCCAGAAGATGCCTTGAACTTAATGAAAAATATTGGTTTAGCAGGTGGTTTCTTCTATGTGATGTTGTACGGTGCAGGCAAAATAAGTCTAGACCATCTTTTGGAAGCAAAAAAGTAAGTCATTGATTTCCACATCAGCTCAACAATTTAAGCAATCTTCAAGAAGGTTGCTTTTTTTATGCCATAGAAAATGCATAGTCTTTTAAAACTTAGAGTATGTGGTCACTGCAATATCACGAAGAAAAATAGCCATTTTTAGGATTGTCTGAATAGTGTGCGCAAGGCGTGGAAAAATGTTAGAATAGCGCGCTTAATTCGTTTGCCTTTCTATAGTTGTTTGTCATGACTACCAATACTCAAATTACTGAAGATCGTATCCTGATTCTGGATTTCGGTTCGCAATATAGCCAGCTGATCGCACGTCGTGTTCGTGAAGCGGGCGTATATTCTGAAATGTATGCCTACGATATGTCGGAAGAAGACATTCGTGCATTTAATCCAAACGGTATTATCTTATCGGGTGGACCTGAAAGTGTTCACCAAGCGGGTAGTCCACGCGCACCTGAAATTGTATTTAACTTAGGCGTACCTGTACTGGGTATCTGCTATGGTTTACAAACCATGTCAGAACAACTGGGCGGTAAAGTTGAAGCGGGTTCAGTACATGAATTCGGTTATGCCGAAGTCGATATTTTGGTACGTGACAAACTGATTGGTAACTTGCAAGACCGTGAAAACCAATTGCACGTTTGGATGAGCCATGGCGATAAAGTGGCACGCATTCCAGAAGGCTTCCAAATTACGGCTAGCACACCAAGCTGCCCTGTGGCGATGATTTCTGATGAAACACGCCGTTTCTATGGTATTCAATTCCACCCAGAAGTAACGCACACGGCTAAAGGTGCAGAATTACTGTCTAACTTCGTACATCAAATTTGTGGATGTCGTGGTTTGTGGACACCAGAACACATTATCGACTTGCGTGTAGAGCAATTACGTCAGCAAATTGGCGATGAAAAAGTATTGCTTGGTTTGTCGGGCGGTGTGGATTCTTCTGTGGTTGCGGCATTGTTGCATAAAGCCATTGGCGATCAATTAACGTGTGTATTTGTAGACAATGGTTTGTTGCGCTTGAACGAAGGCGATCAAGTGATGCAAATGTTTGCAGAAAACATGGGGATTCGCGTGATTCGTGCCGACGCTGAACAGCGTTTCTTGGGTGCATTGGCTGGCGAAGTTGATCCAGAGAAAAAACGTAAAATCATTGGTCGTGAATTTATTGAAGTTTTTGCCGAAGAAGCACGTAAGCTGGATGGCGTGAAATTCTTGGCACAAGGTACGATTTACCCAGACGTGATTGAATCTGCAGCCAGCAAACAAGGCAAAGCGCATGTGATTAAATCACACCACAACGTGGGTGGTTTACCAGAAGATTTAGCTTTTGAATTGGTTGAACCATTACGTGACTTGTTTAAAGATGAAGTTCGTAAACTTGGCACCACTTTAGGCTTGCCACACAGCATGATTTACCGCCATCCATTCCCAGGTCCAGGTTTGGGCGTGCGTATTTTGGGTGAAGTGAAAAAAGAATATGCAGACATTTTACGTCTAGCTGATGATATTTTCATGCAGGAATTACGTGCAAGTGGCTGGTATGACAAAACAGCTCAAGCATTTGCAGTATTCCAACCTGTAAAATCAGTTGGTGTCGTCGGCGATGGTCGTCGTTATGCATGGGTAATTGCACTTCGTGCTGTAGAAACAGTGGACTTTATGACAGCACGTTTCGCACATTTACCGTACGATTTAGTCGACAAAATCTCTACCCGCATCATGAATGAAATTGCAGACGTTTCACGTGTGGTTTATGACGTATCATCTAAACCACCTGCAACCATTGAATGGGAGTAAATTTGGGCTTTCTAAAAGCGATAGCTTTTAGCCAAATTTACGCCAAGAGCTACGCTCGCGGCAGTCGGGATTTCACGAAGCACTGCTTCGTGCCTGAATTACGCCAAGCGCTATGCGCGCGGCAGTCGGGGTTTCAAGCAGCACTGCTGCTTGCCAGTTTTACGCCATGAGCCTATTTTAAAACACCGCTATTTAAAATGGGCGCAAGATGCGCGCAGCAGCTAGGGTTTTTTAAACATACTCTAGCCAAAAACCCAAAAAATGAGCACGTAATGTGCTCATTTTTTTATATCTTTAGATCATCCAAGATTTAACTTCTTTTTTTAAAATCGGTTCGGGTGGCTCAGACATTCCCACATCATAACTGATCACGCAGTTACGTCCGCTTTGTTTGGCTTGGTAAAGTGCGAGGTCGGCTTCTTTAATCAACAGCTGTAAGTCAGTTTGTTGCGGTTTTAAACTCGATACACCAATCGACACGGTAAAATTAAAGCACTTATTTCCTATACACATTTCATGCTGAGCAATTTTTTGTCTTAAGCGTTCTGAAATCATCAGTGCTTCATCTAAGCTGGTTTCACTAAGCAGAGCGATAAACTCTTCACCGCCAAAGCGTGCCAAAATATCCTTGCGGCGCATTTCTTTACGAGCAATGTCTGCAATATTTTGTAAGACCCGATCTCCAATATCGTGCCCATAGGTATCGTTAATTTGTTTAAAAAAGTCGACATCAAACATTAGTAAGCAGACCGATTCAGATTTAGGCCATGCATGAATTTTGTGTTCTGCCATGTGTACAAACTGACGTCGGTTATTGAGTTGGGTCAGTTCATCGGTGTGTGCCAAGGCTTGCAAGGTATGAAAATTCCAGTCATCCAGCAAACTGCGTAAAAAGTGATGGCGGGCATTTAGGGTGTTGATCCAACTGATATACAAACTCAACAAACATACAGGGATATACACCACCATAAAAACTAAGGCATCCTGCAAATTGGTGAGGGAAATCACCCCCAAAAACATGAGTACGCTCATGACCAATGAATTGTAGACCGCAGGGCGGAAACGCACTTGAATACATAGGTTCGCCATGAGCACAAAAATGACCGAGGCATACACATAAGTGGAAATCCAAGGGCTTTGTGATTGCGACAGGATATAGAACCAAATACCGCAGCACAGTGTGGCGCTGACCGGTAAAATTAAATCTAGCAGGCGAATATCTTTGATCAATTTAAAGCAGAAATAATTGCCAATCAGCGCCAATACAACAGCACTGAGACGGAGTGTGGCCGAGAGTGTAGTGACATCTGGAATGATGAAATAATCGATAAAGAAATACAGCAGGAACGTCATTTGCCCAATGTAATTGACTTGGCGTAAATAACGACGCTGATGTAAATTCTGGTGTTGATAAAAATGTGTTTCAAATTGCGGCGGGAGTTGCGCAGCAGGGTGCTGCAATGCTTTTTCAATTGCTTGTCGGTTTTCAAGATCACACTCAGTTGTTTTTAAAAGTTTTTCTGAGGCTTCCTGATTGCTTAAAATCTTCGAACGGGTCTGTTCCCCCATTCGAGCTTTTACAGACATAGCGATATTTACTCAAATTGACAACTTATAGTGAGGATTATGCGCAAAATGCAGAAAAAATAACCTCCCTAAATTTGGGTATTTTCTCTATTTTTTTAAATTTTGGTCAAAATTATGCCATATATTTTAAGGTGTAGTTCAAGTTTGAACCATAAAAATCAGAACAACAAATTTCATCTTGCTCTTCGTTAGTGATTTACTATATTTAATAGTCAAGGAATTTACAGAAATATAAGAGGTATAGGATGAGCAACAGCAATTATACCGAGCTTTCCAATTCAGACGATTGTGATAAGTACGTCAAGCAATTTATACAGGAATTTCCACTGCGTAGTGCTGAAATTGGGCAGGGAACTTTAATTAAACGTGCTTTACCGAGTCGGCATAAACGCATGATTGGGGCATGGTGTTTTCTAGATCACGCAGGTCCTGTTAATTTTCCACAAGGTGAAGGCTTAGATGTCGGGCCGCATCCACATATTGGTTTGCAAACATTCACCTGGATGATTGAAGGCAGCATTATGCATACCGACAGTTTGGGTACTAAGCAATTGATTCGTCCCAAACAGGTTAATTTAATGACCGCGGGTTATGGTATTTCACATACCGAAGTTGCTCCCGACACCGAAACACACATGCATACAGCGCAACTGTGGATTGCTTTACCTGATGATCAGCGCAATATGGCGCCACGTTTTGATCATTACCCTGACTTGCCTGTGGTTTTGCTAGATGGAGTGGAATTTACCATCTTAGTTGGTGAATTTTTAAATACCACTTCACCAGTATTAGTACATAGTGAGTTGCTAGGGGTAGATATTTATAGTGAAACCAGCACGACAACCCGTTTGCCGCTGAATCCTAAATTTGAATATGGTTTGATGATGCTGGAAGGCACAGCCACTGTGCATGGGCATGAATTAAACGATGAAAATATGCTGGTGCTTGAACCGGGCTTAACCGAAATTCAGCTAGATTTACATGCGGGTGCGCGTCTGTTGCTATTGGGCGGTTTACCTTTTGAGTCGCCAATTTTGTTGTGGTGGAATCTCGTCGGTCGTACCCAAGAGGAACTCAGCATTGCACGTGAGCAATGGGTCAATCATGATCCTCGTTTTGGCACAATACCAGACTACGATGGACCACGTTTAGAAGCGCCGACTTTCCCCGCAAAAATGCGTGCATCAAAATAAATGATGGAATATCAATCTATAGGGAGCATCTTATGGCCAAGATTGGCACAGCACAGGTACGCAGTTTAGACACGGCATGGCAAGGTCAGATCCAAAGTGGTCAGCACCAATGGAAGGTAGATGAGCCTGAAAAGTTAGGTGGTCAAGATGCAGGTCCTGCACCTTATGATCTGTTATGTAGCAGTTTGGTCGCTTGCACCATGATTACCTTGCGTATGTATGCACAGCATAAGGGTTTGGATTTTGGCAAAATTCAGGTCGAGGCGGACTTCTTTACCAATCAGGAAGGGCAGGAGTGGATTGAACGCCGTGTGCAAACTGAAGCAGCGTTAGATGCAGAATTACAGCAAAAAGTACTGAATATCTGTCAAAAAACACCTGTGACGAAAACCTTGTTACGCAGTGTGGAAATTCGTACTGAATTGGGTTAAACCTAGAGTTGAATCCGTCTCTTATAAAAAGGCATGCAGGACATGCCTTTTTATAATGTTGCGTGAAACAGAAGATATAACAATCACTTAAAAACAGATGTAATAAAAACAAAATAGGACGTTTATGATTACTTTACACCACCTTGATCAATCCCGCTCTTTCCGCATTTTGTGGGCGCTCGAAGAGCTGGGTTTGGACTATGAAATCAAGTTTTACCACCGTCAGCCCAATTTAAGTGCGCCCAATGAATTGAAGCTGATTCACCCATTGGGTAAAGCACCAATTTTGACGGATGCAGAGCAGACCATTGCAGAATCTGCAGTCATTTTGGAGTACTTGCAGCAGCATTATGATACGCAAAGGCAGTTTAAACCGCAGCAGGCTTCAGCACAGCAAGCATATCAATACTGGATGCATTATGCCGAAGGCTCGCTAATGCCATTGTTAGTGATGCAATTGGTGATGACCAATGTGCCGCAGCATGTGCCATGGTTAGTTCGACCAATGGCGCAAAAAATTACTGCAGGTGTTAAAGCAGGGTTTATTCAGCCTCGTTTAAAAGATCATATTGCTTATTTAGAAGATTATTTGGGCAAACATGATTATTTTGCAGGGGATTTTTCTTTTGCCGATATTCAAATGGGTTTCCCGCTCCAAGCATTGCAAAGCCGTACCGGGCATCATTATCCACAGATTGCGGCTTATTTGGCACGCGTGGAACAGCGTCCTGCATTTCAGCGTGCACGCGAACGTGAGCAGCAGTTAATGCAAATCTAGCGATGATTTTTGTGAGTACATCGTTCTATAGACCTAAAAAAAGATGCCGAGGCATCTTTTTTTAATTGATTTTGGTCGATTGATAACAATGAGGCTTAGCGTTTCACGACAATTGAATCAATTCCACTATGCTGCAAAGTTTGCTGAGCAATCACTGCAGCATCGGCTGAATCATAAGGGCCTGAAATCACCCGATACCAAGTTTCACCACCTTCTACACTTTTCACTACATCTGCCGATAAACCATTCAAAATAATTTCGGCACGACGTGCATCTGCAGCATCTGGGTCGGTATAGCTACGCACTTGTAGAATATAGCTGGCTTGTACCACAGGGGCAGGCATTTCTGTCAGGCCAACATTGGCTTCGCTGGCCGCTGGCGCCTCTACAGCAGCAGGCGCTTCAACAATGACTACGGTATTCTGTTGCTGTGTTTCAGGCACCGCTTGCTCAGGAATTGGGGTAACCTGTTGCTGTGGCAGCAAATCATAAAAACGATAGTCTTTGTTGGTATCTTCCTGATAATGCTCAGAATTGATTTGCCCTTTAGGCTGTACAGGTGCCCACGGTTTCCATAGCATTAAGGCTACAGCAAAACACAACACGATTAAAATCACCACGAGTGTGCCTAACCACGTTGGAATTAGTGGTTTTTTTGGCTTATTCGGTCGTTCAGATACACCGCGTTGCGTTTTTCCAAACACGTGGACTTCCTCTTGTTATGCTTTTATTTGGCTTTTACATTGTTTCTGGTGCAGAGACACCTAATAATTCTAAACCATTACGCAAGACTTGTTGTACGTTTACTGAAAGCAATAAGCGTGCTTGAGTCAAGGCTGCATCATCATTCAGAACTTTATGCTCATTGTACCAACCGTGGAACAATGCTGCTAATTCTTTCAAATAGTTACCTACCTGATGCGGTTCGTGGCTGTTGGCAGCACGTACTAAAATTTCAGGATACGCAGCCAGTTTGGCTAAAATTTCAGTTTCAGCATCTAGCTCAAGTTTAGCGGCAAACTGACGTGCAGTTGTCGCATTAAAATTCAATTGCGTAGCAGCAGCTTTTTCGAGCATACGACAAATACGTGCATGAGCATATTGAATATAGTAGACCGCATTGTCTTTACTTTGTGAAACGGCCAAATCTAGGTCAAAGTCAATGTGCTGTTCAGATTTGCGCATGACGTAATAGAAACGTGCAGCATCGTTGCCGACTTCTTTACGCAAATCACGCAAGGTCACGTACTGACCTGAACGGGATGACATTTGTACCATTTCACCACCACGCCATAAGCTCACGAACTGCACTAACAGTACCGTTAATTTTTTCGAGTCGTAGCCTAGTGCATCAATGGCCGCTTTCACACGTGAAATATAACCGTGGTGATCTGAACCCCAAATATCAATTAGGTCTGTGTAGCCACGTTGTAATTTATTCAGGTGATAAGCAATGTCTGAAGCAAAGTAAGTGGTTTGACCATTGCGGCGTTTCACCACACGGTCTTTTTCATCGCCAAATGCGGTCGATTTAAACCAGATATTGCCGTCTTGTTCGTATAGATAACCACGTTGATCTAGTGTTTGCAGAGCTTCATCAATTTTTTCAGTCAATGACGCTTCGCTAAACCATTGGTTAAAGGTGACACCAAACTCGCCCAAGTCATCTTTAATGTCGGCCAAAATAGCATTCAGCGCAGCCTGATGGAACACGCGGTAATCATCACCCAAGAGCGTTTGTGAATTGAAAATCAAACCATCAATGTGTTTTTCTTTGTCGCCCGACAAGACCACTTTGTTGCCATCGGCATCGAGTTCTGCCGCATATTGCACATCTTCAGGCACATTGTTATATACATCTGCAACAGGGCGTACATGGCGTTCACCATCCTGTTTTAAAATGCTTTGTGCGATGTCTTTAACGTAGTCACCCTGATACGCATTTTTGGGGAACACCAGCGTTTGACCTGCCAGTTCCAAATAACGCAAGTAAGTTGAAGTCGCCAAAATATCCATTTGACGGCCAGCATCATTGACATAGTATTCACGGTCAACTTTAGCACCTGTGGCTTCAAGTAAATTGGCAACTGTCATACCATAAGCAGCACCACGACCATGACCCACGTGTAGGCTTGAGGTTGGGTTAGCAGAAACGAACTCGACCTGAATGCGTTTTTCTGCATTGATTTGGCTGCGTCCAAATTGTTGTTTTTGTGCTTGAATTTGATCTAAAACACTAAAACGCTGGTCGGCATTTAAAAAGAAGTTAATAAAACCAGGGCCTGCAATCTCTGCTTTGCTGATGTCTGCAACTTCAGGCAGAGCAGCAAGAATTTTTTCGGCTAAATCGCGTGGCTTCATGCCTGCGGCTTTAGAGGCAATCATGGCAATATTTGATGCGAAATCACCGTGGCTGCGGTCTTTGGTACGGGTTAAATTACTCGTATTGTTCCAGTCAGATGGGAGTACACCTTCAGCTTGAAGGGATTGCACTGCATGATCGAGCGCTGCTTGTATTGCCGTATTCATATTTAGTCGAAAAATAGATGTGCAGAAAAACGCTAAATATAGCAAATTTCAGGGGCTTTAGGGGAGTGCAATTGTATGCTTTATCGAATTTCAGAGATTGTAGCTAAGCATGAACAAATTGCCTGAAAAATCATCCTTTAAGCAAGCAATTCATGGCATAGTATGCGGCATTCAGTGAGGCGAAAAGGCTGGAGCATGAAACAACGTGCAATGATTTTTGGCAATGTACCCAAATTACCCATGAAATGGGCCACGGTGGTAATGCCTTTCTTTTTATCATGTTTGATGAGTGGCATCATTTCGTTGATTAATATGATCCGAAATTTGGGCTGGATTGAGGGATTTTTTACCCTGTGGTTGCATAACTGGATGATTTCTTGGGCGTTTGCTTTTCCAGTCGTATTATGTGTGCTGCCTTTGGTGCGTAAGTTCACTGGCTTAATTGTAGATATGACGCCACTGCAACCACCCAAATAAATTAGGTTCGATGCCTATATAACATGGGCTATCAGAAATAAAAATCATTCAGATTTGGTTATCAAACTTCTAAATGCCCTATTTGCTGCAATTCGGGCTAAGCTAGTCAGATGTCAGATGGTGCATCTCAATCCATGCGCCATCAGCAACCGATTAGAATGAGATGAACAATGACAACCGCAAATTTGCAGCAGAAACGTCCTTTATATATTCCCTATGCGGGCAACGGCCTTTTAGAATTGCCTTTATTAAATAAAGGTTCTGCATTTTCAGAAGAAGAACGCACCCGTTTTAACTTGCATGGCTTAATTCCACATGCAATTGAAAATATTGAAGAACAAAGCCAGCGTTCGTATCAGCAATATTCTGCTTTTAGCGATGCCATCAACAAGCATATTTATTTGCGCAACATTCAGGACACCAATGAAACCCTGTTTTATCACCTGATTGAACAGCATTTGAGTGAAATGATGCCTATTATTTACACCCCAACTGTAGGCGAGGCATGTCAGCGTTTTTCCGATATTTACCGCCGTCATCGGGGTATTTTTATTTCCTATCCAGACCGTGCCCATATTGATGATATTGTACAAAACATCAATAAAAAGAATGTCAAAGTGATTGTGATTACCGATGGTGAGCGTATTTTAGGCTTGGGTGATCAGGGCATTGGCGGCATGGGTATTCCAATTGGAAAACTGTCTTTATATACAGCATGTGGCGGTATTAGTCCTGCCTATACCTTACCCATTACCTTAGATGTAGGCACCAATAACCCACAATTACTGAATGATCCGATCTATATGGGCTGGAATCAGCCACGTATTAGTGGTGAGGAATACTATCAATTTGTCGATCAGGTGATTGATGCGGTGAAACGCCGTTGGCCAAAGGCATTGATTCAGTTTGAAGATTTTGCTCAGAAAAATGCCATGCCCTTGCTGAATAAATATCGTGATCAGATTTGCTGTTTTAATGATGATATTCAGGGCACTGCTGCTGTATCTGTGGGCAGTTTAATTGCTGCATCACGTGCGGCAGGCAAGCAGCTGAAAGATCAAACCATTGCCTTTTTGGGCGCGGGTTCTGCAGGATGTGGTATTGCCGAGCAAATTGTGGCGCAAATGGTGGTGGAAGGCTTAAGCGATGCTGAAGCACGTGCTCGTGTGTATATGGTGGATCGTTTTGGCTTATTCACCAGCAATCAGCCAAACTTGCTCGATTTCCAACGTAAATTGGCACAAAGTCCTGACCGTGTTGCACATTGGGGCAATGCCGAAGGCATTATTTCATTGTTGGATGTGATTCAGCATGCCAAACCTACCGTACTCATTGGAGTGTCTGGGCAACCGGGTTTATTCACTGAAGAAGTGATTAAAGCCTTGGCAGCCAATTGTGAGCGTCCAATTGTATTGCCATTGTCGAATCCAACCTCACAAGTCGAAGCGTTTCCTGCTGATATTTTGGAATGGACTGAAGGCAAGGCCTTAATTGCAACAGGTAGCCCATTTGAGCCAGTGAACTATCAGGGCAAACTTTATAATATTTCCCAATGCAATAACTCGTATATTTTCCCAGGTATTGGCTTAGGGGTAATCGCTGCAGGGGCAACACGTGTGACAGACAGTATGTTAATTGCATCCAGTAATGCGCTGGCGGACTGCTCACCATTGTTGCAGGATCCAAATGCAGATTTATTGCCTGATTTAAATGAAATTCAGCAGGTGTCTAAATTTATTGCATTTAGAGTCGCAAAAGCAGCAATGGATGCAGGCGTTGCAGCTGTCATGAGTGATGAGGCATTACGAGAGGCAATAGAAGCAAACTTTTGGAAGCCTGCTTACCGTGACTATAAGCGAGTAACTTTTTAAGGCACATTATTTGATTTTACTGTCTAAATTGGCAGATAGACGAACCAACAAGGCGTGCCATTGGCACGCCTTGTTTTTTAATGCAATGCTCAACAAACCCTAGGCAATATAATTCTGTTTCAGATTTAAATCGGCACAATTTAATGGATTTAAAGCACATTGTAATTCATCAATTTGCTGCTCACTGACATAGCCTTGTCCAATCAGGTATTTTGCAACGTGGTCATCTCTCAGGCTTATAAACGCAGCATCGTACACGCCTAAATCGACAAATAAGGCTGCCGTTTCAAGACTGTTAAAACGGTCTAAATACACGTCATTGCCATACAGTAGAAAAATATGTTCAGTGGGTGCATGCGCATCGACTTTTAAGCGTTCTGCCAGCTCAAAAGGTGAGGTTTTAATGAACAGCAAATCGGACAATTCATCAAATTGAGCTGTATCGAGTTGTGCCTCATCTGTTTTGACTTTGCCTAACCATGCTTTAAAGACCAGTACCGCACCACCACGTAATAACATACTCCAAATATGCTGGCGGGTGCTTTGATCTAAGCCTTGCGCTTCTTGTTCCAAAACATCCAGTAATTGCTCCTCCTGTGCTGAAAGTTTGTTGAACAGACCTAAACCTTGTGGTTGATACGCCGCAGGGCGAAACACATCAAAATTGAGTTCTTCAAAGACTTGTAGGGCTAAGGGTACTGCGGTTTGATACAGGGTATTCAGCGCTTGTAGATGAGGAGCTTTGAGTTTGCTGTTTTGAAACAGACGATCCCAGTGAATTTCGGGCAATAGCGCATTTACGCCATATTGACGCTGTAGCTGCTGTGTTTGTTCTGCGAGCTGCTGTTCATGGTTCACGGTATTCATGAGATTCTTCCTAAAACGTGAAAACAGGTCGATCAACGCTTAATAGGGCAGGAAATTTGTTTGGATGTGGCTTGAAGATGAATGCGCTGATCATTTCTTGTACTTAGTTATGCGCGCAGATAGTCAATAGATGTATAAGACTAAAGTCTAATGTATTGCAATGTGCTCAGAAAAGCCTTTACAAACTCGGCAATTAAAGAAATTGTAAGCAAGTTTGGGTGTATTTGCTTACGATCTTGTCAGACTTTGCCATAGCGAATCTGACCATGATATTTAATGTGAATTGTAGCGCATCAAAAGGCAGTGTTTTTGAAAAGTTTGGTCAATTGGTGTGCTGCATCAGGTCAATCGCTGTCAATATTGACAGCAAATGTGTTGGATTTTCATTGTAGCCATATTTCGCTATGTAAAGTGAAGCTTGGTCATCAGACTAACAAATGTAACCAAACCAGAAAATGTAACAAGGTCGGTGCGTTCATCTCAGCTTTATCTCTGTGGGATGAGCGCCCCAAATTAGCCAAAGTTAGGTATGTGAATCAAGTCTCCGAAATTTTCAGACCCGATAACCAAGAACGTAGCGATGCTGGTTTTAATGGTTTTTTCAGCAAGACGATGTTGAGTTCTTTTAAGCGTTGCGGTAGTTCTGGATCAGAGTCAGCAGTAATTAACGCCACAGGTACATCGGCTTGACGATGTTCCAGAATAAAATCTAAACCGATTTTATCGTCATTTAAGTGCTGATCGACCAACCAAACTTGAATGTGCTCACGTTGAATCAACTCAATTGCTTGTTCAGGTTCGGTGGCTTTAAATACGTGATAGCCCCATTTACTCAGCAGGGTCGCCATGCCTTCCAAAATGGTTTCATCATTGTCTAAACACAAAATTTTATAGGCTTTGGTTTTCAACGGCACCACTTGCACAGGTGCAGCCACTACTTTTGGAGCTTCGACAATCGGCACTTCAATCATAAAGCACGAGCCTTTGCCCAATTCCGAATAGACATGCACAGGGTAGTTCAGCAAACTGGTCATACGCTGCACAATCGCTAATCCAAGACCTAGACCTTGCTCACCCCAAGGCGACGTATGTCCGCAACGCTCAAATTCCTGAAACAGTTTAATACGTTGTTCTTCGGCAATACCTGGACCTGTATCCCACACCCCAATTCGAATATGTTGTGGATGTTCTGCAGAACGTAACACGCCCACGACCACACGCCCTTTGGCGGTATAGCGCAGCGCATTGCTGACAAAGTTTTGAATAATACGACGAATCCATTGTGGGTCGGTATCAATCCAGAACTGTACGTCATGCACACGGAATTCAATGCCACGTTGTGCCGCAATGGATTTAAATTGCAGGCTTAAATCGCTGAGTAAGTCATGCAGTGGATAAGCCTGACGTTTCGGCTGAATCGTACCACCTTCCAAACGGGCAATATCCAACAAGGCCGAGAGCATACTTTCTGCACCATGCAGGGCACGATCCAGTTGTTGCAGGGTTTTACGGTCTTCATCGGACTGAATACTTTGCTCTAAAGCCGTACTGAATAAGCGCGCTGCATGCATTGGCTGTAATAAGTCATGACTGGCAGCGGCAATAAAGCGGCTTTTGGACATATTGGCTTTGTCGGCTTGTTCACGTGCCAATTGCTGTTCTGCCAAAGCATCGGCCAATTGTTGTGTGCGATCTTGTACCCGTGCTTCAAGTACGGCTTCGTTTTCACGGAAAGCGGTAATATCGGCAAAGGTGGTCACGAAACCACCGCCTTCAATTGGATTACCACGCATTTGAATTACACGACCATCTTTACGGATGCGTTCAAACTCGTGTGCACTGCCCATTTTCATCCAGTGAATACGTTTACGCACGTGTTCTTCAATTGAGCCCGGACCACATTCACCACGTTCTGCGTTATAGCGAATCAAATCGGCAATTGGGCACCCGACATAGACAATATCTTTAGGATAATCAAATAGTTTGAGATATTGATTATTCCATGCTACCAAACACATATTTTCATCTACCACACTCACGCCTTGGGTCATGTGGTCAATCATGGTCATGATTAGGTTTTGGTTAAAGCGTTGCCATTGTGAGGCTTGGTCAAGAATGTTCGCAACTTGCCCTAAAGCGAGTCCGTTATTGACCATGGCAGTGGTGAGCAAAGTACGCGCAGATGCTGCACCAATGGTGCCTGCCAAATATTGTTCGGTAAAACGCCACCACATGCCGTTGGCATTGGCATTTTCATTCAGCACCACATTATTTTGCTGACTAAACTGCTCAAAGGCTTGTCGGGTTGGAGATTCGCCTGTAATGCGTTTTGCCAGTGTGATTAAATCGCCTACTTTTAAACGCGCTACATCCTGATGTGAATAGCTGACCTCGTTGCTCATGTTCTGAGTTGGCAAAGGCTTGGTTTCATAATAAAAGAAACTTTCGGCCTGAATCTGTTCTGCCACACTTGGGCGGAAAATACGTGACACCCAAACATATAACAAAATATTTAAACCGAGCGCCCAAACCACCCCATGTGTGAGCGGGGCAAAAGATTCAAAGCCAAGCAAGGCTTCAGGGCGTAACCAGTTGATGCCTAAAGGTCCCAGCAATAAAAATTCACGGGTAAACTCGCTGAACTGACTTGGCAGGCTGCGTAAAATAGTCGGAAGTAGCAGGGTATAGGCCCACATCGCAAATCCAACAATTAAGCCTGCATAAACGCCCTGTTTACTGCCACCACGCCAATATAACCCCCCAATCAGGGCAGGGGAGAACTGTGCCACTGCACTAAAGGCCAACAAGCCAAACACAGAAAGTTGATCAATATCGTTAAAGAAGTTGAAGAACAGGAAGCCGAGCAGCATCACCGCTAAAATACAAATGCGTCGGGTGAATTTCAGTACCAAAGGCAAGCGCTTGTCATGGCGTGAGAAAATGCCCATGCGCCACAAGGCAGGCATGATCAGGTCATTACTCAGCATGATCGACAGTGCTACTGAAGATACCAATAGCATGCCTGTTGAGGCGGAGAATCCTCCCAAGAATGCCAACAGCGTTAGCCAGTCTTGGTTATAACTGAGTGGCAAAGACAAAACTGCTACATCTGGGATGGCTAAATATTGCGGAGCTGCGTGTAAGGCCCAACTGGCAATTGGAACAATCGCGATGGTGGTTAAAATCAGATAAACGGCAAACCAGCGGCGCGCACCACGAATATGCTTTTCATCGCGCAGTTCGACCACAGCAACGTGGAACTGACGTGGCAAACAAATAATCGCTAAGGCCGCCAATAAAGTTTGCACCCAAAAAGTTTCAGGCACACCAAACAGTTGTACTTCATGGAAGGTAATTGAAACATCATTGGCAATTTGATGAATATTGTCAGGTGCTTCAAATACAAAGAAGAAAGCCACCGCCAGCAAGGCAAATAGTTTGACAAAGGACTCAAAGGCAACCGCGAGCATTAAGCCGCCGTGTTGCTCGGTATTGGCAATTTGTCGAGTACCAAACAGCATCGCCAAAATAGCCAATAAACCTGTCAGGAATAACACTGCATTGGTGGTACTTTCAACATTGGTGCTTTGATCTAAAACCACTGCGGCACTGAGCGCAATTGCGCGTAATTGCAAAGCCAAATAGGGAATAATTGCAATCACCGCCAAAATTGTGACCAGTGATGCCAATGGCCCGCTTTTACCGTAACGTGCAGCAACAAAGTCAGCAATCGATGAAATGGCGTGGTGTTGTCGCACTCGACCTAAACGTCGCCAAATATCATAACCAACAGCGACAAACAGCAATGGTCCTAAATAAATGGGTAAAAAAATGATCCCTTCACGAACGGCTGCGCCCGTTGCACCATAAAAAGTCCATGATGAACAGTACACCCCTAAAGTTAAGCTGAACATGAGCATGCGCCCACGCGTGCTTAAACGACTGGCGTGTTTTTCCCCATAGAAAGCACAGATAAAAAGTAATGCGATATAGAGGGCTAAAACCCCCATAATGAGCCAGCTGTTCATGATGCCTTAAAAGTATCGACAATAGGGCTATGATAGCCTATTCCATTGCCTTTGCGCTGAGGTTGATCATTTTTTTAGCGACCAAAGTCTAAATTGCAAATCGGCTCCAACATTGTTAATTTTAAGTTCGAAATAATTCGAATTAAAAATTTGCGCCTAAGGCAGGGCGCTTGAAGGAGCAGGTTATGGATGAGGTACAAGTAGAACGCATTCTACAAAACCCAAAATTCAAAGAAATGGTTCGCAGAAAAAGTAACCTAAGTTGGACATTAACAGCAATCATGTTGTTTGTGTACGTAGGTTTCATGCTTTTAGTGGGCTATAACAAAGAATTCTTATTGAGTTCAATTTCTGGCGGTGTGACGACTTGGGGTATTCCATTAGGTCTGGGCATTATCGTTTTATCTTTCATTTTATGTGCAGTTTACTCATCAATTGCGAATGGCAAACTTGACCAGTTGAATGAAGAAGCGATGCGTGAAGTTGAAGCAATTACACATGAGAAAGGAACGCACTAAGATGAAATGGAATTCATTGAAAGCACTGGCTGCGTCTACTGTATTAATGTCAGGTATGGCATTTGCAGGACCAGATTTAGGTGCAGCAGAACAGCAGCCAACCAACTGGCCAGCAATTATTATGTTCTTGATTTTCGTTGGAGCAACTTTGTTCATTACTAAATGGGCAGCGAAGCAAACCACGAGTACTAAGGACTTCTATACCGCAGGCGGTGGTATTTCAGGTTTCCAAAATGGTCTAGCGATTGCAGGTGACTATATGTCAGCAGCATCGTTCCTGGGTATTTCCGCAATGGTGTTTATGTCAGGCTTTGACGGCTTGCTATACTCACTGGGCTTCATGGTGGGCTGGCCAATCGTATTGTTCTTGATTGCTGAACGTTTACGTAACTTAGGGAAATATAACCTTTCTGACGTGGTCTCGTTCCGTTTATCTGAAAAGCCAGTACGTACCCTTGCAGCATTCAGTTCGCTTGTCGTAGTTGCATTCTACCTGATTGCACAAATGGTAGGTGCGGGTCAGTTAATCAAACTTCTCTTCGGTTTGAACTACAACCTTGCTGTAGTAATCGTGGGTCTACTCATGATGGCTTACGTAATGTTCGGTGGTATGTTGGCAACAACTTGGGTACAGATCATCAAAGCGGTGATGTTACTTTCAGGTGCAACTTTCATGGCCTTCATGGTAATGAAAGGTGTGGGCTTCAGCTTCACTAACATGTTCGAGCAATCAATCCAAGTATTCTCTAAAGTACATGACTTGAGCTTGGCAGATGCTGCAAACATTATGGGTCCTGGTAAGTTAGCCTCTAACCCAATTGATGCAATCTCGCTTGGTCTTGCATTAATGTTCGGTACTGCAGGTTTACCACATATCTTGATGCGTTTCTTCACTGTAAAAGATGCAAAAGAAGCGCGTAAATCAGTAGTTGTAGCAACCGGTTTCATTGGTTACTTCTACCTATTAACCTTCATCATTGGTTTTGGTGCGATCCTTTATGTATCAAACAACCCACAATTCCTTGATGTTGCGAAAATGGCAGTTACTGGCAAGTTAGAACTTGTTGGTGGTAACAACATGGCTGCGGTGCACTTGGCTGATGCGGTTGGCGGTGACTTGTTCATGGGCTTCATTTCAGCAGTAGCATTCGCAACAATTCTTGCGGTAGTTGCTGGTTTGACATTGTCTGGCGCTTCAGCAATCTCTCACGACTTGTATGCTAACGTATTCAAGAAAGGTCAAACGACACCTGAATCTGAACTTCGCATGTCTAAAATTGCAACTTTAGGCTTAGCAATCTTCGCAATGATCTTGGGTATTCTTTTCGAGAAACAAAACGTTGCGTTCATGGTCGGTTTAGCATTCTCTGTAGCAGCATGTGCAAACTTCCCAGTACTTGTACTATCTATGTTCTGGAAAGGCTTAACGACTCGTGGTGCAGTGATTGGTGGGGTAGCAGGCTTAGTTTCAGCAGTAACCTTGATTGTATTGTCTAAAGCAGTTTGGGTAGATACGCTGCAAATTTCTGACACACCAATCAACCCATTCAATGGTCCTGCGATCTTTGCAATGCCACTTTCATTCTTCTGCTGCTGGTTGTTCTCTATCACTGACAACTCTGCGCAAGCACAAGCTGAACGTAAAGCATTTGATGCACAGTTCGTACGCTCACAAACTGGTATTGGTATCTCAGGTGCATCTGACCACTAAGGTCTGAAACCCCTGAAAAAAAGTCCCAGTCATGGGACTTTTTTTATGTCTGCCTGTTGGCTTGGGTAAGCATACCGATTAATATCTTGAGCATTTATGGATACGGTTATTGAGATATGCAATTTTGATACAGAGTGATTGCATTACATGACTAAATAAGCTGCTATGTTGGATGCAATATAAAAAGAATAGGTAGCAGATATATGTACATATTAGACAATGTCTGGAAAAGGTTTCAGGTCTTGCCTTCGGCATGGCTGTTGTTTTTGCAGTTTGTGATTTTGCTACTTTCACTCTTTTCACATCACAACATGCCCTACAAAGTCATCACTTGGATGGTGGGGGTATTGGTGTTGCTGCTCATTGCTAAAGTGATTCGACAAACGCCAATGTTGAGTGTTTTGGGGCTCAGTTTTGTTTATGCGGCTTTGTTCTTTTCATTCTTTATTTTACTAGGTGTGCGGCATCCTCTTATTTTGGTGATGAGTCATGCTTGTGAAGCTGCAGCCTATTTTAGTGCAGCCTATGGCTTATTGCGTTATATGTTCCATGATCGTTATTTAACTAAAGATGAGCTGTTTGCTGCTGCAGCGGTGTTTACTTTAATTGCTTGGGGTTTTGCTTTTTTATACAGCATTTGCCAGATTCTGATTCCAAATAGTTTTCAGAACCCGAATGTTACAGGTTTACAAAGCTGGTTGGATTTACTGTTTTTAAGTTTTAGTTTGCAATCTGCGACAGGTTTATCTGATCTTATACCGATCAGTCCCGAAGCACGGTTGATTGCCATGTTGCAAATGTTCTGTGGCGTGATGTATTTGGCATTGATCGTGTCACGTTTAATCGCATTGCAGTACATTCGCCACCTACCGCATCATCACCATGATGATTCGGCTGAGTGAAATAGCAGTTCAAATTTTTCATGACATATTTCAGGCATAAAAAAAGACGCTCAGATGAGCGTCTTTTTTAACTTCAGTGTCTAATGTGAAATTAGAAACGGAATTTAGCGTTAACACCAACAGTTTGAGTGTCACGTGCTGCATCTACAGCATTCGCATTTACATAGCTAGCACCTACTGCAACTGCAGGAGTGATGAAGTAGTTTACGTTCGCACCCCAAGCAGAATCGACATCAGTATTAGCACTTGTTTCTGCATAAGAAGCACCTACGCTAAGCGCTGGTGTTAAGTAAAGATCAGTTTTTAAGTTGTACATAGTGTCTTCACCATATACAAGACCTGCTTCAAAACCAACAGCCATATTGGTGCCGTCAATTGCGCCTACGTATTTTGTACGTGCAGTGATTGCATCTTGGTCTTCAGCAATTGTGCCTGACTCAAGCGCTGCTTTAGCAACACCATTAGAAAGGATGTTGAAAGCATCATAAGAAGTTTGGTCTGCAACGCTTGTATAACCTACAGCAACCAAGAAGTTAGGCGCAACAACTGCACCAAGTTCTAAGGCATAACGGTCGCCATTGTCGTCTTGAGTAGCAGCATTTTTACCATCGTTGTGAGTGTGGCTATAAGCAACGCTTGCATACGCTGGAACAAGTTTAGTTGGAACATACGCTTCAGCTTTAGCACCATAAACATGAGATTCAACGTCTGAACGACCACCTGCACGAGGAGCGTCATATTGAGCGTATTGGTAAGCTAAAGCAACGTTAGATGCTTGGTTTAAGAAAGCAGCTTCTGCTAAAGGACCTTTAGTCGCATCAACATTTTTGAAGTAGTAAGTACCTTGAACAGCACCAGTGAAGTTTTGGTTGTTTTCAGTAGTGTCTAGAAATTCTGATTGACCTTGAACTTCGAATTGGAACGCTTGAGCACCGGTCATGGCTAATAATAATGCAGTGGCTAAACCGAGTTTTTTCATGATAGTTACCAGTTTTGTTAAAAATGGATGAAACATTGATCATTTTAGTGTAACAAATTATTAAGTCAATGAACTAAAAGGACTTTATTTAAGAATTAAGTCCAATTGACTTTGGTGTTTAAAAAGTATTCAAATAAAATTTTTGCTGTCAACCTAAAAACTGTATGGATAACAAGTCGATATGTTCGTTTTTGCAACAAAAGTAGAAATAATAAGCAAAGCATTAATTGGATTAATCGATAAGTTTAATTGAAATTATCTGTAATAATAATTCTTGGAGAGTGAAGAATAACGGAAAAATTCACCTGTTTTAGGGTGAAATCATGATTTTTGGATAAAAAACAAACTAAAAATAAGGTCTGTTCAGAATAAATTTGAGTGGAATAGTCGGCATAATGTGAATTTAATCACATTAATTTTGACTATTTGTATAAAAATAAATCAGACTGGTTGACTAGGCTTTACATAAACTGTGATTTATTTCATAATTCCACCATGAAGTCCTACTACTTAAGTCGGGTTTGTAAATTATGTGACTTATCTCATAATTTAACCATCAAATCCTAAGCTTGGTTCATCCAGTAGTGCGATCTGATTCTCCATAATTGTTTGCTTTTTATCTGCCCAACTTTCCCCAAGGTTGGGTTTTTTTTTGCATGTGAAAACGCAAATGGTTTTGCGAAAATTGCACTGATATGGTGCAGTTTGAGGGTGTGATATGATCAAAACCCATAAAAAAATCCCAGTTTTCTTTCAAAAACTGGGATTTTTCGCCAAAATTTGCGGGTAAATTTAGTTTACTGCTGAGGAAAAACTAAACTCGCCCTAATGAGGTGCATTATGCACCCAAATGTTGCATCTGTAAAATATTTTCTGCATGCTGAAACATTATTTTTTGTATTTGTTGTTTTAAGAAAATCGGCACAGTGTATGGTTTTGGACGTTTTCTTGAATAAGATGCTCTAGTTAGACAGGTTTAAAATATCAGATCCACTTTAGCTGTTATGATTTGGTGATAAAAACTAAATAATTCAAAATATAAGTGAATTAATTATCTTTTTTGTAAGTAATTTAAAGATTGCTCATGTAATATAGTCGCCGATTAAGTGATCAAGTCCACGATTTTGCACAGTTATAATGACGTAGGTAAAACTTAGCATGATGATGAAATTGCGCACAGAGCATATCAGTCAGCGACTGTTGATCTCGATGATCATTATTATCGTGTCATTGCTTTTTATTTGCGTTCCTCTGATGGTGAATAGTTATCAGAGTTATCAAAAAACAAAACGTGCTTTAATTGAAATTTCTGTATTAGGCAAAGTGGCTGAACTGACCAATAGTATTTCGCGTGAACGAGCACCTGCAAACAAAGTCATGTCGAGTTCAGCAGCTGAATTTCAGCAAAATTTACAAGAATTGAAAGCGTACCGTGCTGGCGTGGATCAACAAGTAGAACAGACCATCAATATTTTAAGAAAAGAAGGTTTTATTATCCATGCGCATCATTTATCGCATCAGTTAAAGACTGCTTTAGAACAAGGGCGTCAGGCGGTCGATGAATATGCAGCAACTCCACAGCATTTGCGTAGCTCTCAACAGATGGATCATGCGATTCAAAAAATGTTTGCGGCATGGGACAGTTCTCAGCATGTGCTGAAACACGTCATGCTCGATTCAGTGGCAAAAGACTCATCGGTATCGACCTATTATAGTGTGATTTTTGTTCTTTCAGATTTGCGTGATCAAGCGGGAAGGGTGGCATCCAATATTATTGCCGCGGTAACGTTTGCTGAAAAAATTCCTGAAACCAATTTGGCGAGCTCTTTGCAAACCCAACGCCAAGCTTATTATTTGTGGGATTTAATCCATACCATTTTGCCTGAAGCACATAAAATTCCTGAATATAATATTTTGCATGATCAATTAAAAAAGGAGTTTCTGGATGAGGGAATTCCTATCGTCAATCAATTGATTCAGCAAAGTATTGATGGGCAACCCTATTCATTGACAGGCACTGAACTCACCCAAAAAATGGTGGATAAATTCAACACTGTGGTCAGTTTGCAGTCATTTATATTAGCGCACAGTTTGCAGGTTGCGCACAAAGATTATCATCAAGCTCAGCGTATTTTCATTTTAACCCTAGTAGCGTCAATTATTTCGTTATTGGCTGCTATTTTCACCATGGTCTATGCGCGCTCAAAGGTCTTTATTCCTTTAATTCAGGCACGCAGCCAAATTTTACGCTTGGCAGCTTATGAAGATGAAGCTCAAGGGACGCAAAATCCAGACAAGGTAACGCTCTTTGAGGCTATTCAAAAACTAAAACAACGCCTAGAGCAACGCGATATTTTAGAATTTCAGCTGCGTAATATTGCCAATACCGATGCCTTAACTGGTGTTTCCAACCGTTTGGCGCTTGAGGAATACATCAAATATTTAGAACATCGACCTGAAAAATTGAGCAAAACTGGTCTGATTATTATGGATGTGGATAAATTCAAACACATTAACGATACCTTCGGGCATGTGGTAGGTGACCAAGCTTTAAAATGTATTGCCGATACTCTCAAAGCGCATGTCCGTGCCTCAGACTTGGTGGTGCGTTATGGTGGCGATGAGTTTTTGGTTTTGATTGAGCAAATAGAATTTACTGAGGCGCTGTATTTGGCAGATAAATTGCGCTGCCATATTGTGAATCAAGAAATTTTTATTCCAGAACTGAATGATTATATTCAAGTGTCGGTCAGTGCTGGCGTGGCGGTGGGTGCTGCGTCATGGAGCAGATTGTTGGAAAAAGCCGATAAACACTTATTTAGAGCCAAAGCACGTGGGCGCAATGCCGTTGCTGGTGACTAAGTCACAGTAATTGATCCACGAGCATTTCCGAAGTGATAAAAAGCCTAGAGTGAAAGATTCAGCACAAGTTTGTGCTGAATCTGTATTTAAACTTGAATGGGCTTAAAAACTGAAATAATCTATTTTAGCCTTTTAACATCGGTTTTAAGAATTTTGCGGTATGTGAAATTTTAGATTTTGCGACAGTTTCAGGTGTGCCTTCGGCAATGATTTGTCCACCGCCTGCACCACCTTCAGGGCCTAAATCGACAATCCAGTCTGCAGTTTTAATCACATCTAGGTTGTGTTCAATCACCACAATGGTATTACCCTTGTTGCGTAGCTCATGCAGGATGTCGAGCAATTTGGCAATGTCATGGAAGTGCAAACCAGTGGTCGGTTCATCCAGTACATACAGGGTTTTGCCTGTATCTCGCTTGGCCAGTTCACGCGCCAGTTTTACGCGCTGTGCTTCACCGCCTGACAAAGTTGTAGCTGATTGTCCAAGACGAATATAACCTAAGCCCACCTGATTTAAGGTTTCCAAACGACGATGAATCACAGGAATGGCATCAAAGAAAAGCATGGCATCTTCAACGGTCATTTCCAAAACATCAGAAATATTGCGACCTTTATAACTGACTTCCAAAGTTTCGCGGTTATAGCGTTTACCATGACAGGCATCGCAAGGCACGTACATATCTGGCAAGAAGTGCATGGCAACTTTAATCATGCCATCACCCTCACAAGCTTCGCAGCGTCCACCTTTAACGTTAAAGGAGAAGCGTCCTGCTGCATAGCCACGTGCTTTAGCTTCAGGGGTTTGCGCAAACAGCTCACGAATTGGAGTGAACAAGCCTGTATAGGTCGCGGGGTTCGAGCGTGGCGTTCGCCCAATCGGGCTTTGGTCAATATCCACCACTTTATCTAAATATTGCAAACCATCAATCGAGTCGAATTTTTCTGCGGTTAATGTAGTTGCGCCATTTAATTGTGTTGCAGCCAAAGGCAACAAAGTACGGTTAATTAGGGTGGATTTTCCTGAACCCGACACGCCTGTGACACAAGTCATTACCCCTAAAGGCAAAGTGAGATCCACTTTTTTCAGGTTATGTCCTGCTGCGCCCATTAGCTTAATTTGTTGTTCGGGATGTGGCGGTTGGGTGCGCGTTTTCGGCACTTCAATTTTTAATTTGCCCGATAAATACTGCCCTGTTAGGGAGTCTGCATGTTCGGCCAGTTCTGCATAGGTGCCTTCGGCAATAATATGTCCACCATGCACACCTGCACCTGGGCCAATATCAATAATATGGTCGGCAGCGCGAATCGCATCTTCATCGTGTTCTACCACCAACACCGTGTTACCCAAGTCACGTAAACGAATCAGGGTTTCCAACAGGCGATCATTGTCACGCTGGTGCAAGCCAATTGAAGGTTCATCTAGCACATACATCACGCCCATAAGCCCCGCACCAATTTGAGATGCCAAGCGGATACGTTGTGCTTCACCGCCTGAAAGAGTTTCGGCGGAGCGTGACAGACTTAAATAATTCAAACCCACCGACACTAAAAAGTGCAGACGTTCACGAATTTCTTTAAAGATTTTATCTGCGACTTCACCTTTGGCCCCTTCAAGATTTAAGCCTTGATAGTAGTCTTCGGCATCGCCAATCGACATTTGGGTAATTTGAGCAATGGTTTTGTCTTTCACGCGGACATTACGAGAGATTTCATTTAAACGTGAACCACCGCAGGCATCACAGGCAGCATTAGATAAATACTGCGCCAAATCATCACGTACATAATTACTTTCGGTTTCACGGTAACGACGTTCTAAATGCGGTAACACGCCTTCAAACGCAATCACACGTTTATGGTGGCGTCCACGTTCATCAGTATAGCTCAGGTCAATTTTGTCTTTACCTGTGCCATACAGGAATTTCTTTTGTGTCACGCTGTCCAGCTGATTCCATGCCGTATCGAGTGAGAGTTCATAATGTGCCGCGACTTTTTCCAGCATGCTGTAATAATACGGACGCTGTCTGTCCCAGCCGCGAATTGCGCCCTGACTAATCGACAGTTCAGGGTTTGGAATCAATTTTTCCGCACTGAAATGGCTACGTGTCCCCAAACCATCACAAGTTGGACAAGCGCCAAAAGGGTTGTTAAATGAGAACAGGCGCGGTTCAAGTTCTGCCACGGCACGGTCACATTGCGGGCAAGAGTGCTTGGCCGAAAAAATACGATCAGGTTGTTCCGCATTCATCCACGATAAAATGGCTAAATCGCCACCTAAACGCAGTGCAGTTTCAAAGCTTTCGGCAATACGGTTGCCCAAATCATCTCGGACTTTAAAACGGTCTACCACCACTTCAATGGTATGTTTTTTCTTTTTATCGAGTTCTGGTGGTGGGTCAATGTCCATGACTTCGCCATCAACTCGGGCGCGTACAAAACCCTGACTTTGTAGCTGTTCAAACAGATGCACATATTCGCCTTTACGCTCACGAATCACAGGCGCGAGTAGCATTAAGGCAGTGCCTTCTTCCAGTGCTTTTACAGCATCGACCATTTCTGAAACAGTTTGCGCCACCATTGGTAAATCATGTTCAGGACAGTAAGGTGTGCCGACACGTGCATACAGTAAACGCAAATAGTCGTAAATTTCGGTAATGGTACCCACGGTTGAACGCGGGTTATGGCTGGTCGATTTCTGTTCAATGGCAATTGCGGGACTTAGACCTTCAATCGAGTCGACTTCAGGTTTTTCCATTTGCGATAAAAACTGGCGTGCGTATGCAGAAAGCGATTCGACATAACGACGCTGTCCTTCGGCATAAAGGGTATCAAACGCCAGTGAAGATTTTCCTGAACCAGATAAACCCGTAATTACCACAAATTTATCGCGTGGAATATCAAGGTTCACGTTTTTTAGGTTATGGGTACGTGCACCTCGAATACGGATATGACTTTGGCTCATAAAAACTTCTCGATATTTTGCAAATGAAAAACCTATATATGATAGCGCATGAAAATTGTTCAAGTGTTATTTTTCATGCTTTATCGGTCATGAGCTGTCGCACTGTATGTATGGAGCGATTGCCATACGGTGCGTGAGGGCGGCCGTTAAGCTTGATCTAAACCCGGCCACTGACGTTGATGATAGGCGCTATCCCAAAATAACCATTCCAGTTCTGCAGCTTTGGTGTAGGCGTGGTGCATTTTTTCAAGGGTATCGGCATCACAGCGCGCAGCAACACGGTCTATGGTTTGAATCACATTATTGACTGCGGTGTGGAATTCCTCGCCCGAATAGGTATCGACCCATGCCTGATACGGATTATTCGGTGCAGAATTATTGACGATATCTTTACCAACTTCGGCATAAATCCAGAAACATGGCAGTAGTGATGCCAATACCACAGGATAGCTTTCTGACCATGCGGTTGCGACTAAATAAGAAGTGTAGTGATGACAGGCAAGGGTCAGCGGAGTACTTTCAAATTCCTGTTTGGAAATATCAAACTCCTGCATAAAGCTGTCATGTAAGGTACGTTCCACCACAATTGCGATTTTGGCGGCATCTGCGAACTGAATAATATCATCTGCATCAAAAGCTTTAGCCGCACAGACTGCCAGTGCACGCCCGTAGGCAATTAAGTAATGTGAATCTTGAATCACATAATGTGCAAAAGCAGCTTTACTTAAGGTGCCTTGTGCCAACTTCTGATTAAATGGTAAAGCGAGCGTCTTGTGATAAAGGGCAAGGTTACGTTGCCAAGCGTCTTGAGAAAAGCGCATCCTAAATTCCTAATATGTCGTTGCATTTCACTATAGTAGTTTGGGAATGAAAAACACGGTTTTCACGGTATCTGATCGGGAAACCAAAAATCATACGAAGAATTTTGCCGAAGTTGAGGAAAAAGCGTCATAATTGCAGCATAAAATTTTACATTCTCAGTTTTTGTCCGATTTAAAATTCGGGCAATTCAATTTTCAGAATTTTTGTATCTGTTAAAGCTTAATCAAAACTGTACTTTGCGTTGATGGTACAGATTCGGCAGATGAAAAGTTCAGATCAAAATATAGTGATAGGTCGTTTCTCATGATGAAACATTTTGGTTTCTCAATCGTATTTTCGATTGTGTGTCTTGTGCTATCTGCATACTGGGGCTATACCCATGGCCCAGAAGCAGGTGTGCAAACCATGCTTACCGCACTAACCATTACCGCAATTTTGGCGATTATGGAAGTGTCGTTGTCGTTTGATAACGCGGTGGTGAATGCGTCAGTGCTGCGCGGTTGGGATCATTTCTGGAAAATGCTGTTTTTAACCGTGGGGATTATCATTGCAGTTTTTGGTATGCGTTTAATTTTCCCTGTGGTCATTGTGGCGGTCACTGCCGATATGGGCATGATGGAAGTGGTGCAACTGGCATTGAATGATCCGAAGCAATATTCGGCTAAACTGATGGCACATCACCCTGAAATTGCTGCTTTTGGTGGCGCATTCTTGTTGATGGTTTTCCTAAACTTTTTCTTGGATGATGAAAAAGACACGCACTGGTTTAGATGGTTTGAGCGTCGTTTGAGCAATCTGGCAAGCGTGCCTGCCATGTCGGTATTTTTGGCCTTAGTGACTTTGTTAATCATGGCGGCCAATGTGGTGGAAGATAAGCGCCTTGTGGTGACGATGGCGGGTATTTGGGGCATCGTGATTTATATTGGCGTACAAGTGCTGAGTCACATGTTGGGCGGTGAACCAGAGGTCGATGAACAGGGCAATGCTGTCCGTCATGACGAAAATGGCGTACCGACAGGCGTGGTGAAAGCGGGTATTGGGGGCTTTTTATATCTGGAAGTGCTAGATGCCTCGTTCAGTTTTGATGGTGTCATTGGTGCATTTGCAATCACCTCTGATGTGGTGATCATCATGTTAGGCTTGGCGATTGGTGCAATTTTCGTGCGTTCGATGACGATTTATTTAGTCGAAAAAGGCACGTTGGATGCCTATATTTACCTTGAACACGGTGCGCACTATGCGATTGGTGCGTTGGCCTTTATTATGATTGCCAGCGGTACAGGCTTGCATGTGCCAGAAGTGGTGACAGGTTTAATTGGTGTTGCCTTTATTGTTTGGGCGGTGATTGCATCTATTCAATTTAAAAAACGTCAGGCAAAAGCGGGTTAATGCTATGGTGATGCCCGTTGCTGTATTGCCGCGAAATCACAGAGCAATACGGTGATGAAGACTGTATAAAATATAAATTTGGGTGCACAACGTTGCGCCCTTTTTTATTGAAAAAGTAGGGTCTGTTGAATAAACATCGGGAAAAATCAGCATCCTTAAGCTGAATGTTGTAGGATATCTGCAAATTCAAAATTATTTAGTTTTAGTCGATTGATATGATGAATGCCTTAGAACGCCGCTCGACCTTTGCTTTAAGCAGTATTTTTGCATTGCGCATGTTGGGTCTGTTCATGATTATTCCTGTATTTTCAGTAGCAGGGCAGTCATATCAATACTCAACTCCTGCACTGATTGGTCTTGCCGTTGGTGTTTATGGACTCACCCAAGCCATTTTACAAATTCCGTTTAGCTTAATTGCAGACCGTTATAGCCGTAAGCCATTGGTGGTTTTTGGCTTATTACTGTTTGCTTTGGGTGGTGCAATTGCAGCCATGTCTGACACCATTTATGGCGTGATTATTGGTCGTGCCATTGCAGGTGGTGGCGCAGTATCTGCCGTGGTGATGGCATTACTGGCCGATGTGACCCGCGAAGAAAACCGCATGAAAGCCATGGCGGTGATGGGGATGAGTATCGGTATGTCCTTTGTGGTGGCCTTTAGTTTAGGGCCATGGCTTACGGGCTGGGTTGGTATTTCAGGGTTATTTTGGGTCACCACAGTGATGGGACTAGCAGCGATTCTCATGTTGTTATTGGTGCCTAAAGTCACGCGTCATCATCGTAATTTTCAGCAAGGCTATATCACTCAGTTAAAGCAAGTCCTGAAAATGGGCGATTTAAACCGTCTGCATGTATCGGTATTTACCCTACATTTATTGCTGACTGCCATGTTTATTTATGTGCCTTCGCAATTAATCCAATTTGCCGATATTCCTTTGCAGCATCATGGTTGGGTGTATTTGCCATTGTTGTTGGTCAGTCTGTTCGTGGCATTTCCAAGCATTGTTTTGGCAGAAAAATATCGCAAAATGCGTGGCATTTTCCTGACCGCGATTGCAGGTATTATTTTAGGGCTGTTGGTGCTGATTTTCGGGTTTGAATCGAAATACATCCTTTTATTGGGTTTGGGTTTATTCTTTATTGCCTTTAACGTTATGGAAGCCTTATTACCTTCGTGGTTGTCAAAGGCTGCACCAATTCAATCTAAAGCCACCGCGATGGGTGTAAATGCCAGCAGTCAGTTTTTGGGTGCATTCTTTGGTGGGATGATTGGCGGACAATTATTGATGCTCAACCACACCGCAATGGGTTGGAGTATTTTGACCGCGATTGCTATAATTTGGCTATTCGTTAGTTTTGGATTGGCGCAGCCGCGCTATCTTTCGTCTTTGGTGTTGCGTTTGCCTGAGAACCGAGAAACAGATGAATGGACTTCTCAACTTTTGGCAATTCGTGGTATTGAAGAGGTCGTGGTGATGTCTGACCAGCAAGTGGCTTATGTGAAAGTGGATAAACAGCAAATTGATGATGCTGCGCGACAACAATTAACGCACTTGTTTGGGAAAGAGGTAGCCATTTAAGCATAACTCTTATAAAGTAAATAATAGAAACAAATAGGAAGAAAACGTCTAATGCGTGGTGTAAATAAAGTCATTTTAGTGGGTACTTTAGGTCGTGATCCTGAAACAAAAACTTTCCCAAATGGTGGTTCTCTCACTCAATTTTCTATCGCAACCAGTGATGTCTGGACAGACAAAAACACAGGTGAGCGTAAAGAGCAAACAGAGTGGCATCGCATTGTTTTACATAACCGTTTAGGCGAGATTGCACAGCAATATTTACGCAAAGGTTCTAAAGTATATATTGAAGGTTCATTGCGTACGCGTCAGTGGACAGACCAAAATGGTCAAGAACGTTACACCACTGAAATTCGTGGCGATCAAATGCAAATGCTCGACTCTGCTAACCGTGGACAATCTGACCAGCAAGATGGTGGCTTTGCTCAACCACGTTTTAACAATAACCAAGGCGGTTATGGCAATCAGAACCAAGCTCCAGCCACAGGTTATGCGAATCAAAATCAAGGCGGTTTTAACCAAAATCAGGGTGGTGGCTATGCCAACAATAACCCAAGTGGTTTTGCACCGAAGCCACAAGCTGCGCCTGCAACCGCACCTGCAGATTTAGATGATGATTTGCCGTTTTGAGACATACTAGAGATAGCCATTTGATTCAAAATGGAAAATCATCATCCAAACCCTTTGTTTCGACAAAGGGTTTTGGTGGTGTTTCAAAAAGTATGCTGAAACAAAGCAGGTTGAATTTTGATAAAATAGAGAAATGCGAATAACTCTAGAAATCAAATGTCCAACCTGCCTCAGTGACAGTATAAAGAAAAATGGCATCAA